>NZ_JBHSFP010000040.1:0-76510 GCF_042654065.1 Sphaerisporangium dianthi | reverse complement strand
TGACCGGCGCGCCGCGCCGGGCGGCGTCCCGGCTCCGAGTGACGGGGACGCGGCAGGCCCGGCCCGGTGTGGCCGGGCCGGGCCTCCCCGCCGGGGTTACTTGCTGAAGCCGGCGGTGAGGCCGCTGAGAAGCTGGCGGCGGCCGACGACGTAGAGCACGAGGATGGGCAGGGTGGTCAGGACGACGGCGGCCAGGACCGCCGGGACGTTGACGCCGTGATCGCCCTGGAAGGACCACAGGGCCAGCGGCAGCGTCCGCTTGCTCGGGTCCTGGGTGAGGATGAGGGGGAGCAGGAAGTTGTTCCAGGTGTGCAGCCCGTTGTAGATGGTCACCGTCACCACCGCCGGGCGGGTGAGCGGGAAGGCCAGGCGCCAGAGGATCACCCAGGTGCTCGCGCCGTCCATCCGCATCGACTCGAACAGCTCTTTGGGCACGTCACGGATGAAGTTGGCCAGCACCAGCACCGACAGCGGGATGGCGAAGGCGATCGACGGCAGGATCATCGCCATCAGGGTGTCGTACATCTGGAGCCGGATGATGATCAGGTAGATCGGGATGATCACCGCCTGTAGCGGGATGGCCAGGCCCATCATGAACATCCATCTGACCCCGCTCAGGAAGCGGCCGCCGCCGCTGCGCACGATGGCGAAGGCGGCCATGAACGAGAAGACCACCGCGGGGACGATCGCGCCGACGGTGACGATGACGCTGTTGATGAAGTACTGCGCGAAGTCCGCCTCGATGACCGCCCGGTAGTTCTCCAGGGTCGGCTCGAGCGGGGGCGCGAGCGGGTTGGCCGCGTAGTAGCTCGACTGGGCCTTGAAGCTGGTGATGACGATCCAGTAGATCGGCACGATGACGATGGCCAGCCACAGCCACCCGGCCGCGCCGCCCAGCCAGTTGCGGTGGTGGGTCGGCTTGCCGGCGCGCCCTTGGGCGTGGCGCTCGGCCGTCCGGTCGGGGGCCTCGATGACGGTCGTTCCCATGTCAGGCTCCGTCCAGCTGGCTGGTGCTGTCGCTTCCCCCGCCGAGCCGGCGCAGCAGCAGCGCCAGGGCGAGGCCGACCAGGACGAGGATGACGGCGATCGCGCTGGCCGGGCCCATGAGGTTGGCCTGGAAGCCCCGCTTGTACATGTCCAGGGCGAGCACGCGGGTCGCGTCCCCCGGGCCGCCGGCGGTGAGCACGAAGATCAGGTCGAAGAAGGTCAGCGACCCCACCACCATGAGCGTCGAGGAGGTGATGATCGTGTACTTCAGCTGCGGCAGGGTGATGTTGAAGAACGTGCGGACGCGCCCGGCGCCGTCTATCTCGGCGGCCTCGTACAACGACTTCGGGATCTGGCGCACCCCGCCTTGGTAGATCAGCGAGTGGAACGGGATGTACTGCCACGACACCACGAAGATCACTACGGCGAAGGCGAGGTGGCCCTCTCCCAGCCAGTCCTGGCGGAGCAGATCGAGTCCGAGCCCGGCGCCGAGGCCGAAGTTCGGGTCGAGCAGCGCCTTGTAGGCGACGGCGATGGCCGCCGAGCTGAGCAGGAGCGGGATGAAGTAGAGCACCGCCAGTACGGCGCGGTAGCGCTGGGCGCCGGCCAGGAACACCCCGAGCAGCAGGCTCAGCGGCGTCTGGACGGCCCAGGAGACGGCCACCACCAGGAACGTCACCCACAGCGCGTGCGGGAGCCCGGGGTCGGACAGGACGGCGCGCCAGCTCGTGAGGCCGGACGGCTGGATGACGCCGACCTGGTCCCAGGTGGTGAAGCTGAGCAGCAGGACCCCGATCAGCGGGATCACGGCGAACGCGATGAAGACGATCAGTGCGGGAAGGGCCAGCCACGCGAGGGAGCGCTCCCCGCCGCGCGTGGCGGCGGGCGGAGTCCCTCGCGGGGCGGAGGCCGCGAGGGTGCTCACTTGCCGATGACCGCGTTCATGTTGGTCGCGAACTGCTGGGGGGAGATGGACAGCTGGAAGAGCTTGGAGATGTTGTCCAGCAGCACCTCGGCCGCCGTCGGGCTGAGCGCCTGGTCCCACGACTGGGCGAACACCTTGGCCTTGCTGGCGATGTCGTACTGGAACTTCAGCCACTCGGCGTCCTTGGAGGCGGCCAGCTGGCTGTCGGTGCCCTTGACGATCGGCACCGACCCTGCCTTCTCGATCCAGTCCTTGACCTCCTGGTCGGTGGACAGCCCGGTGGCGAGGAACTTCTTGGCGATCTCCTTCTCCTCCGGGGTGGCCTTGGAGGAGATGGACAGGTACTGGGCGGGGTTGCCGACGGTGTCGCTGATGTCCCCCTTGCCGCCGTCGATCGGCGGGAAGTTCATGTAGCCCAGGCCGCCGCTCGGCACGAAGTCACCGCCCTGGTCTTTCTGGACGCCGTAGGACCAGGTTCCGTGGAGCATCATCGCGGCCTTGCCGGTGTACAGCAGCGCCTGGTCGGCGTTGGAGTCGGCGGTGATGGAGGAGAAGCCCTTGATGAAGCCGCCGGCCTTGACCAGTTCCTGCACCTTGGCCAGAGCCTCCAGGGAGGCCGGGTTGTTCCAGGCGTCCTTCTCGCCGTCGAACACGGCCTGGAAGACCTCCGAACCGCCGATGCGGTCGTAGAGGAACTCCAGCCACATCATGTTGGTCCAGCGCGACTGCCCGGCCAGGGAGAACGGGGCGATGCCCTTGGCGGTGAACTTGGGCACCAGGTCCATGATGTCGCCCCAGGTCTCCGGGGGCTTGGCGCCGACCTGCTCGAACACCTTCTTGTTGTAGAACAGGACGATCGGCTGCACCCGCTCGATGGGGAGCGCGTAGATCTTGCCGTCGATCGTCGCGGCGGGGAAGGCGGAGTCGAACAGCCGGTCCTTGACGGCGGCGTTCTGCTGCAACCAGGGGGTCAGGTCATCGACCTGGCCGGCCTGCGCGTAGCTGCGCAGGGTGCCGCCGCCCCAGCCGAAGATGAGCGTGGGCGCCTGGCCGGCGCCGATCGCCGTCTTGACCTTGGTCTTGTAGGCGTCGTTCTGGAAGGGCGTGGCGGTGATCTGACCGTTGGGGTTGGCCTGGTTGAACCGGTCCACGGCCGCCTTGCGGATGCCCTCCGCGGGCTGCGTCGACAGGTACCAATAGGTGGCCTTGGCGCCGCCTCCACCTCCGCCGCCACCCGCGCTGGTGCCGGGTCCCGAACTGCCGCAAGCGGCGAGCGCGGCTCCGAGGGGCAGGCCCAGCGAAAGACTGAGGAAGGTGCGGCGGGACGTTGTCCTGGGCTCCACGCTGATCTCCGTACTCGAGCACCGCGGGCCGGCCGCGGCTCCATGGTCGTCGATGCGGTGACCGGCGGGCCGGGACCGGCATCGTCTGACGCCGGTCGTCCACTCTTTCGAGGCCCGCCGAAACTTTTCGATACGTATGCGACATTTACGGACGGCACGTCAATCTAGATTTGTGTAAGTCGGCCTGTCAAGACACGTTTCCGTCACGTCGAAACATTCGGAAAACCCCGTGACACGCGTCAGATCAGCGCGTCGTCCGGGTCCGGCCGGCCGCCGGCGAGGGCGCGGGCGACGGCGGTGTTCAGGACGCGCACACCGCGGGTGGAGCCGGGGTTCAGACCGGTCAGTTCGCGGACCCGCTGGAGGCGGTAGTCCAGCGTGCGGGGGTGGATGTGCAGGGAGGCGGCGGCGAGCAGCCGGTTCATGTCGCATCGATAGTAGACCTCCAAGGTCGTCAGCAGGTCGGGACCCGCGTCGAGCCGCCGGGCGACGCCGCGCAGCCACTCGTCGACCTGGGGAAGCTGGGCGGCGCCGAGTTCGACGAAGACGTCGGGCATGCCGTGGACGCGACGCGGGACGGTCTGGACGGGCGCCACCTGGCTGACCTGTCGGGCCATGGCGAGCGCTCCGGCCAGCGCGTTGACGCGGCCCAGGGCGGAGCCGGTCGAGCACGGCCGGCCGATCGCGGCCGAGAACTCGCGGACGAGGGCCAGCGCGCGCTCCACCGCCGTCGGCCCGCCGCCCTCCGGCACCAGTGCCACGAACTCCTCCCGGGAGGGCCAGGCCAGCGGGACCCGGTGGGCCTCGACCAGCGCCTCGATGATCTCGTCCCGCACCCGCTCCACCCAGCGGAACGGCCGGCCCGCGATGCGCACGACCGTCACGAGGTAGCGTTCGGGCACGGGCATGCAGAGATTGCCGGCCAGGTCGGGGGCGGCGGGGTCGTCGGCGAGCAGCATCTTGGCGAGAAGCTGGACGCGGGTGACCAGGGGCAGGTGGCGTTCCTGGCCCTCCATGTACCCGCGGGTGTAGGCGTTCTGGGCGATCACGCCTTGGGGCGCGAGCCAGCCGAGCGTCAGCATCAGGGCGTCGAGGTCGTTGGGGCCGGCCGCGTCCTTGATCTCGCTGAGCGTGAGGCTGGAGTGCAGGACGAGCACCCGCCGGTGGGAGGCCAGCGACACGCCCGTCTCGCCGCGCTCCTTGCCGACCGACGATATGTAGGCGAGGTCCTCGTCGTCGAAGGGCTGGTCGTCCTCGGCGAGGGTGATCATGCGCCGGCGCAGGATCACCGCGAAATCCATTAATGAGCTGCGCCCTCGCGAAGCCGTCGACATCATTCGGTATTCGGCCAGTTCCCGCGCGTAGACGTCCACGGCGCGGCGGGCGTTGGCGTCCAGCCTATTGTGAAGCACGCGGAATAAGTCTCCCATGCCGGACACTCCGTCGGTCAGGGACGTGGGTTGCAACGGATGCTACAGACCAAGTCTGGACATATGCCACCCTGACCGGAATGGGCCGAAATGTGGATTTATGGTGTCCGGTTGCGGGGGATCACGAAACGCCCGCACCACCGGCGACGGGAGTGGCCCGGCAATATCGAAGGCTTCGTGACGAATGATGAAAAATCTGGTCCGCGCTACGTGAATTCGGGCGGCCATACCTACTGTTGTGCTGCCGTCGCCGCTGTGCCAATGGCCGCCACTCCGCCGAGGGTTCACCGCCGCCGCCTGCGGGCTCGAGCCGCCCGTGCAATGGAAGGAAGGCATGCGTGCCCGATCTGATCGGCATAGAGGGCCGGACCGTCCGGCCGGCCGCGCGAAGGCCGCGCGGAATCCGGATTCACGCGAGCGGGCCGTAGGAGGGCGCCGGGCATACGTTTTCGCCGCCTGGTGAACGTTTCATCCGGCGGGCGGTCGCGCGCGATCCCGTCAACGCCTTCTCGGAGGCTTCCCTTCTTTCCGCGTGGCCGGAGACCGGATGTCCGACGTCGATGATCACCTCGCGGAGCGCCGGCGTGCCCGGGCATTCCGGCCGCGCGATCAATCTGCTCCCTGCCTCGAGGCCGCCGCTCGAAGGCCAGTCCCGTCGATCATGGTCGCAGCAAACCCGATGAATATGCATTTGTACGGTTCATGTTCGTGGTCACTGTGCGCTGCAAGGTGATGAGGATGGATTTCAAGATCCTCGGACCGATCGAGGTCCGGGCGCACCATGGGAAGCCGATCGCCCTCGGGCGGCGAAAACAGCGGCTGCTGCTCGCCGCCCTGCTGCTCAACGCGGGCAAGGCGATCCCGAGCCGGCGGATGCTCGACTGGCTGTGGGGCGAGCGGGCTCCCGCCAACGCCGAGTCGAACCTCTACACCTACATCTCCGCGCTGCGCAGGGTGCTCGGCTCTCCGTCCCGTATCGAGGCGGGCTCCAACGGGTACGTGCTCCGGGTCGCCGCCGGCGAGGTCGACGTGACCTTGTTCGAGGAACTCGCCGCGCAGGGACACCGGGCGCTGTCCGAAGGGCGCAACGATGTCGCGCTCGAACGGCTGACCCGCGCCCTCGGCCTGTGGCGCGCCGAGGCCGTCCTTGAGGGGCTGACCCTGCCCGCGCCGTTGCGCGGCGAGACGGCCCGGCTGGAACGGCTGAGGGCGACCGTCGTGGACGCCTCGCTGGAGGCCCGCCTCGCCCTCGGCCAGCATGGCGAGGTGCTCGCCGACCTGGAGGCGCTGACCCGCGGTGACCCGCTGAACGAACGGCGCATGGCCCAGCTCATGCTGGCCCTGTACCGCTCCGGCTGCCGGGCCGACGCGCTCGCGGTGTACCAGGCCGCGCGGGAGACGCTCGCGGCCGAACTGGGCATCGATCCCGGCCCGGACCTGGTCGTCATGCACCGGCGCATCCTGGCCGACGACCCCACCCTGGCCCCGCCCCGGGCGGTCCCCGCCCGCAGGGGCTTCGCCCCGGCCGAGCTGCCGCTCGACTCGGCCGCCTTCACCGGGCGGGTCTCCGAGGTCTCCCGCCTGGAGGCGGCGCTGACCTCCGGGGACTCCGGCGCGCTCGTCATATCCGCGATCACCGGGGCGGCCGGCATCGGCAAGTCCGCGCTCGCCGTGCACGTCGCCCGCCAGGTCGCGGACCGCTTTCCCGACGGCCGGCTGTACGTGAACCTGCACGGCTCGACCCCCGACGTCGCACCGCTGAATCCCGCCGACGTCCTCGCCCGCCTGTCGCGATCCCTCGGTGAGGAGTCCGCGCCGCCGGCCGACGTGGACGAGGCGGCGGCGCGGTTCCGTTCGCTGACCGACGGCAGGCGCCTGCTCCTGCTGCTCGACAACGCCTGTGACGCCGCGCAGGTGCGGCCGCTGTTGCCCGCGAGTCCCACCTGCCGGGTGCTGATCACCGCCCGCAGGATGCTCACCTCGCTGGACGCCGTCGCGCATCTCCGCCTCGGCGTCATGGCCGAGGACGAGACGTTCACCTTGCTGAGCCGCCTGATCGGCCAGGAGCGCGTCGCCGCGGACCAGCCGGCCGCCCACACGATCGCGCGGCTCTGCGGCGGCCTGCCCCTGGCGATCAGGATCGCCGCCGCCCGGCTCATCGCCCGGCCCGGCCTGTCGCTGCGCGCCTTCGCCGGCCGTCTTTCCGTCGAGGACCGCCGCCTGTCCGAGCTCCAGGCCGACGACCGGGCCGTCCGGGCGTGCTTCATGATGAGCTACCGGGGCCTGGACGCCGAGGAGGCCCGGATGTTCCGGCTGCTCAGCCTGCTCGGCGGGTCCGACATCAGCGTCACGGTCGCCGCCGCCCTGGCCGGCCGCTCCGAGGAACAGGCCGCCGACCTCCTGGACCGCCTCGCCGACGTCCAGCTCCTCGAAGCCCGCGAGCCGGGCCGATATCGCATGCACGACCTGCTCCGCCTGTTCGCCCGCGAACGGGGCAGGCACGAGGAGACCGAGGACGACCAGGCGCGGGCCGTGCGACGGGCGCTGCACAGCTATCTGGTCATCGCCCGCGCCGCCGGCGACCCGCCCGACCGGCGGACGGAGCGGAGCGCCGAGTTCGGCGTCCAGATCCTGCGGCGTCCGGAGATGTCGCCGGAGCTGTCACCGCCGGTTCCCCATGGCTCGACGACGAGGTGGCCGGCCTGATCCCGTCGCGTGACGGGCGCCCGGCGCGGCGGAGCCGCATGGTTCCTCGCCGCACGACGGCGTCGACCTATACATATTTGTATGGTGCCAGGTATAGCCATATTTACCACTATTGCTGACATGTCTTTCTTCTTCTCGTCGCGGAGAGGAAGGCCGGCACCTTGCGGAATTCGTGCGAACGCGTAAGGGAAGGGCAGACGTGTCTGAACTGATCGGCGTCGATGAGTGTGAGAATCTCAGCGTAAAACAGGTGCAAGACCTGTACAGAAGGTATGTCAGCCGCAGTCAGGTCAATCTCATGACCTCCTTCGGATTCGGCCGTGAACTCGTCGAACGCGCCGAGGGCGCCTGGATCTGGACACGCGACGGTCGCCGGATCCTCGACGTCACCGGAGGGGTCGGCGTCCTCAACCACGGCCACAACCACCCGAGGATCCTCGCGGCCCGCCGCCGCTACGCCGAGCTGCGGCGCATGGAGGTGCACAAGGCGTTCTTCTCCCCGTACGTGGCCGCGCTGAGCCACAACATCGCCGAGCTGCTGCCGGGCGACCTGAACATCTCCTACTTCCCGAACTCGGGCGCCGAGGCCAACGAGGGCGCCATCAAGATGGCGTACAAGTACCACGGCGGGCGGCGCAACACGATCCTGCGATCCGACATCAGCTTCCACGGCAAGACCCTCGGCGCGGGGAGCCTGACCGGATCGGCCGAGAACGCCTTCCGCTTCCCCGGGCTTCCGGGCATCGTCGTCTACCCCTACGGCGACGTCGCGGCCGTGCGGGAGGCGATCGAGGCGGCGCGCACCCCCGACGGGAAGTGCGACGTCTACGCGATCATGGCCGAGCCGTTCAGCGCCTCGAGCATGCGCTCGTGGTCGGAGACGGACCTGTACGAGCTGCGACGGCTCTGCGACGAGCACGACATCATGCTGATCTTCGACGAGGTGTACACGGGCTGGGGGAAGACGGGCAGCCTGTTCTATTTCATGCGCTACCCGGACCTGCTGCCCGACATCCTGGTGTACTCCAAGTCGCTGGGCGGCGGCAAGGCGTCGATCGCGGGGTACACCGCGCGCGAGCGCGTCTTCCGCAAGGCCTACGACCGGCTCTCCGACGTCATCCTGCACAGCACGACCTACTACGGTTTCGGCGAGGAGACCGTCACCGCCATCGAGGCGGTCAACGTGGTCGTCGAGGACGACTATCCCGCGCGAGCGCGCCAGATCGAGCGCATCCTGCGCCCCGGCCTGGAGAACATCCAGAAGCGCTACCCCGACGTGGTCGGCCGCGTGACCGGTACGGGAGCGCTGTGGGGGGTGTTCCTGATCGGTGGTCCGAAGGTGCTCGACCTGGCCGCCAAGCTGGCGCCGGGCTTCTCCGGAGACCCGCAGTTCCGCACCAAGCTGATCACCCTGTCGGTGATCGCCGACCTCTACCGCGAACACGGGATCGTCTCGTACTACAGCCCGAACGCCGACAACCCCCTCGTCGTCGCGCCCACCCTCGCCATCGAGCCCGCCGACGTCGAGTACTTCCTGGACTGCCTCGACAAGACACTGGCCAAGGGCCTGCCGCGGCTGCTCGGCCGATTCGTGCGGGAGAAGGTGGGGTCGCGATGGTCTACCGGGTCGTAGTGACCGGCAGCGCCGGAATGCTCGGCGGCAACCTGGCCCGCCGGCTCGTCCTCGAGGGCCACGACGTGCTCGGCGTGGACGTGCGGCCGCTGCCCGAGCCGCTTCCGGGAGCGCGGCACCGGCTCGGCGACATCCGCGACCTGTCGCTGATGACCGAGATGATGACCGGGGCCGACGCGGTCGTGCACTGCGCCGGCGCGCTGCCGAGCTACCCCGCCGAACAGATCCACGACCTGATCGTCAACGGCACCCACACCGTCCTCGAGGCCGGGCGCCGGGCCGGCGTGGAACGGCTGGTCCACATCTCCTCCACCGCCGTGTACGGGCTGCCGAAGCTGGTGCCCACGCCGGAGGAACATCCGCGCGAGCCGGTCGACCCCTACACCAGGGCCAAGGCCGAGGCGGAGGAACTGGCCGAGAAGTACCGTTCCGGTGGGATGTGCGTCCCGATACTGCGCCCCAAGACCTTCCTCGGTCCCGGCCGCATGGGCCTGTTCGCGATGCTCTTCGAGTGGGCCGAGGAGGGCCGCAACTTCCCGATCCTCGGCCGCGGCGACGGGCGCATCCAGATGTTCGCCATAGAGGACCTGGTGGACGCCGTGACCGGCGTCCTCAAGGCCCCGCCCGCCGTCGCGAACGACACCTACAACCTGGCGGCCGCCGAGTTCGGCACGCTGCGGGAGGACTTCCAGGCGGTGCTCGACGCGGCCGGCCACGGCAGGCGCGTCGTCTCGCTGCCCGCCCGCCCGGCCCTCGCCGGGCTGCGGCTGCTGGAGCGGAGCAGGCTGTCCCCGGTGTACGGGCGGCTGGTGCTCAAACTGCTGGCCGACTCCTACGTGAGCATCGACAAGGCCCGTGAACGGCTCGGCTTCCGGCCACGGCTGTCCAACCAGGACGCGATCCTGCGCACCTACGAATGGTGGCGGGCACACCGCGCGGCCGGCTCGCCGGGCGGCGCGGGCCAGACGAGCCGCGACGCGTGGCGCCAGGGCGCGCTGTCGCTGGCGAAAGTCTTCTTCTGAGCTGACCGGGGTAAATCATGCACGTCGTCGAATCGGCAGACGTTCCAGAAAGCCCGCAGCGTTCCGAACCCGTACCGGACCTGGTGGTGGAGGCCAGGCCGCGCCGCACGGCGGATCTCGCCGGTCTCATCCGCCCCTCGCACGCGGCCAAGGCGATCCTGCTGGTGCCGCTGGCGCTCATCGGCGCCTCTCCGTGGACTCTCGCCGAAGCGGGCGGGATCGTCATGGCCACGATCGCCTTCATCCTGGCGTCCGCCGCCGTCTACATCGGCAACGACATCGCCGACCGGCACCGCGATCGCCACCATCCCGTCAAGCGCCATCGCCCGATCGCCTCCGGCCGCGTGGGGGTCCTGACCGCCTGCCTGTGCTGCGCCGTCCTGCTGGCGCTGCTCGGCGCCGTGATCGCCCAGGCGCCGGGGACGTACTGGCCGGTGCTGGTGTACCTCCCGCTCAACGTGGCCTACAGCCGCTTCCTCAAGCACGTCCCGCTGGTCGACGTCGGCACCGTGGCGGTCGGCTTCGTCCTGCGCGTCCTTCAGGGATACGAGGTGACCGGAGGGCCGGTGCCCGCCTGGCTGCTCGTCACGGTGTTCTCGATGTCCCTGCTGCTGCTCATCGGCAAGCGGCGCCAGGAACTGCTGGAGACCGGGGCCGTGCACCGGCCGGCGCTGCGGGGCTACTCGATGGAGCTGACCAACTGGCTGCTCCAGATCGCCTCCGTGCTCGCCCTGGTCTCGGGCCTGACCTACCTGCGCGACGAAGGCCCTTTCGGCCCTGAGCACGGCCAGACGGCGATGCTGTTGTCCACCCCCTTCGCGCTGTTCGCCCTCTTCCGTTACCTGCAGATCCAGCTGATCGACGGAGACGGCGGTGACCCGGTCCGCGTCCTGCTGCGCGACCGCGTCCTGGTCGCGAACTCGATGTTGTGGGCCGCCACCCTGGGTGTGACGCTCCTGTTCGTCCACAACCCGTCCCTGGCGGCTGCCGTCCCGTTCTGAGAGCGACACGGAAGGAAGGCAATGGAGGTCCGCTTATTGGGACCGGTCGAGGTGACCGTCGATGACCGCCGCGTCCCCCTGGGGCCGCCCCAGCGACGCGCGGTGCTGGCCGCACTGGCGGTCGACGCCGATCGCCCCGTACCCCTCGGGACGCTGATCGAGCGCGTCTGGGATCTTCCGCCGGATCGGGCGGCGGACTCGCTGTACGCCCACATCGCACGCCTGCGGCAGGCGCTGGCGGGGACCGCGGTCTCCATCGAGCGCCACTGCGGCGGCTATGTGCTGGAGGTCGACCCCGAACGGGTGGACGCCCACCGGTTCCGCCGGCTGGCCAAGCAGGCGCAGGCCCGGGCCGGCGACGACCTCGCCCAGGCCGCGCTGCTGGCCGAGGCGATGGAACTGTGGCGCGGCTCGCCGCTGACCGGCATCCCCGGAGACTGGGCCGCCCGGATGCGGTACAGCATGGAGCAGCAGTTCGTCGGCGCCCTCGCCACCTGGGCGCAGGCGCACCTGCGGATGGGGCGTCCCGACATGGTGGTCGGCGAGCTCACGCCGCTGGTTCCCCGCCATCCGCTCGCCGAGCCGCTCGCCAGCATGCTGATGCGCGGTCTTTGCGCCCTGGGACGCACCGCGGAGGCGGTGGCCCTGTACGCCCGCCTGCGCGGGTACCTCGCCGACCACCTCGGCATCGAGCCCGGACCTGAGCTGCGCGCGCTGCACCAGAGCATTCTGTGCGGCGAGCATGACCCGCTGACGCGGGCGGCCCGGCGGGCCGGAACCCGCGAACTCCTGTTCGCCCAGGTCACCGGCTGATCGACGACCAACGCGCCCGCCCCGGCCGGAATGATCCGGCCGGGGCGGGCGCGTGCGGGACCGTCAGCTCACCGCCTCCCCGGCGGCCGAGGGCAGCACGCGCAGGTCCGGCTCGTAGAGCCGGCGGAACCTCGCCGAGCACAGCCACCGGGCCACCCCGGCGGCCACCCCGCCCGCGATGGCCAGGTTCACCAGGAAGTGCACGGCGCCGTAGTACAGCAGGAACAGCGGGCCGCGCCTGCGCAGCACGAACCGGTACATGCCGAGGTCGGCGACGATCGACACGGCGAGGGCCAAGACCGGCAGCGCGGCGCCGGCCGGGCCGAGCAGCGCCGCCACCGGCACCGCCGCCACCGCCGCCAGCGCGGCGAGGCTGCCGCCCGCCCGGTTGGAGGTCTCGAACCCGCGGGCGAAGCGCCGCCGCTGGGCGTACAGCGGCACCCGGGCGCGCCCGCGCCGGTACAGCTTGCGCAGCAGCTTGAACAGCTTGTCGTCATGGTCGTGCCGGGAGCGCACCGCGCTGGTCAGCACCATGTCGTACCGCTGGGTGAGACGGTGGCCGTAGTCGACCTCCTCGGTCTCGCGCAGCTGCGTGTTGAACGGGCCGATCTCGTCGTACACCCTGCGGGGCATCGCGACCAGCGCCGGGAACAGGAACGAGATCGGCCCCTCCGAGCTGGCCGTCCAGTAGTAGTACTGCAGCGCGCGGTACTCCTCGACGAGGCTGTCGCGGATCAGCGGCTCGGGGTCGTGGATGCTGCACACCGCGCCGAGCCGCGGATCGGCCGCCAGCATGCCCACCGCCACCTCGACGGACTCGGGGTAGGCGGCCACGTCGGAGTCGACGAACACCAGGATCTCGCCACGGGCGTGGGCGACGCCGAGGTTGCGCGCGCCGGCCACCCCCATGTTGCGCTCGGTGCTCACGACCCGCACGCCGAGCCGCCGCGCGACGGCGACCGAGTCGTCGGTGCTGCCGTCGTCCACCACCAGCAGCTCGATCGGCCGGTAGGTCTGGGCCTGCATGGCGCGCAGGCAGAGCTCCAGCGAGGTGGCGTAGTTGTAGTTCGGCACGATCACCGAGACCAGGGGGGAGTGGCCGGTCATGCTCACACCCCCACCGGCGCGGAGGGGGGCGTCACGTCGTAGGTGCGCCGGAACCGGCTGGACAGCAGGCACTGGGCCGCGCCGGCGAACACCGCCACCCCGACGGTGACGTTCACCAGGAAGTGGACCGCGGCGAAGTAGACGGTGAACGGCGTGCCGGCATAGCGCCGGACGAAGCGGTACATGCCGAGGTCGGCCGCGATCGAGCCGAGCAGCAGCCCGATCGGCGCGAGCAGCCAGAGGGGACCGAGCAGCGCCGGCAACGGCGCCGCGAGCACGGCGAACAGGGCGGCGAGCGCCCCCCAGCCGCGGCTGCTGTTGGCCGGGCCGCCGTTGAAGTCCGGGCGGCGAAGGTACAGCGGGATGTGCAGGCGCGCGCGGTGGAAGAACTTCGACAGCACCACGCGCAGCCGGTCGTCATGGTCGTGCCTGCCGCGGATCCTGTTGTCCAGGACGATCCGGTACCCCCGCCCTGTGACGCGGTGGCCGTACTCGGCGTTCTCGCTGTGCCGCAGCGCCGGGTTGAGCGGCCCCACCTCGTGGAAGACCTCCGCCCGCATGGCGAACAGCGCGGAGTAGATCGTGGTGATGTCGCCCTCGTCGCCGGAGATCCAGTAGTGCAGCTGGAGGCTGCGGTACCGCTCCACCATGCTGTCGGGGATCAGCGGCTCGGGGTCGTAGGTGCCGCACACCACCCCCAGCGTGGGATCGGCGGTGAGCAGGTCCACCGCGCGCTCGACCACGTCCTCGGCCAGCGCCAGGTCGGAGTCGAGGAAGAACAGGATCTCCCCGTGCGCGTACCCCACGCCGAGGTTGCGCGCCGCCGGCGCGCCGATGTTGGTGTCGGTGACCACGACCCGCACCCCGTGCCGGTGGGCGATCTCCACCGAGTCGTCGGTGCTGCGGTCGTCGACGACGATCACCTCGATGCGGGGGTGGCTCTGCCGCTCCAGCGCGCTCAGGCACAGGTCGAGCGTGCGGGCGTAGTTGTAGTTCGGCACGATGACCGAGACGAGCGGCCGTCGTTCCTCCATGTTCGCTGCCCCTTTCGGCTCCGCGGACGGCATGCGGCCGCTCACCTGGTCCGGCGCAGGAGCATGGGCGCGGCCCTGCCCCTGCCGCTCTGGGTGAAGTCGGAGGTGTTGTTCACCCGGGGGAACGGCGCGGCCGGCACCGGGACGCCGAGGAACTCGCAGAGCGGCGTCCAGCCGTCGGCGACGTCGAAGACGAGCAGCCGCTCGGGCGGGATAGCCGCGACGACCTTCTCGGTGTGCGCCTTGAACAGCTCGATGGCACGCCCGGGCTCGCGGTCGGCCCGCGTTCTGAAGGTCTGGGCGTCGAGGGTCGTGTCGACCATCCTGACGAACTCGGCGAGATCGGTGCCGAGCAGCCTCGACAGCAGGACGGCGGCTCTGCCCGCGGGCGAGTTCATCCGCCGCCGCTGCATGAACAGGGTCCTGTTCATGCTGGCCACCCAGCGCTCCGGGTCGCGCACGGTCAAGATGATCTTGGCCTTCGGATAGTGCTCGGCGAGCTCGCGCCAGTGGACGGAGGTCGGCCCGTCCACGCACGACTCGTAGCCGACGAGCAGGTCGTCCCAGTTCGCCGGGCGCCCGCCGGTGGCCTCGCGCCAGGACCGGATCTGCTCGGGATGCTGGAACACCTCCACCATGTGATGGCACGGCCCGAAGCCGAGCCACTCCAGCGCGGTCTTGAGAGAGAGCGTTCCTGTCCGGCCGAAACCTGCGCCTATGACGTGCATGGTCACCTAATCCTGCGTGGCGAGCAGCTGGGCGGGCTTCTCCAGGCGCGAGAGCGCGAGGCGCTGCACGACGCCCAGTGCTCCACCGAGGGCGCCGGTGAAGGTGACGGCGAGGTGCACGCCGGAGAAGTACAGGCCGAACGGGATGCCCCGCTGGGCGAAGGCGAAGCGGTGGGTGCCGCCGTCCAGGGCGATGGCGGCGGCGACGAGCGCGGGCGGCACGACCGCGCCGGCGCGGCCCACCGCCATGGGCAGGGCCAGGGCCGGGACGGCGGCGAGCAGCAGGACGCCGCCGATGGCGCGCGGCTTGGAGTCGCCGGGGGTCTCGCCCTTGCGCCAGTCCATCGCGCTGATGCGGGCGCGGCGGAACACCTTGCCCAGGATCGTCCGCACGGTGGCGTCGTGGTCCTTGCGGCCCCGGACGGCGTCGGTGA
Organism: Sphaerisporangium dianthi; assembly: GCF_042654065.1. Lineage (NCBI taxonomy): Bacteria > Bacillati > Actinomycetota > Actinomycetes > Streptosporangiales > Streptosporangiaceae > Sphaerisporangium > Sphaerisporangium dianthi. The sequence continues at coordinate 61,347 of NZ_JBHSFP010000040.1, read as the reverse complement.
GCTTCACGTCATAGGACCGCTTCACGCGGACGCGGTAGTCGGAGGAGACGGTCTCGCGCAGCAGCGGGTCGAACGGGCCGACCTCGGCGAACACCTTGGCCGGCACCGCGAGCACCGACGCGTGCAACTCCAGGGTCGGCCGGTGGGCCGGCATCCACCAGCGGTACATCTGCAGCGCGCGATATTGCGAGGCGAGGCTCTGGGACACCAGCGACTCGGGCAGCAGGATGCCGCCCAGGGCGCCGATCGACGGCTCGGAGGCGAGTATCGTCACCGCGTTCGCGACGGCGTCCGGGTCGAGGGCGATGTCGGCGTCGAGGAAGAGCAGGACTTCGCCGGTGGCGTGCTCGGCGCCGAGGTTGCGCGCGGGGGTGGGGCCGCCGTTGACCTCGGTGCGCAGCACCTTGGCTCCCATCGACGCGGCCACCTCGGCCGCGTCCTCGGTGCCGCAGTCGTCCACCACGATGACCTCGATATGCGGATAAGTCTGGTTTTTCACCGCACTTAGGCAGAGGCGTAATACGTCGGACCGGTTGTAGCTGGGAATGATGACCGAGACTAGCGGGCGCTCCCGACTCATGATGTGCTCCAGGGGCTAGAGGCCGTTGTTCCGGACGGATGTGCGTCAGACCTCGCGTCCGATTCACGCTAGCCAGGCGGGCTTGTCCCATTCTTGTCGCGCTTTTCGCGCCGGCCGGGCGCCTTTTCCCGTGGCGGCCCTTGACAAGAAAGCGACAAGAAAAGCTCAGTACGTTCAACGCTGGCCTACTCACCGAGGCGGTGCCGATGAGCGACCGGGACGTCGCGATCGAGGAGCAGATCACCAGCGCGCCGGCTCAGCCCGGTCAGGGCTGGACGACGCGCGTTGGGCGTTTCGTCCGCCCGCGGCGCCGCTGGTGCCTGGGCACCAAGCTGGTCGTGACCGCCTCGGTGGCCTGGCTGCTGTTCGTGGCGGCCCATCTGCTGGCGAGCGGGCGCACGTCGCTGTGGGCGCCGATCGAGCTGATCCCGCCGCTGCTGTTCCTGGTGGTCCCGGCGCTGCTGATGATCGTGGCGCCGATGGCCCGTCCGGTCCGGTGGCGGATCATGTCGCTGCTCGTCGTCACCGGCGTGCTCGGCGCCGGGCAGAGCGGGATCAACTACGCGACCCTCTGGTACACGCCGCCGCCCGCGCCGCCGGGAGCCATCACCGTGGCCGCCTGGAACACCGAGTTCTGGGACCAGGATTGGCGCACCGCGGCCGGTGAACGGTACTCACCCGGGTTCTACGACTACCTGCGCGGGCTGAACGCCGACGTCTACCTGCTGAGCGAGTACCTGTACATCGACATCAAGGCCGGGGACCTGATGGCGCAAGGCTGGGGGGAGGCCGACCTGGCGCTGCGGATCGACAAGCTGCCCGAGCTGCGCCGCGCGTTCCCCGGCTACCAGGTCGCGGTGGCGGGTCACCAGATCACGCTCTCGCGGTTCCCGATCGTCGGGCGGCGCGCCCTGGACATGCGGCGGTGGCTGCCGGCCGACCAGAAGGTGATCCCGGAGAAGGTGCGGGACTGGCCCGAGAGCTACGCGGTCGAGACGCTGCGCACCGACATCGACGTGAACGGCAAGATCGTGTCCTTCTACGACTGGCACGCCGGCCAGCCCCCGCTCGACTGGCGGCTGTACGACGCCCAGGCCCGCGAGGACAACCTCAGCAGGAAGCTCCGGCGCGAGGCGAGCTATCGGGCGGTCGGCACCGACATCGCGGCCAACCGTAACACCGTGGTGCTCGCCGGCGACCTGAACACCTCCCCGGCGATGGGAATCCGCCGCCTGCTCCCGGAGAGGCTGGTCGACCAGACGCGGGCGCTCTCGTCGCTCTATCCGACGACATTCCGTGCCGGGAGCGACGACTGGTGGCGGATCGACTGGATGTACACCACCCCGGACGTGACCGTGCACGACTATGAGCTGCCCGGCTCCGAAGGGCTGTCCGACCATCGGGCCCAGCGCGTGGTCATGTCGGTGAGTTGACCGATGAAGGGAACGGATATGACTGACGTGACGGCCTTGCACCCGGATGTCGCGGTCATCGTGCCGAACTACAACAAGAGGAAGACCCTCAGGGCCTGCCTGGAATCGGTGTACGCGCAGACGTACGCTCCGGCCGAGGTGATCGTCGTCGACGACGTCAGCACCGACGGCTCGCTCGAGATAGCGCGGGAGTTCCCCTGCGCGATCGTCGAGCCGCCGCGCAACCAGGGGCCGGCCGGAGCCCGCAACCTCGGGGTGGCGAGCAGCTCCGCGCCGTTGCTGTTCTTCGTGGACTCCGACACGGCGCTGGCGCCCGACGCGATCCACAACGCGGTCGCGTTGTACCTGCGGACGCCGGACTGTGGGATGGTCCAGGGCATCTACGACGCCGAGCCGCTGTACGACGACGGGCCGGTGGAGCGCTACCGGGTCCTGTGCGAGCACTACGAGCGCAGGAAGACCACGGCGACGTTCCTGTCGTGCACGCTGATCCCGCGGCACGTCTTCGAGGAGGCGGGCCGGCTGGACGAGCGGCTGCGCGACGGCGAGGACTTCGAGTTCGGCACGCGGGTCCCGTCCCGCTACCGGCTGGTGGTGACCGATTCGGTGGTCACCAAGGCCGACGACGAGGACCGTTTCTGGGGGTGCCTGGCGGAGCGGTTCGTCCGGTCCACCACCCTTCCGGTGATCATGGTCAGGGCGCGGCGGCTGCGCGCCGAGGGCAGGGTCGGCTTCCAGCTCAACATGATCGGGACGGGCCAGCACAAGCGCCGCAAACCGCCCGCGGTCTCCTCGTCCTCGGCGACGGCCACCTTCCTCACCCTGCCGCTGGTGTTCCTCAGCCCTTGGCTGCTGGCCGTACCGGCGTTGACGTTCGGGATGTTCCTGAGCGGCAACCGCCCGTTCATCACCTTCGCCCGCCGGCATCGGGGCGCCGGGTTCGCGCTGTGGGTGACCTGGATGCAGCTGTGCTTCCACACGGCGTTCTTCCTCGGCGCCTGCGTCGGGCTGCTGCGCGTCGCCTACGAGCTGAGCCGCAGGAGAGGAGAGCCGATCAGGACCGGCCTGTCCCCGGTGCCGTCGGCCGGTGCCCGCGAGTGAGGGCGATCAGGCTGCCCCGGCCGCCGCGGCTGCCGCGTCCGCTGATACGGGCGTTGATCGCCGCCTTCGCGCTGGTCGCCGCGGGCGCGATCGTGCTGACGCTGTCCCGGCTGGACTGGAGCGTGGTCTCCGTCCTGTTCGCCCAGCGCGACACCGGGCAGATCGGCCTCCTGCTGGCCGGCGCGCTGCTGGCCAGCACGCTGGGGCTGTCGTTCGGGTTCCTGGCCTGGCGCGTCGTGCTGCTGGAGATCGGCCCGCCGGTCAGCGAGCCGCGCGTGGTCCGGATCTTCTTCGTGGGCTTCCTGTCGAAGTACGTGCCGGGGAGGGTGCCCGGCCTGATCGCCATGACGAAGGTCGCCACGGCCAACGGCGTCACCTTCGGGCGGCTGATGAGCGCGTCGGCGGTGGTCATGAGCCTGGTGCTGCTCAGCGGGTTCACCGTCGGGCTGCTCGCGGGCGTGCAGATGCTGGGCGCGCGGGCGGCGTGGCTCGCGGGCGCCGCCGTGCTGATCGTGGTCGTCCTGGTGCGGCCGCAACTGATCAACCAGGGCTCGGCGCTGCTGCTGCGACTGCTGCGCAGGCCCGCGGCGGCCACGTCCGTCTCGGTGCGCGGGGTACGGCTGGCGGTCGCCTGGCAGAGCCTGTCGTGGGTGGTCACCGGGCTGCACCTGTGGCCGCTGGCCATCGCGATGGGCGCCCCGCCGGGACGTTCTCTGGCGTTGTGCGTCGGCGCGTTCACCCTCGCCACGTCGGCCGGCATCGCGGCGGTCTTCATCCCCGACGGCATCGGCGTCCGCGAGGCGGTGCTGACGGCCGCGCTGACCCTGGTGCTCCCCGCTCCGGCGGCCGCGGTGGTGGCGCTGGCCAGCCGCCTGGTCTCCACGGTGAGCGAAGTGCTGCTCGGCGCCACCGCGCTGGCCGTCGCCGAGTACGTGATCCGCCGCGGACCGGACGGCCGGAGGCGCGAGGTCCGGCCCATCGCCCCACCACCCGCCGGCCTCGGCCAGCGGCCGGCCGACGTCCCATAGGTCCTCTCGGGTCCCGGGCGGCGGCTTCACCCTCACGAGCGGCGACGCCGCTCGCCGTCGCCGGCCCGCCGCGGCGCATGCGCGTCGTCAGACGACCGCCGCCTGGTTCCGCGGCGCCAGGGTGCGCACGACGCAGAACTGGCTGGAACGCCACAAGCCGCCTTCCGGATGGAAGACGGCTTGTACGAGAATGCGACCTCGGCCGACCTGCGGAACCGGGCGCGGCCGGCCACTCGTTCCGGTAAGGCGGCCATGTCATGGTGGGCGATACTGGGATTGAACCAGTGGCCTCTACCGTGTCAAGGTAGCGCTCTCCCACTGAGCTAATCGCCCTCGATGAGGAATCAGAGCGGACGACGGGATTCGAACCCGCGACCCTCACCTTGGCAAGGTGATGCTCTACCAGCTGAGCCACGTCCGCATGGTCACTCGGGCGGTGACGCCCGCGTGGTGCATGTACAACTTTACCGGATCCCGGCGGTGCGAGACCCCGTCGAGGTGGAGACGGGATTTGAACCCGTGTACGCGGCTTTGCAGGCCGCTGCCTCGCCTCTCGGCCACTCCACCAGGATCTTTCCGAGCGGACGACGGGATTCGAACCCGCGACCCTCACCTTGGCAAGGTGATGCTCTACCAGCTGAGCCACGTCCGCGTGACCGCGGAGGGCAACCGCTCTCCGGGTACGGAGATGACTCTAGCGCGTCCCCGGGGCCCCGTGCACGGCCCACGCGCAACAGCGGTGGGTGCGTGAGGGCGGAATCCTGCCTGCACCAGGGGGGCGGCACGACGAGATGGGGCTGGATCAAGGGGGTCAAGTGCGTATCGTTGCCCGAAATCGGGCAAGATTCTTGGCGTGCCGTCGATTTCCTGCGTAAAGTCCTGCCCTGTGTCAACGGCACGGCAGCAGTCCCACGAAGATCTGATCGCGCATCTCATCCGCACCACCTCGCTCGGCCCAGGAGAGGCCGCTCGGGTGGTGGCCGAGGTCGTCGCGTACTTCTCCGAACCGGTCGAGGAGTACGTCCGGCGCCGCCACGGCGAGATGAAGGCGCGGGGGCTCACCAACGAGCAGATCTTCCCCGGCATCGCCGCCGAGCTCTCCTCCCGACCTGTCGCGGCTCCCGAGTTGTCGCTGCGCCAACTGCGTCGCATCGTTTACGGCTAGCGCCAAGGAGATCTATATGTGTGGAATCGTGGCTTATGTCGGGCCGAAGGACGCGGCGCCGATCCTGCTCGAAGGCCTCCAGCGCCTGGAATACCGCGGCTACGACTCGGCCGGTCTGGTGGTCGGCAACAAGGGCCTGAAGATGCGCAAGGTCAAGGGCAGGGTCGCCGACCTGGCTGCGGCCGTGCCCGCGCGGTTCAAGGGCGGTCTCGGCATCGGCCACACCCGCTGGGCCACCCACGGCATGCCCAACGACGTCAACGCCCACCCCCACCTGGACACGGCGCAGCGCATCGCGGTCGTGCACAACGGCATCATCGAGAACGCCGAGGAGCTGCGCGCCAAGCTGACGGCCGACGGAGCGGTCTTCGTCTCCGAGACCGACACCGAGGTGCTCGCCCACCTCATCGCCCGCACCGTCGAGGACACCGACTCCCTGGAGGAGGCGGTCCGCAAGGCGCTCAAGAGCATCGTCGGCACCTACGGCATCGCCGTGCTGGACGCCCAGCGCGCAGGCGAGATCGTGGTGGCGCGCAACGGCAGCCCGATCGTCCTCGGCATCGGCGAGAAGGAGATGTTCGCCGCCTCCGACGTGGCCGCCCTGATCCGCTACACGCGCCAGGTCGTGCACCTGGAGGACGGCGAGCTGGCCGTGCTCAAGGCCGACGGGTTCCGCACCTTCACCATGGACGCCCGCGCCACCTCCAAGGAGCCGCTGACCGTCGACTGGGACGCCGGCCACTACGACACCGGCGGCTTCGAGCACTACCTGCTCAAGGAGATCTCCGACCAGTCCGAGTCGGTGGCCCGCACGCTGAGCGGCCGCCTGGACGGCCGGTTCAACATCGCCCACCTTGGCGGCCTCAACCTCGACGCCCGCGAGACCCGCGCGTTCCGCCGCGTGAAGATCATCGGTTGCGGCTCGGCCTACTACGCCGGCCAGATCGGCGCCCAGCTCATCGAGGAGCTGGCCCGCGTCCCCGCCGACGCCGAGCCGGCCTCGGAGTTCCGCTACCGCAACCCGGTGGTCGAGCACGACACGCTGTACGTCGCGGTGAGCCAGTCGGGGGAGACCTACGACACCCTGGCCGCCGTTCAGGAGCTCAAGCGCAAGGGCGGCCGGGTGCTCGGCGTCGTCAACGCGGTCGGCAGCGCCATCGCCCGCGAGGTGGACGGCGGCGTCTACCTGCACGCCGGGCCCGAGGTCTCGGTCGCCTCCACCAAGGCCTTCACCTCCACCGCCGTGGCGTTCGCGCTCATCGCCCTGCACTTCGGCCGGGTGCACGATCTGTCGCCCGCCGACGGGCGGCGCATCGTCGAGGGCCTGAAGAAGCTGCCCGACCAGATCCAGGAGATCATCAAGCAGAACGAGGCCATCGAGGCGCTGGCCCGCAAGTACGCCCCCCACCCCAGCATGATGTTCGTCGGCCGGGTGCGCGGCTACCCGGTGGCCCGCGAGGGCGCCCAGAAGCTCAAGGAGGTCTCGTACGTGCACGCCGAGGCCTACCCGGCGAGCGAGCTGAAGCACGGGCCGCTGGCCCTCATCGGCCCCGACATGCCGACCGTCGCGATCGTGCCCGACGACGAGCTCCTCGACAAGAACCTCACCACGCTCGGCGAGATCCGCGCCCGCGGCGGCCAGGTGCTGATGATCGGCCACCGCGTCCCCGACGCCAAGCTCGCCGAGGACGTCATCGTGGTGCCGAAGAACGAGGTCGAGCTGGATCCCATCCTGCTCGGCATCCCCCTGCAGCTGTTCGCCTACCACGCCGCGGTCGCCCTGGAACGCGACGTCGACAAGCCGCGCAACCTCGCCAAGAGCGTCACGGTCGAGTAGCCTCCCGCCCCCGCGCGGCGCCCGCCCGACGACGCGGCGCCGTACGGGGCATTCCGGACATCAGGGCATGAGTCGTAGAGTTTCCCGGTGAGCAATCTGGAGCAGGACCCGCGCGAGACCGTGTGCGGAGGCCGGGCCGATGGGGCCGAGGGGCCGGTGCACGAGCTGCTGGCCGGGCGAGAGGTGGTCCTCGGCGGCACGCGGGGCATGAAGGTGGCCCGCACGCTGCCCGGCCGCGAACGCCGGATGGTCGGCGCCTGGTGCTTCCTTGACGACTACGGTCCCGAGCCGGCGACCATGAGCGTCGGCCCTCACCCGCACACCGGCCTGCAGACGGTGACGTGGCTCCTGGAGGGCCAGGTGCTCCACCGCGACAGCCTCGGCAGCGAGCAGCTCATCAGCCCTGGCGGGCTGAACCTCATGACGGCCGGCCGCGGGATCTCGCACGCCGAGGAGTCGGTGGTCGCGGACGCCGTGATCCACGGCGTGCAGCTGTGGGTGGCCCTTCCCGGCGCCTCCCGCCACATCGACCCGGCCTTCGAGCACCACGCGGTCCTTCCGGTGCTGACCACGCCCGGTGTGACGGTGACCGTCATCGCCGGGGAACTCGCCGGTCTGGTCTCGCCGGCGACCGTCCACAGCCCTCTGGTGGGCGCCGAGCTGGCGTTCGACGACCAGGGAAGCATCACCCTCCCGCTGCGCCCGGACTTCGAGTACGCGGTGCTGGCACTGTCCGGCGACATCGACGCGGACGGGGCGCACCTCGCGCCCGGGCCCCTGCTCTACCTCGGTTGCGGCCGCTCCGAGCTCGTCCTCGCCGCCCGCCGGGCCGGCCGCGTGCTGCTGCTCGGCGGCGAGCCCTTCGAGGAGGAGATCGTCATGTGGTGGAACTTCGTCGGCCGCGGCCATGAGGAGATCGAGCGGTTCCGCAAGGAATGGGAGGAGGGCGCCGCCTTCGGCACGGTCCAGGGCACGGCCATCCCGCGCATCCCCGCGCCGCCGCTGCCCAACGCCCGGCTGAAGCCGCGGGGCCGCCGCAGGTGAGGCGTTCGTCCCACTGCGGGGACGTGCGGGAACGCGGACGGTCTCACGCGGCCCGCGCCGGCGAGGCCATCCGCGGCGCGGACATCCGGCCCGTTTTGTTGTGCGGATTTGTTTACCTTCCGGTGACGTGGGCATTGACCGTGGCACTGTAAGCGCTTTCACCTGCTTCCCCCTACTCTCGTCTCGTCGAGTGGAAGCGCTTACACCGTGGGAGGTCTGATGGACGGGCGAGACGCCCCGGCGCCGGCCGGCGTGACGATCTACGAGGTCGCGCAGCGGGCGGGCGTGTCGATCGCCACGGTGTCGCGCGCGTTGCGGGGGACCGGGCCGGTGGCGGACGCCACCCGCGAGAAGGTCATGCGCGCCGTCGAAGAGCTGCGCTTCACGCCGAGCCGGGCGGGCGTGAGCCTCGCGGAGGGACGGCACGCCGCCAACGGCATCGTCTTCCCCAACCTCTCCGGGCCGTACTTCGCCGAGGTGCTCATCGGCTACGAGGAGGTCGCCTCCGAACTCGGCCGGTCGGTCGTCATCCTGTCCACCAAAGGACGCGGGGCCGTCCGCGACCTGGTGCGCGAGCTGGCCGGGAGGGTCGACGGCCTGGCCGTGTTCGGCAGCACCGTGCCCGGCGACGTCGTGGACGAACTGGTCGCCTCGGGCCTGCCCCTGGTGCTCATCTCGCACGCCGGCAGGCCGGGCGCGATGACCCTGCGCAGCGAGAACGCCGCGCCCGCGCGGGCGCTGGCCGCCCATCTGCTCGGCCATGGCCACCGCGCCTTCGCCTTCCTCGGCGCGCCGTACGCGACGGGCGACGACGTGGACGAGCGCTGGCAGGGCGTGCGCGGCGTGCTGGGCGGCGCCGTCGAGCCGGTGGCGACGGCCGAGTACACCGTCGAGGCCGGCTACGAGGCCGCGCTGCGGCTGCTGGGCGGCAGGCGCCGGCCGGAGGCGGTGATCTGCTCCGACGACGAGGTGGCGCTCGGGGCGATCCTGGCCGCAGAGCACCTCGGGCTGCCGGTGCCGCACGAGGTCGCGTTGACGGGATGGGACGACATCATGGCCGCCCGCCACGCCCGGCCCGCGCTGACCACCGTGCGGCAGCCCATGCGCGAGCTCGGAGCGCAGGCCGCCCGCGCGCTGGACCGGCTGATCGCCGGCGGGAGAGCCGAACCGGGCCACCGCACCCTCGACACCGAGCTGATCATCCGCGGCAGTTGCGGGCCGCACCCCCCAGGGAGGTCACTGAGTTGACGGCACACCAGACCACGGCACACCAGACCACGGCACACGCTACGGCGGGGCACGCGACGGCGGCGTACAGGAGGACGGGGGCGCGGGACGCCGGCGCCGCGCGCGGCAGGAAGGCCCTCACCGGGCTGCTGGCCGCCACGCTGCTCGTCGTCCCCGCCTGCGGGCGCGGGACGGGCGGCGCCGCCGAGAAGCCCAAGGATGTGAACACCGCCGCCACGGTGACCGGCTCCCTCGCGGTGTGGGCCATGGGCTCGGAGGGCGAGGCGCTCACCGCGTTCGCCAAGCGGTTCGAGCAGGCCAACCCCGGCGTGAAGGTGACGGTCACGCCCATCGGCTGGGACGTGGCCCACGACAAGATCACCGCGTCGATCGCCGGTCGCGCCACCCCCGACGTCAGCATGATCGGCTCGACCTGGATGGGCGAGCTGGCCAAGACCGGCGCGGTCGACCCCACCCCGGCCAACCTGATCGACAAGTCCGCGTTCTTCCCCAGCGCGTGGGAGACCGTGGAGGTGAACGGCACGGCCTGGGGCGTCCCCTGGTACGTGGAGACCCGGGTCATGTACTACCGCAAGGACCTTGCGGCCAAGGCCGGCCTCACCCCGCCCGCCACATGGGAGGAGACCAAGGCCTTCGCCAAGGGCCTGCAGCGGGCCGGCGCCACGCAGGGCGTGAACCTCAACTACACCGTGGGCTCCTGGCAGGAGATCCTGCCCCTGGTCTGGCAGCAGGGCGGCTCCATCATCGGGGCCGACGGCAGGTGGACCTTCGACACCCCCGAGATGGTCAAGGCCCTGACACAGCAGCAGTCCTACTTCAAGGAGGGCCTGGCCTCCAGCAAGGTCGACCCCGCGTCGTTCCCCGCGAGCTTCTTCAAGGGCAAGGTCGGCGCGTACTTCTCCGGCCCGTGGATGATCGCCGCCATGGAGAAGGACGGAGGTCCCGGCTTCGCGGGCAAGTTCGACGTCGCCCCCTACCCCAAGGGCGGCGCGGGCGGCACGAGCTTCATCGGCGGCAGCGACCTGGTGGTCTTCAAGGAGTCCAAGAACAGGGACGCCGCCTGGAGGTTCGTCCAGTGGCTCAGCGAGCCGGCCACCCAGGCGGCCTGGTTCGAGACGGTCAAGGACCTGCCGAGCGTCCAGGCCGCCTGGCAGCGCCCCGAGCTGACCGCCGACGAGCGCGTCGCCGTGTTCGGCGAGCAGCTCAAGGACGCCAAGACGCCCCCGCCGTTCCCGACGTGGGACCAGATCTCCAAGGTGATCGACCAGCAGGTGGAGAAGGTCGTCCTCGGCAGGTCGACCCCGCGGGACGCGGCCAAGGCCGTCCAGGCGCGGGCCGACGCGGTCGGCACTGGCCTGTGATGGCCGCCCTCCCCTCCGGGCTGGCGCGCGGCGACCGGCGCGGAGCGGACACGCGCGACGGCGAGCGCGCCCTCCCGCGCGCGGGCCGCGGCGGCGGACCGGCGGTGTCCAACCCGCCGAGGAAGACCGCCCACGCCTGGCTGTTCTCCGCGCCGTTCCTCGCGGTGTTCGCCCTGATGTACGCGCTGCCGCTGCTCGCGGGGCTGGCCATGGGCTTCACCGACATGCGCAGCACCGACGTGCGCAACCCGTTCGCGGTGAACTTCGTCGGCTTCGCGAACTTCGAGCGGCTGTTCCAGGACGAGACGATGCGAAGGGCGGCGACCAACACGCTGTTCTTCGTCGTCACCACCACGCCGCTGACCATCGCGATGGGCCTGGGCGCGGCCATCCTGCTGAACTCGGGCGTCACCCGGCTGCGCTCCTTCTTCCGGCTCGGCTACTACCTGCCCTACGTCACGAGCATCATCGGCGTCGCCGTCGCCTGGCGGCTGCTGCTGGACCCGCAGGCCGGTCTGGTCAACAGCCTGCTCAGGTCCGCCGGCGTCGACGGCCCCGCCTGGCTGCTCGACGAGCGGACGGCGCTGCCCGCGCTCGTCGTGATGACGGCGTGGCGCAACTTCGGCTTCGACATGGTCGTCTTCCTCGCCGCGCTGCAGGGCGTGCCGAAGGAGCTGTACGAGGCGGCCGAGGTGGACGGCGCCGGCGCCTTCGCCGCGTTCCGGCGCATCACGCTGCCGATGCTGCGCCCGGTCCTGCTCTTCTGCGGCGTCTACAGCGCCGCCGGGTTCATGCAGTTCCTGGAGGAGCCCCTGGTGATGACCAGGGGAGGGCCGCTCGACTCGACGCTCTCCGCCTCGCTGGCGATCTTCAACCAGTTCGGGGCGGGTGACTACGGCTTCGGCGCGGCGGCGGCGACCGTGCTGTTCACCGTCATCGCCGCGTTCTCGTTCGCCCAGTTCCGCTGGCTACGGCCCGGGAGGTGAGGAGCGTGACCGTGAGGAGAACACGCGTCGCGGCGCTGTACGCCGCGCTCACGATCGGGCTGGTGGCCGTCGCCGGCCCCTTCCTGTGGACGCTGTTCGGCTCGTTCAAGTCCGACGCCGAGCTGCGCCGCGACCCGCCCACCTTCCTGCCCCTCCAGTGGATCACCGACAACTACGCCGCGCTGTTCGAGCGGATGGACGTCGTCAGGGTGACGGCCAACAGCGCCGTCGTCGCGGCCGTCGTGGTCGCCTCCAACCTGCTGTTCTGCTCGATGGTCGCCTACGCGCTCACCAAGCTGCGCTTCTCCGGTGGCCGCGTGGTCTTCGGCCTGGTGCTGCTGCAGATGATGGTGCCGGGCATCGTGCTGCTCATCCCGCAGTTCGTGACGGTGGCGAGCCTGAACCTGGCCGACACCTACGCGGGCATCGTCCTTCCCGGGCTGGTCACCCCGCTCGGGGTGTTCATGATGCGGCAGTTCATGGGCGAGATCCCCGACGAGCTCGTGCACGCGGCCCGCGTGGACGGTGCGGGGGAGTTCCGGATCTTCTTCCGCGTCGTGATGCCGCTGTGCAAGCCGGTGCTCGCGACGCTCGGCCTGATCACCTTCATGACCTCGTGGAACGGCTTCATCTGGCCGGCCGTGGTCGCCCAGCGCAAGGAGATGTACACCCTGCCCGTCGCGCTCGCGAGCCTGTCGGGCCGGGAGACCGTGCACTACGGGCTGCTGCTCGCCGGGGTGATCGTCGTCATCGCGCCGGTCCTGCTGCTGTTCGTCTTCCTCCAGCGCTACTTCGTCCAGGGCGTGGCCACGGCCGGGCTCAGATGACCCCCCACCGAAGCATTCGAGCGATCTGAGGTGCCCATGCGCAAGACAGTCCCCGCTCGCACACTCGCCCTCGCCTGCGCACTCGCCCTGGCCGCCGGGACGGCGCCGGCGGCCGCGGCCACGCCCGCCGCGTCGGCCGTCTCCGTCGCGTCCGCCGTGTCCGCCCCGTCTTCCGTGTCCGCCGTCTCCGTCTCGGCCGGCTCGCGGACGGCGGTGCTCCGGCGGTACGCCGCCGACACCTGGCGGTCCATGACGGCCATGGTGGACCCCGGCACCGGCCTGCCGGCCGACAAGGTGTCCGGCGACCTGTCGGTCCGGGCCAAGGTGACCTCGCCCACCAATGCCGGCACCTACCTGTGGAGCACGCTGTCCGCCCGCGAGCTGGGCCTGGCCGGCCGCCGCCAGGCCGCCGCCCGCGTCGGCCGGGTGCTCGACGCGCTCGGCCGGCTCGACCACGACGCCGCCACCGGGCTGTACTACAACTGGTACGACCCGGCGACGCTTCAGGTGGTGCGCGCCTGGCCCGACACCGGCGACCCCGTGCGGCCCTTCGTGTCCAGCGTGGACAACGCCTGGCTGGCCGTCGCGCTGACGATGGTCCGCGACGCCGTCCCCGAGCAGGCCGCCAAGGCCGGCGCCCTGCTGTCGCGGATGGACTTCACCGCCTTCTACGACCCGGAGGCGAGGCCCGACGCCGGTACCGGGCTGATGACCGGCGGTTACTGGCCGGAGAAGCCGGACGGCTGCTCCCAGGAGACCGACTACGCGCACACCGGCACGACGGTGTACTCCACCTGTCACCGCTACGGCGCCATGTCCGAGACGCGCATCGTCAGCTACGTCGCCATCGCGCTCGGCCAGGTGCCCGCCACCCACTACTTCGGCCTCTGGCGCACCTTCCCCGACACCTGCGACTGGGGCTGGGCCGACCAGAGACCCCAGGGGGCCTGGCGGACGCACCAGGGCATCAAGGTCTTCGAGGGCACCTACGGATACCGCGGCATGCGTTACGTCCCGACCTGGGGCGGGAGCATGTTCGAGGCCCTGATGGCGAACCTGGTCGTCCCCGAGGAACGCTGGGGCGCCCGCAGCTGGGGCCGCAACCACCCCGTCCACGTCGCCGCGCAGATCGAGCACGGCCTGAACGAGGCGAAGTACGGCTACTGGGGTTTCTCGCCGTCCGACGACCCGGCCGGAGGCTACCGCGAGTACGGGGTGGACCCGCTCGGCATGGACACCGACGGCTACACCTCGGACGAGGAGCGCACCTCCACCGACCCGGGGTTCGGCGACTGCCGTCCCGCCAAGCCCGAACCCGGCGACTACGGGGACGGCGTGGTGACGCCGCACGCCTCCTTCCTCGCGCTGCGCTACGCGGGGGACAAGGCGCTGGACAACCTCGCGCGGCTGCGGGCCGGCTTCGACTCCTACGGTCCCGGCGGCTTCTACGACGCGGTGGCGGTGCGCAGCGGCAGGGTCGCCAAGGAGTACCTGGCCCTCGACCAAGGCATGATCATGGGCGCCCTCGGCAACGCCCTCGCGGACGACGCCCTGCGCCGCTACTTCACCAGGGGCGGGGCGGAACGGCGCCTCAAGCCCGTCCTCGGCGTGGAGGAGTGGGACGCGCGGATGCGCTGACCCATCGAAGTCCAGCGAACCACCACCGATCGGGGAGAAGCGATATGACCGACTCCGCCCGCACCGACTGGCGAGAGCGCATCTACCGCGCTTCGGGCGACGCGGGCGCGGTCGCCGGCGTCGCACCCGCGGCGCCGGCCGCACCGCGCGGGCTGCGGGCGTCCGCGGGCGCCGGGCACGTCACACTGGAGTGGGAACCGGTGGAGGGCGCGATCGGCTACGTCGTCCACCGGGGCGACGGCCCGGACGGGCCCTTCGCCGAGACCAAGCCCGCCCACGTGGACGTCGCCGGCGTGCCCGCCACCCGCTACGTCGACACGGCGGCGACGCCGGGCCGCGCCGCCCACTACGTCGTGGCGGCCCTCGGCTCGACCGACGTCCTCGGCGCGTTCTCGGCCCCCGTCGCGGCGGCTTCGCGCGAGGCCGGCGACGTGGAGGGCGACCGGGCGGCCGTCGCCGTCCGCGTCGACGCCGCCCGCGTCACCCGGCCACTGCCCCGGCCCTGGCGGGAGATGATCGGCTCGGAGCACCTGTCGCACCTGCTCAGCACGCAGGAGACCGGCGGGCGTCCCATCGGCGCCGAGCTCACCGAGGCGCTGCGCCTCGCGCACGAGGAACTGGGCGTGCGCGCCGTGCGCGCGCACGCCATCCTCGGCGACGACCTCGGGGTGTACCGCGAGGTGGACGGCGCGCCCGTCCACGACTTCAGCGGCGTCGACCGGGTCTACGACGCCGTGACCGGCCTCGGCCTGCGGCCGGTCGTCGAGCTCGGCTTCATGCCGCGCGACCTGGCCGCCGACCCCGCCAGGACCGTGTTCGACTACCGGGCGATCATCTCGCCGCCCAAGGACTACGACCGCTGGGGCGACCTGGTGCACGACCTGGTGC
Source organism: Sphaerisporangium dianthi (assembly GCF_042654065.1). Taxonomy (NCBI): domain Bacteria; kingdom Bacillati; phylum Actinomycetota; class Actinomycetes; order Streptosporangiales; family Streptosporangiaceae; genus Sphaerisporangium; species Sphaerisporangium dianthi. The sequence goes on along the minus strand of NZ_JBHSFP010000040.1, from coordinate 46,211 downwards.
GCCATCTCGCGGACCGTTACGGGCTGCGCGAGCTGGTCGAGCACTGGTCCTTCGAGGTGTGGAACGAGGCCAACCTGGAGGTGTTCTGGAGCGGCACGCCGCAGGAGTACTTCCGGCTGTACGACGTCACCGCGGCGGCGGTGAAGAGCGTGCACCCCGGCCTGCGCGTGGGCGGCCCGGCCAGCGCCGCCAACGGCTGGGTCGAGGAGCTCATCGCCCACACCGCGCGGTCCGGCGCGGCGCTCGACTTCGTCTCCACCCACACCTACGGCAACGCGCCCCTGGACTGGCGTCCGGTCCTGGCCGGGCACGGCAAGGAGGGCACGCCGATCTGGTGGACCGAGTGGGGCCCGACGCCCACCCACTTCCACGGCGTCGGCGACGGCCCGTTCGGCGCGGCGTTCGTCCTGCACGGGATGCGGTCGGCGGCCGGACGCGTCGAGGCGCTGTCCCACTGGGTGGCCTCGGACCACTTCGAGGAGCTGGGCCGGCCGCCCCGCCTGTTCCACGGCGGCTTCGGCCTGCTCACGGTCGGGAACCTGCGCAAGCCCCGCTACCTCGCCCTGGTCCTGGCCCAGCGGCTCGGCGACCACGAGCTCGCCGTGGAGGTCACCGGCGACGCGGGCGGCGTCGAGACGTGGGCGGCCCGGCACGACGACGGCCGGGTCGGCGTGCTGGTGTGGAACGGCACCCTGGACCACACCAAGGCCGGCGGCGCCCCGCTCCTGGGCCGCGACGTCACCCTCACCCTCACCGGCCTCGCCGACGGCCCGTATGTCCTGACCCACCACCGCATCGACGAGGACCACTCCAACATCGAGGCCGTCTGGACCGCCATGGGCGGCGCCGACTGGCCGTCCCCCGCCCAGTGGCCCGCCCTCCACGCCCACGACACCCTCGACCAACTCCACCCCCCGACCTCCGCCCACCCCGAGAACGGCGCGGTGACCGTGACCTTCGACCTCCCCATGCCCGCCGTCTCCTACATAGAGGCCCACCCCGCCTGACCGCCGCCCGGCGCGAGCCGCTGTTCGCAGCCGGTCGGCGGCGCTCCCCCTTGCGCCCGCGGAGCGTTGGCGTTCAGCGGGCAGAATGGCGATGTGCGGGTGCGGATGGCGGCGGGACCGCTGGTCAGTGGGGCGACTTACCGTCGTGCGGTGCATCTGCTGCTCGGCGGGGTGTTGCTGTTGCCGTATCTGCTGGTGGCGGGGCTGATGGCACAGAACTTCGCCGTGGCCGGCGTGCCGCGCGGGGTGCCGGCGTTCGTGCTGGCCCTGACGGTCGTGGTCGGCGTGGTGCCGCCGTTCCTGCGCGGCACCAGAGCGCTCGAGATCGTCGCCGCGCGTTCCCTGCTGGGAGTCGACCTACCCGACCCGCCCGAGACGGCCGAACAGGGGCGAGCCGCCTGGGAGACCCGGTCACGGGCGGCCCTGTGGTTCGCCGTCCACCTCGCCGTGGGCGGGCTCGTCGGGGCGTTGATCCTCGTCCCCCTGGTCAGCGGGGTGATCTTCGTCGCCCGGTGGGCGGGCATGGCCGGCGGCCCGCTGAACCTGCCGTGGCTCGCGCCGCTGGACCAGCCGGGCACAGGCCTGCTCCTGCTGGTCGGCGTCGCCATGCTGGTGGGCGTCGTGTACGCCGTGGCGGGGCTCGGTGCGCTCGCGGCGGTCATGGCGCCCGTGCTCCTCGGACCCTCGGCGGCCGAGCGCATCGCGGCGCTGGAGGAGCGGGCGGCGAAGCTCGCCGAGCGCAACCGGCTGGCCCGCGAGCTGCACGACTCCATCGGGCACGCGCTCACCGTGACGATGCTGCAGGCCAGTGCCGCGCTCCACCTGCTGGACACCGATCCGGCCTTCGCGCGGCAGGCACTGATCGCGATCGAGGAAACCGGCCGCGCCGCCACCGAGGACCTCGACCGCGTCCTCGGCATGCTGCGCGAGCCGGAGCCGTCGTCGTGGCCGAGGATGGCGGATCTGGACGGGTTGCTCGCCCAATCGCGGGGAATCGGTGTGCAGGTCGGCACCCGGTTCGAAGGCTCGCTGGCGGACCTGCCCGAACCGGTGTCGCGGGAGGGGTACCGCATCGTCCAGGAATGTCTCACCAACGTGCTCCGGCACGCGGGCCCGGTCCCCGTCGCGCTGAACGTCGCTGCCGACGGCCGCACGCTGGCGATCGAGGTGGCCAATCCCGTCACCGGGCGGCGCTCCCGGGAGACCGGCGGCAGGGGGCTCGCGGGCATCCGCGAGCGCGTCACCCTCCTCGGCGGCACGATGACGGCGGGCCGGGAGTCCGGCCACTGGCGCGTCTCGGTCCGGCTCCCGGCGGTGGCGGGTCGGAAGGCGGGACGCCGGCCGGTGAGCGCGGAGGGGCAGGGGACGGGGCGTCGGCCGGTGGGTGGGAATCCGGGGCGTTCGGGTGCGGGGGAGGCCGGGGCGGTGTCAGAGGAGGGCTCGGGAGCGTGACGATCCGCGTGGGCGTCGTCGACGACGAGGAGCTGATCCGGGTCGGGCTGCGGGTGATCATCGGAGCGCAGCCCGACCTCGAGGTGGTGGGCGAGGCCGCCGACGGGACCGAGGTGATGGCGATGGTGGCCCGCACCCGGCCGGATGTGCTGCTGATGGACGTGCGCATGCCCGCCATCGACGGCATCGAGGCCACCCGGCGGCTGCTCGCGGCGTCGGGCACGCCGCCGCGCGTCCTGGTCATCACCACCTTCGAGAACGATGACCACGTGTACGACGCCCTGCGGGCCGGCGCCAGCGGGTTCGTACTCAAGCGCACCCGCCCGGCGGAGGTGGTGGAGGCGATCCGGCTGGTCGTGCGCGGGGAGTCGCTGGTGTTCCCGGCGGCGATCCGCCGCCTGGCCGGCGCGCGCGGTGGCGGCGCCTCGGCGGGCCCGGCCGCCGAGCGGCTCCGGCGGGCCCGGCTCACCGAGCGTGAGGAGGAGGTCCTGCGCCTGATGGCCACGGGCCTGTCCAACGCCGAGATCGCCGCCCGGCTGGTCGTCGGGGGCGAGACGGTCAAGACCCACGTCGGCAACGTGCTGGCCAAACTCGGAGCCCGCGACCGCACCCAGGCGGTCATCGCCGCCTACGAGTCCGGCTTCGTCGCCCCATCGGCGATGTGACGGCTCCGGGCGTGCCGGACCGGTGAACGGCGACGCCGGGTGTCCCTCCCCGGCAGGTGAAGAGCTGGGATGGCGCCGGCCGCGCCGGGGAGGGAGGCCTCAGAGGGCTTCAGAGGGCCACGGCGGGTTCGGTGTCACGAGGCCGGGACGGGGGTCCCAGGACGTGCCAGGGGGAGTGGTGTCAGGGGGATGGGGGAGTGGCGCGGGAGACGACGTGGTCGCAGAGGTCGCGAAGGGCGTCGCGGGCGGGGTCCGGTGGCAGCGACAGCAGTGCCCGGCGGGCGTCGTCGGCGTGGCGCCGGGCCTCCGCGTGCGCCTCCGCGAAGCCGGGCGAGCGCCGCAGTAGTTCGGCGACCTCGGCGACGCTCCCGGCGCCGGTGCGCCGCCCGGAGGCGAGCATCCTGCGCAGCCGCGCCGAGTCGCGCGCGTCGCGCCGCCGCCACGACGCGGAACGCTCCGGCCCGCCGCCCTGCACCTCGCGGGGGCCGTCGCCGGCCTCCGTCCCGGAGGCTCGGCGGCCGTTCTCCTCCGTCCTGGAGGTTCGGCCGCCGGGTTGCCGTGTCGTGGAGGTGCGGCCGGGCCCGCGGGCGCGACGGGGGGCGAGGGCGCGCAGGAGGGGCAGGGTCGCCACGCCCTGTCGGAGGTCGGCGTTGGACGGTTTGCCCGCCCGCGCCGTCGGCTCGGACAGATCCAGCAGGTCGTCGGACAGCTGGAACGCGATGCCCAGCGCCTCCCCGTAGGCTTCGAGCGCGTCGACCGCCTCGTCGGGCGCTCCGGACGCGCGCGCTCCGAGCCCGGCGGCGAGCGCGAACAGGGCGGCCGTCTTGTCGGCGATCACGCCCATGTAGTACCGCTCGGGATCGTCGCGGCGGCCGGCCCCGGCCGTCTCGTGGAGCTGGCCGGTGACCAGCCGGGTCAGCATGCGGGCCTGTGTCTCCAGGGCCGCGGCGCCGAGCGGCGCGGCGAGTTCGCCCGCCTTGGCCACCAGGTAGTCGCCGGCCAGGATGGCCACGCGGTTGCCCCACCGCGCGTTGACGCTGGGCACGCCGCGGCGGATGGGAGCCTCGTCCATGACGTCGTCGTGGTAGAGCGACGCCACGTGCATGAGCTCCACGGCCGCCGCCGCGCGCGGCACATGGGGATGGCCGGGGTCGCCGAACCGTCCGGCCAGCAGCGCGATCGTCGGGCGCAGGCGCTTGCCGCCGGCGTCAAGCAGGTGCGTGGCCACAGTGGTGAGGAACGGGTCGCGTGGATTGTGCAGCGTGGAGCGCAGCAACTCGTCGACGCCGGCGAGTGATCGGCGGGTCCACGCGGCGAGCGCGTCGTCGGAGATGACCGGCATGTCCGCTCGGCCCTTACGTCCGCAGGCGCGGCACGTCGTCCGTCGCCGCAGGTGGTAGCCGTATGGCGCTGGACGGGATGGCCGATGCGGGGGACAAGGTGGCTCCTTCGGGTGGGACGTGGGGTGCGCGGATCGCGCGTTTCCACGTTCCACCGGACCGCCGGGCCACCGACTCCCCCTGGGACGGGAACCTCATCCCCCGCACGGGGGATCGTGACGAGCGGGCGCGACCTTGGCGTCTCGTATGCAGGACGGTGAATTGAGCATTTCGTGGTATATCGGGAGAAAACGGCGTAAAGGATGACCTCGCGCCTCGTCGGAAGGCGAGTGACACGGCACATGATTCTTCGCTGAACCGGGCTCGGTTCGATGGGGCGCAGGTGGCGGCGAGTTCGAAACCATGTGGTGGCGCTCATGGTGGAAACGCGGGTGAATCCCCAGCGTGACGCCATGACATGGACGACCCTTATCCCGCGTCCCGATTTCAGGAGCCTGCCGCGGTAACGAAATGGGAAACCGCGAAGATCGCGCAATATCGAGGCTGGCGCGTCGACCGTATTGGCCGTACGTTGCAATTCCGGGTAAGGCGGACGATTGGAGCGGATGGGATGGCTCTTGACGAGTCCGGTGCGGGTGCGCGGCGTGCCGGTGGGGCGGTGCGGCGGGGGCTTGTGGCGTTCGGAGTGGCCGGGCCGCCACTGTTCGTGGCGGTGTTCCTGCTGGAGGGGTCGGTGCCGGGGATCCGTCCCGCGGGCTACAGCGCGCTGCGGCATCCGGTGAGCTCGCTGGCGATCGGCGAGCTGGGGTGGATCCAGGTGGCGAACTTCCTCATGGTGGGGTTGTCGTTGCTGGTGTTCGCGTTCGCGCTGCGGCCGGCCATGCGGCTTTACGCGGGCGGCATATGGGTGCCGCTGCTGGTCGCGCTGGTCGGGGTGGGTCTGGTGGGTTCGGCTCTGTTCGTCACCGATCCGTGGAGCGGGTATCCGCCGGGGAGCCCGCCGGTGCCGGAGGGGGCGGCCGGCACGGTTCATGGGATGGTGCACGGTCTGTTCGGGACTCTGGTGTTCCTGGGGTTGCCGGTGGCGGCTCTGGTGGCCTGTTACCGGTTCGCCAGGTCGGGGCATCGGTGGTTCGCCGTTTACAGCGCGGTGTCGGCGGTGGTGTTCCTGGTGGGGTTCGCGCTGGCGTCGCAGGCGTTCGCGCAGGCTCCAGGCCTGGTGGCGATGGGCGGGCTTCTGCAGCGTCTGACGCTGGTGGTGGGGATGGCCTGGCTGACCGCGCTGGCGCTGCGGGTGCTGCGTGACTCCGGGGGCGGCACGGTGCGTGACTCCGAGGGCGGCGTGGTGCGGGCCGCCGGCTGAGGCGGTGGTCCGGTGATCCGGGATCGTGTCCCTGACCTCGGGGAGATCGCGATGGGCGTCGCCGCGCCGGTCGGCGGGGCGTGCGGGGCGGGAGGGCCGGTGTGGGGAGAAGGTGAAGCGGGCATTTAGTTGTATATCGGGGGAAAGGGCGTGAAGTATGCGTCGTCGGCAGGTGCTCGCGCTCGGTGCCGGGCTCGTGGCGCTGGCGGCGGGATGCTCCGACCCCCCAGGTTCGCGCAAGCTCGCCTCGGTGACGCTGCCGGTCGTGGTGCCCGGCCCGTCCGGCGGTGAGGCCGGCCGCGTGGCCCAGGCCCTCAAGGGCATCGCCGAACGGGCGGCCCTCGTCGGTGAGTTGCGCCTGGTGAACCGGCCCTCCTACGTCGCGCTGACGGAGTTCGGGCGCGTGCGGCGCGTGCGCCATGTGCTGATGGCCGAGCCCGAACTGGTCGGCACCGTCCGGGCGGCGCGGCAGGCGGGCGCCTTCGCGGGCACCACGCCGCTGGCCCGGCTCTGCGGGGAGTGGGAGGCGCTGGTGGTGCGGGCCGGCTCTCCGCTCAGGTCCTTCGGCGCGTTCGCGGACACGATGCGCCGCGACCCGGCCAAGCTGACGCTGGGCGGCCGGGCCGAGGGCGGGGTGGACCACGTGCTGTTCGGCATGCTGGCGCAGAGCCTCGGCGTGGACCCGCGCCTGCTGCGGTACGTCGCCTACCCCACCACCCAGGAGGCCGCGGCCGCGCTCGCCGGCGGGGAGGTGGCGGTGGTCCTCGCCGGTCACAACGGCGTGCGTGAAGCCCTGCGCACAGGCGGGCTGCGCGCGCTCGCCGTCTCGTCGCCCGACCGCATCGCCGGGGTGGACGCGCCGACGATGCTGGAGTGCGACACGCACCTGTACTGCGCGAACTGGCGCGGGCTGCTCGGGCCCGGCGACCTGCCCGACGACGACCGGGCCGCGCTGATCGGCATGTGCCACGACGTCGCCGGCTCGCCGCGGTGGAGGGAGCTGTGCGCGCGCAACGGCTGGACGCCGCTGTATCTGGAAGGGGAGGACTTCCGGCAGTGGCTCCGCGTCGAGACCGCTCGCCTGGGCCGCGCACTAGGGGAACTGGGCCTGCGCGTGTGAGCAGGACGGGTCGGGCTACACAACTTGTGGGGGTGGTTGCGCTCAGGGCCACTAGATGTAGGATCCTGCTCGTCGCTGGTTCGCCCTTCGGGGCGAGGCAAGAGGGAACCCGGTGCGATTCCGGGGCTGCCCCGCAGCGGTGAGCGGGAACGAAAGCCGTCATGTGAGCACTGGGCCGCACAGCCTGGGAAGCGACGGCCGGTAGGCACGAGTGAGGCGCCCGCGAGCCCGAAAACCTGCCGGTGACGCTGTAGTCGTCCAGGGCCTCGAGGGTGGGCCGCGTGACGGGGTCATCCGGCGTGCCCGCACATCGCTGCTCTCCGGTCGTGCTCCGACGCGTGCCCTCGTACGGGGGATTCGAGCGCACGAGGAGAGACCACGTGACCGTGACACGCGACATGCCGCCGCCCCGATCGCCCCATTCGCCGGAGGAACCGGGCGAGCGGGACGAGCGGGAGGGCGGGGGCGTACGGCGGACGGCGGACAGGCGGCTGGCCATCGAGGAGGCGGCCGCGCGCGTCATCGCCGATCCGGCCAACTCCCGCGTCGCGGCCCGCCTGCTGGCCGAGGAGGTCGCCGAGGAGGCCGCCGCGCACGGGGTGCGGTCGTTCTCCGAGTCGGTCGCCGCCACGCACGAGGCAGGGCTGGTGCAGGACGCCCTCGCGGAGTTCGTGCGCGCCAACGCCGCCGAGCTCGACGCGCTCGTCGACCCCGAGGGGGACGCCCGGTTCGAGTACTTCGGGCTGCGCACCGTCTACGACCGCTACCTGCTGCGCCACCCGGTCACCCGGGGGGTGCTGGAGGCGCCGCAGCACTTCTTCCTGCGCGTGGCGTGCGGGCTCGCCGAGAGCGTCGCCGAGGCGGGCGAGCTGTACCGGCTGATGTCGACGCTGTCGTACCTGCCGAGCTCGCCGACGCTGTTCAACTCCGGGGCGCGCCGCCCGCAGCTGTCGTCCTGCTTCCTGCTCGACTCGCCGCGCGACGAGCTGGAGGCCATCTACGAGCGGTACGGCCAGGTGGCGAGGCTGTCGAAGTACGCGGGCGGCATCGGCGTCTCCTGGACCCGCGTCCGCTCGCGCGGCTCGCTGATCCGGGGCACCAACGGCCACTCCAACGGCATCGTGCCGTGGCTGCGGACGCTGGACGCGAGCGTCGCGGCGGTCAACCAGGGCGGCCGGCGCAAGGGCGCGGCCTGCGTGTACCTGGAGACGTGGCACGCCGACGTGGAGGAGTTCCTGGAGCTGCGCGACAACACCGGCGAGGACGCCCGCCGCACCCACAACCTGAACCTGGCCAACTGGGTCCCTGACGAGTTCATGCGCCGCGTCGAGGCCGACGAGACGTGGTCGCTGTTCGACCCCAAGGAGGTCCCCGAGCTGACCGACCTGTGGGGCGAGGAGTTCGACCGCGCCTACCGGGCGGCCGAGGCCGCCGGCCGGTACGTCAGGCGGCTGCCCGCCAGGACGCTGTACGGCCGCATGATGCGCACGCTCGCCCAGACGGGCAACGGCTGGATGACGTTCAAGGACGCATCCAACCGCGCCTCCAACCAGACGGCGCGGCCGGAGAACGTCATCCACCTGTCCAACCTGTGCACCGAGATCCTGGAGGTGACCAGCGACGCCGAGACCGCCGTGTGCAACCTCGGCTCGGTCAACCTGGCGGCGCACCTGGTGGACGGCGAGCTCGACTGGGCGCGGCTGCGGGCCACGGTGGCGACGGCCGTCCGCTTCCTGGACAGGTCCATCGACCGCGGCTTCTACCCGACGCCCGAGGCGGAGGCCGCCAACAAGCGCTGGCGGCCGATCGGCCTCGGCGTGATGGGACTGGCGGACGTGTTCTTCGCGGCGCGGCTGCCGTTCGACTCGCCCGAGGCGCTGGCGCTGTCCACACGCGCCGCCGAGGAGATGGCGCTGGCCGCGTACGGCGCCTCGGCCGCCCTCGCCGCCGAGCACGGCGCGCACCCGTCCTACGCCGACACGCGGGCCGCCGGGGGAGTGCTGCACCTGGACCACTTCCCCAAGGCCGCTCCGGCGTACCCGCGCGAGTGGGCTGAGCTGCGCGCGACCATCGCCGAGACCGGCCTGCGCAACTCGCTGCTGCTGGCCGTCGCCCCCACCGCGACCATCGCCTCGATCGCCGGCTGCTACGAGTGCGTCGAGCCGCAGGTGTCCAACGTGTTCAAACGCGAGACCCTTTCGGGTGAGTTTCTGCAGGTGAACCGCTATCTGGTGCGTGATCTGCAGGAGCGCGGGCTGTGGACCGCGAAGGTCAGGGACGCGATCAAGCGCGCCGACGGGTCGGTGCAGGAGATCGAGGAGATCCCCGGGGAACTCAGAGGGCTGTACCGCACGGCCTGGGAGCTGCCGCAGAAGGCGCTGATCGACCTGGCCGCCGCGCGCCAGCCGTACATCGACCAGTCGCAGTCGCTGAACCTGTTCATGGCGTCCCCCACCATCGGCAAGCTCTCCTCGATGTACGCCTATGCCTGGCGGGCCGGGCTGAAGACGACCTACTATCTGCGCTCGCGCCCGGCCACCCGGATCGCGCAGGCCACCGTGGCCGCCCAGGAGCCAGCCTCGGGCTCGCAGACCGGCGGCCCGGCCCCCGCTCCGGGATCCCTACCCGCGTCCGGGGCCGTTCACCTGCCCGCGGCGCTCCCCGACCAGGACGCCGTCGCCTGCTCCCTTGAGAACCCCGAGATCTGCGAGGCCTGCCAGTGATGCTGCTCGACCCTGGAATGGACCTGACCCTGCGCCCGATGCGGTACCCGGAGTTCTACGAGCGCTACCGGGCCGCCATCCGCAACACCTGGACGGTCGAGGAGGTGGACCTGCAGTCCGACCTGGCCGACCTGGCCGGGCTGAGCGCGGGCGAGCGGCATCTGATCAACCGGCTCGTTGCGTTCTTCGCGACGGGCGACTCGATCGTGGCCAACAACCTGGTGCTCAACCTCTACCAGCACCTGAACGCCCCCGAGGCGCGGCTGTACCTGTCGCGGCAGCTGTTCGAGGAGGCGGTGCACGTCCAGTTCTACCTGACGCTGCTGGACACCTACCTGCCCGACCACGACGAGCGCGCCAAGGCGTTCGCCGCCGTGGAGCACATCCCGTCCATCCGGGACAAGGCCGAGTTCTGCTTCCGCTGGATCGACTCGGTCGACGCGCTCCAGCGCCTGTCGACCGAGCGGGACAGGCGAGCGTTCCTGCTCAACCTGATCTGCTTCGCGGCCTGCATCGAGGGCCTGTTCTTCTACGGCGCCTTCGCCTACGTTTACTGGCTGCGCTCGCGGGGCCTGCTCGGCGGGCTGGCCACCGGGACCAACTGGGTGTTCCGCGACGAGTCCATGCACATGGAGTTCGCCTTCTCGGTGGTGGACACGGTGCGCGCCGAGGAGCCGGACCTGTTCGACGACGACCTGGGCGTCCAGGTGACCCGGATGATCGAGGAGGCGGTGGCCGCCGAGCTGGCCTTCGCCCGCGACCTGTGCGGCGAGGGACTGCCCGGAATGAGCGCCGACCAGATGCGGGCGTACCTGGAGTACGTCGCGGACCGCCGGCTGGCGCGGCTGGGCCTGCCCGAGCGGTACGGCACGGCCAACCCGTTCGCGTTCATGGAGTTCCAGGACGTGCAGGAGCTGGCCAACTTCTTCGAGCGCCGCGTGTCGGCCTACCAGGTGGCGGTGGAGGGCACCGTGAGCCTCGACGAGGCCTTCTGAGCCCGGCCCGTCCGGCGCCGCATCCCGGCCTCAGGGAGCCCCTGTGAGGTAAATCACCCAGTTGTTGGTGGTTTTCAGGTCAATGTCTGGTTAAGGATCGCGGAGCCGGTTCCGGGCCCCCGGTGAAAGCCGAGGGCGCCCGGAACCGGCCCGCCGGCGTCCGGGCCGGTGCGAGACGGGGGAAGTGGAAGAGGGGATGCCGCCCGTGTCATCGGCAGTCAACTGGATCGTCCTCGCGGTCGCCGTCCTCGCGGCCGTCGTCGCCGTCGAACTGCTCCGCCGCGTGCTGAGGTCGCGGCGGGTCAACGGCCGCTTCTCGCTGGCGGGGCCGATCGTCGAGCGGTGCACGTGGCCGGGGTTCGCGACCGCGGCCGTGGTCGCGTTCAACACGGGGTACGCGCCCGGCATGTCCGGCAGGTCGGTCGACTTCGCGGTGCGGCAGACCATCACCGTGTTGCTGATCGCCTGCGTCGCGTGGCTGGTCATCCAGGCCGCGTACGCGGTGACCGACGTGGTGCTGGCCAGGCTCAACGGTGTCGAGGGCGTGGGCAACCGCCGGGCCCGCCGCATGCGCACCCAGATCACGCTGGTGCGCCGGGTGGCGGCCGCCGTCATCATCGTGGTCTCCGCGGGGGCCATGCTGTTCAGCTTCCCCGCGGTACGGGCGCTCGGCGCGGGTCTGCTGGCCTCCGCGGGCATCGCCGGCGTGGTGGCCGGCATCGCCGCCCAGTCCACGCTGAGCAATCTGATCGCCGGGCTGCAACTCGCCTTCAGCGACGCCATCAGGCTCGACGACGCGGTGGTCGTCGACGGGGAATGGGGCCGTATCGAGGAGCTGACCCTGACCTACGTCGTCGTGCGGCTGTGGGACGAGCGCCGGCTGATCCTGCCGGTGTCGTACTTCACCACGACGCCGTTCGAGAACTGGACCCGCTACGAGAGCCGCGTCGTCGGGCACGTCATGTTCTACGTCGACTGGACGGTGCCGGTGGAGGAGCTGCGGGCGGAGCTGTACCGGCGCCTGCGCGAGCACCCCCTGTGGGACCAGAAGGACTGGACCATCCAGGTCACCGACGTGCGGTCCAACGGCCTGGTGGAACTGCGCGCGCTCATGAGCGCCTCCGACGCGCCGAGCGTGTGGGACCTCAAGTGCGACATCCGCGAGCACCTCGTCGCCTACATCCGCGAGCACCACCCCCACGCCCTTCCGCGCCTGCGCGTCGAGGACGCTCCGGGCACCGCGCCCGTCCCTGGGTCCCCGGCGGCGCCGGAGGCCTCCGCGGCGCGCGAAGCCCTCGGCGCGGCGCGAGGCCCCAGGGAGCCCGAGACCTCCGGAGCGCCCGGCCTCCGCGAGCCGCGCTCAGGGGGTGGACGGGCGTAGCAGGCGGGTGCCGCCGGCGATCAGCGCCGTGGCCAGGATCCAGCCCGAGGCGATCAGGACGTTGGCCAGCCACTGTGTCCAGCCCACCGGCTCCCACGCGCCGCGCAGCTCGAAGACGCTCACCGGCACCAGCAGGTCGAGGGTGTAGGGGAAGGGGTGGAAGACGCGCCGCTCGTCCAGGCCGACCTGCGACGGCGGATGGGTGGCGAAGACCGCGGTGCCGGCGGCGAGCAGGACCGCGAACCACACCCCGGCCAGCCACGGCCGGTACCCGTACCCGACGATCAGGTCCAGCAGCAGCCCCGCCAGGCGGCCGGCCAGGCCAGTCGTCGCGCGGCGCGCGCGTTGCTTGGCGAGCAGCACCCGGCGGGCCTCCTGCTCGTGGCCGATCCTGCGGTACCACGCGGCCAGGTGCTCGTAGGGCTGTGGCCGGTAGCCGCCCGGGTCGCGGCCCACCCAGGAGAGCCGGTCGGCCAGCCGGGCGTCGCCGCGCAGCGACTCGTAGGCGAAACCGTTCAGGTGCACGTGCCCCGGGTAGGCGCTCGGGTGGTCGAGCAGGACGCCGACCCGCGAGTAGCCGAGGTTGACCTCCCCCTGGACCGAGGCCGGGGTCAGGATCAGCTCGTCCACCTGCATGTGGCTCAGGTGCAGCGCGCGGCCTTCGGCGCTCAGCGTGGCCTGGTCGAACGACAGCACCCCCGTGACCCGTGCGCCGCGCAGCCGCACGGTGCCCTCGGCGGTGAAGCCCGCGCTGCACTCCACGCTCGTGGCCTGCAGGTGGTCGGCGTAGACGGAGTGGGCGCCCGTGCCCTTGATCACGGCGCGCTGGAGGTACAGGCCGCTGTTGAAACGGGCGCCGATCAGCCGCAGGCCGCCGACCGTCTGGACATCGCGGCAGAACGCGCCGCCGTCGACGGTCAGCCCGCCGGCCCACAGTGCCCAGTGGTTCTGGTCCCAGCCCCGCTCCTGCCTCTCGGCCTCGGCGAACGGCCTGCGGGCGTCCTCCATGTAGCTCTCGGAGGCCTTGTGGTTGTCGGAGCCCGGCCGGCCCCCCGGCCCCGGCTCGGCCATGCCCGGCGCCATCAGCCGCGCCCGCGCCAGTCTGAGCTGGCCGGTGACGTGGGCGTTGTCCAGCCGCACGCCGGAGTGGACGGTGCAGGAGTCCAGCTCGAACAGGCCGTCCACCGTGGCGCGCGCCGCGCGGATGCGGTGGATGTCGCAGCCGCGGAAGCGCATTCCCTTGGTGGTGGCGTCGGTCAGGGACACCGTGCCCGGCAGATGGCAGTTCAGCAGGTGCAGCTTGCTGGTGATCGTCGCGTCGGACAGGTCGAGCATCCCGGTGATGCGGGCCCCCGCGAGCCGCAGCCCGGCGACCTGACCGGGCTTGGCGGGGCGGGCGCCGAGCAGCAGCGCGGTCACCAGTTCCGCCCGCACGGTGCGCTCGGGCCCCCACGCGGCGCCCTCGGCAGGGTCGTCGCGGGCTGCGTCGCCGATGCGCAGGTCGACCCAGGCCCCGGAGGGATAGGCGTCCCATACCTGGCGCTCCGCCGCGGTCAGCCGCCAGAGCGGTCGTGATCTCAACACGCGGGGACTGTAGCGCGCCGGAGCCCCCGAATCGCGGCAGATAAGGCAGATCGCTCCCCAAGCGACGAACCGGCCGCTGGGCGAGACCCGGTCGGACGGGCGCGGCGTGCGATGGCAGCGCGGCGGTGCGATGGCGTGATGGCGCGATGACGGCGCGCCCGCGCGGCGGCCGGACGATGCGACGGCGCGGCCGCGTGACGGCGCGGCGACGCGGAGCTCTGCGAGGACGGGGCGCCGGGGCCGTCAGTCGCGCTCGATGTGCATCGCGCGTTCCTCGGCGGAGAAGTCACCATCGTCCTCGCCGACCTCGGCGGCGTACTGCTCGGACTCCTCGTCGGGGTGGGCGCCCTCGTCCGGGGCGACGAAGCGGTGCTCCTCGCGGGGCACGCGGCTCCGTTCGGGGGCCTCCTGCCAGATCCGCCGGGAGATGCCGTTCCGCTCGCCGGGGTCGTCGCCCACGATCTCGTGACCGATGGGCAGGTTGTCGGTCCACTCTTCGATCTCGGTCAACTGCTCGTCGTCGCCCATGTCGTCAGGGCCGCGATGTGATCCGGTCATGCCTTTGCCCTACCCCAATCGTGCGACGACCCACGTACGCGAGCCGCGAATCGATCAATATACGCACGATACCCCCGTGACCAGGACACTTCTGACGGGACGTCGGGGCGGTCCGCCGCGCGGGGCCGGGGACAGTGGGCGTCCGCGATCCGCCGCCCCCCGTCCCCGAGCTCTGTGGACGGGTCAGCGTTCGACCACCTCGTTCTTGCCGATCACGACCACGCCCTCCCGCGTCACCGCGAAGCGCGAGCGGTCGTAGTCCAGGTCCAGGCCGATGCGGGCGCCGTCCGGGATCACCACGTTCTTGTCGATGATGGCCCGGCGGACGATCGCGCCCCGGCCGACCTTGACGTTCCCCATGAGGACCGAGTCCTCCACCAGGGAGTGAGAGTGCAGCACGACGCCCGGCGACAGGATGGAGCGCGCCGCGGTGGCCCCCGAGACGATCACCCCTGGGGACACCAGCGAGTCCAGGGCCTGGCCCACGCGGTCGCCGTCGTTGTGCACGAACTTCGCGGGCGGCAGCGGGTCGTGGCCGGTGTAGATCGGCCAGCGGTCGTTGTAGAGGTTGAACACCGGGTGCACCGAGACCAGGTCCATGTGCGCCTCGTAGTAGGCGTCCAGGGTCCCGACGTCGCGCCAGTAGCCGCGGTCGCGCTCGCTGGAGCCGGAAACGACGTTGTCGGCGAAGTCGTAGACCTCGGCGCCGCCGCCCTTGACGAACATGGGGATGATGTTGCCGCCCAGGTCGTGCTTGCTGCTCGGGTCGAGCGCGTCCTCCCTGAGCGCGTCGATCATCGCCTGGGTCTTGAAGACGTAGTTGCCCATGGAGGCGTAGACCTGGTCGGGGGCGTCCGGCAGGCCGATTGCGTCGGTGGGCTTCTCGCGGAAGGCCACGATCCTGCGCCCTGCCGGGTCGGTCTCGATCACGCCGAACTGGTCGGCGAGCGCCAGGGGCTGGCGGATGGCGGCCACCGTCACCTCGGCGCCGGAGTCGATGTGCTGCTGCACCATCTGGCGCGGGTCCATGCGGTAGATGTGGTCGGCGCCGAAGACGATGCAGTGCTCGGGCAGCTCGTCGTAGATGAGGTTGAGGTTCTGGAAGAGCGCGTCCGCCGACCCGGCGAACCACCGGGGCCCGAGCCGCTGCTGGGCCGGCACCGGGGTGACGTAGTTGCCCAGCATGGTCGACATGCGCCAGGTGCGGGTGATGTGGCGGTCGAGGCTGTGGCTCTTGTACTGCGTCAAGACGACGATCTTGAGGTAGCCGCCGTTGGTCAGGTTCGAGAGCACGAAGTCGACCAGCCGGTAGATGCCACCGAAGGGAACCGCGGGCTTGGCCCGGTCGGCGGTGAGCGGCATGAGCCGCTTCCCCTCGCCACCGGCGAGCACGATCGCGAGGATTTTGGGCGTCGTCATAGAACCGACGTTACCCGGCTTTACCCAGCTAAACCCGGCGAAACATCCTCGACCATTAAGGTTTACGCATGCGCGTCGATCTATTGAGCCGTGAGTACCCGCCAGAGGTGTACGGCGGCGCCGGAGTCCATGTCGAGTACCTCGCCCGGGAGCTGAGAAGCCTGGTCGACGTCCGCGTGCGCTGCTTCGGCGCTCGCCGGGACGAGGGCGGCGTCGACGCCTACCGCGTCCCAGGGGGGCTGGAGACCGCCAACCCGGCCCTGCAGGTGCTCGGCGTCGACCTGGAGATGGCCGCCGCGTGCGAGGGCGCGGACGTCGTGCACAGCCACACCTGGTACGCCAACTTCGCCGGGCACGTCGCCAAACTGCTGTACGGGGTGCCGCACGTGGTGACCACCCACAGCCTGGAGCCGCTGCGCCCGTGGAAGGCCGAGCAGCTCGGGGGCGGCTACGCCCTGTCCTCCTTCGCCGAGCGCACGGCGCTGCTGAACGCCGACGCGGTGATCGCGGTCTCGGAGGGCATGCGGCGCGACGTGCTCGCCTGCTACCCGCAGATCGCGCCCGAGCGGGTGACGGTCGTCCACAACGGCATCGACACCGAGGAGTACGCCCCCGACCGCGGCACCGATGTCCTGCTCGCGCACGGCATCGACCCCGCCAGGCCGTACGTGGTCTTCGTCGGGCGCATCACCCGCCAGAAGGGGCTGGCCCACCTGCTGCGCGCGGCCCGGTCCTTCCCGCCGGAGGCGCAGATCGTGCTCTGCGCCGGCGCGCCCGACACGCCGGAGATCGCCGCCGAGGTGGCCGGGCTGGTCGAGGAGCTCCGCGCGAGCAGGGCGGGCGTCGTGTGGATCTCCGAGATGCTGCCGCGCGAGCAGGTCATCCAGATCCTCACGAACGCGGCGGTGTTCGTGTGCCCGTCGGTGTACGAGCCGATGGGCATCGTGAACCTGGAGGCCATGGCCTGCGAGACGGCCGTCGTGGCCACGGCGACCGGAGGCATCCCCGAGGTGGTCGCCGACGGCGAGACCGGCCTGCTCGTCCCCATCGAACAGGGCGCCGACGGCGAGCCGCTCGACCCGGGGGCGTTCGCGGACGCCATCGCCGAGCGCGTCGCCCGGCTGCTGGGCGACCCCGGCCTCGCGGCCGCCATGGGCGAGGCCGGCCGCCGCCGCGCCGTCGGCCACTTCAGCTGGCCCGCCATCGCCGCCCGCACCCAGGCCCTCTACGAGTCCCTGTGACGGTCGGCGGACGCTGACCAAGATCGGGCAGGGTGTCCTTCTCCGCCGTTTCGGCCCACCCGGCGGGCGTCGCTGCCCTACCTTTGCATCTGCCTTTCAGGACCACGAAGACGATCGGGAGCCGACCACGTGGACGTGCCCGCCCTGCCCATCGCCCTGCTCATCGCCGGCGGCGTGCTGATGGTCATCTGCCTGATGCTCGGCGTCTTCCGCCGCTGACCCGCCGCGCCGGCGCCATCCGGCGGGCACGCGGGGACGCGCCGGGTTCGCCACCGGCCTCCGGCGATGCCCGCTCGGTCGTGGCGGCGGGCCCACGACCGAGCGGCACGTGCGGACGGCGAGGCTAGCAGCTCTCCTTCACGTTGATGGTGACGGGGACGGACTGGGTCTCGGTCCCGTCCGAGGCCGTCAGCCGCGGGGTGTACATGCCGACAGGGAGCGGCGCGATCGAGAGCTGGACGAAGCCGTTTATCGTCGTCGATCCGTTGTTCGGATAGTTGGAACCGGGCGGGATCGGCGTGCCGCCCGCGCTGGTCGAACCCGCGGGCAGGTCCCGCAGGGCGATCTGGACGGTCGTCGACCAGTGCCCGACGACCGCGGCCACGAAGTAGGTGCCGGGGTGGCCGTTACTCGACGTGACGCAGATCCGCTGCTGGAAATCGCGTAGTTCCCATGTCGCCGCCGAGGCCGGTGTGATGCCGGACAGGGCGAGCGCCATCCCGGCTGTCGCGCCGAGTGCCAGCCTGGCGGCACGATAGGTCGTTCTCACGGCTGCCTCCTTGGTGCTTGCGGTTCTGGTGTGTTACTTACATCCTCAATTGTTGATGACTGAACTATCTATGACAAGTTTCGGCGCTCTTATTGAAAGTTTCATTCGCAGGGCGACGTCGTGAACGTCCGGGCCGGTGCGAGGGGGTGAACGGGCTGTGGTCGCGGTCGCCGGGCCGCCGATCGTGGCACTCGTCCGGCGCCCGGTGCCTGGTGTCCGGTGCTACCGCGGTGGCGGCGGGCGGCGGCGGGAGGGTCGGTAGGCTGGTGCGGTGCTTGCGATCGACCGGGTCAGGATGGCGTTCACCGACCGTCACGGAGGCGTCAGCGCCGATCCGTACGGCAGCAGGAACCTCGGCGGCTCGGTCGGCGACGACCCGGCGGCCGTGGCCGAGAACCGCGCCCTGACCGCCAGGGAGTTCGGCCTCGACCCGCGCGAGGTCGTGTTCATGCGGCAGGTGCACAGCCCCGACGTCGCCTACGCGGCCGAGCCGTTCGGGGCCGCCCCTCCCGCGCTCGACGGCGTGTGCACCGACCGGCCGGGGCTCGGCCTGGCCGTGCTCGTCGCCGACTGCGCCCCCGTCCTGCTCGCCGACCCGGTCAAGGGGATGGTGGGCGCGGCCCACTCGGGGCGGGCCGGCACCGCGGCCGGTGTGGTCGCGGCCCTGGTGGCCGAGATGCGGGCCCGCGGCGCCGGTGACCTGGTCGCCGTGGTCGGCCCGCTGGCGTGCGGCGCCTGCTACGAGGTGCCCGAGGCGCTGCGCGAGCAGGTCGCCGAGGTCGTGCCCGAGACCTGGTCGTCGACCCGCGCGGGCACCCCCGCGCTCGACCTGCGCGCGGGGATCACCGCCCAGCTCCGGCGCGCCGGTGTGGCGGACATCCGGCACGACGCCCGCTGCACCATCGAGACCGCCGATCTCTACTCCTACCGCAGAGATCACCTCACCGGCAGGTTCGCCGGCTACGCCTGGGTCGCCCCCGGCGCCTGAGCCCGTGCGGCCCGCTCCGCGACGCCGATCGCGCCGGCCCGGCGGACGCGGGGCGTGAGCGGCGACCGAACTCCGAAGACCGAGCTTGAGCCGGCACGAGGGATCCTCGGCGATCCAGCCCTGATCCCGTCGTTCCCCCAGGCTGGGGAGCGGCCGGCCCCCGCGGCGGCATGATCGAGCCAGCGCGTAGCATTTTCCCCAATACCTACGTGTTCTCCTCAAAGCTACCCATTTCGAGGAAGGGCTCGATGGCCGACGCCTCCCCCTCCCGGCGAAGCGCCGGAACCGAACCGGCGCTCGTCGTGCCCGCCGCCTCCGCGGCCCGTCCGGGAGGTGGCGCCGCGTCGCTGACCGTCCAGGTCCTCGGTCCCCTACGGGTGTGGCGTGACGGCGTCGAGGTCGACACCGGACCGCGACAGCAGACCTACCTGCTGGCCCTGCTGCTGATGCGCGCGGGCCGACCGGTCAGCGCTTCAGAGCTCATCGACCTCATCTGGGACCAGAGCATGCCGGCGTCGGCGTTGAACATCGTGCACAAATATGTCGGGACGCTGCGCCGGCTGCTCGAACCGGACCTGCCCACGCGGGCGCCCGGCTCCTACCTCCATCGCCACGGCAACGGCTACAAGTTCGACGACAGCGGAGTGGCACTCGACCTGACCGAGTTTCGCCGGCTCCTCGGCCTCGCTCGCGCCGCACTGGACGCTCACCGATTCGAGGAGGGAGCCAGTGCTTACGAAGCGGCTCTGTCGCGGTGGCGAGGGTCCGCGGGCGACGGGCTGCCCCTCAGCGCCGCCGCGAGCCCTCTGTTCGCCTCCGTCAACCGCGAGCTGCTCGACGCCTGCGTCGAGGCCGCTCGCGTCACCGTGCCTCGCGGCCATGCCGAACGCATCTTGCAACCGCTGCGCTTCGCCGCATGGATCGCGCCCATCGACGAGACCGTCCAGGCGACGCTCATGACCACCCTGGCGGCGTTGGGACAGCAGGCGGAGGCCCTGTCGGTGTTCGACACGGTGCGAGCACGGCTGGCCGACGATCTGGGCATCGATCCCGGTCCAGGGCTTCGCGAGGCGCACCGGCAGGTCCTTCAACGATCCAAAAGCGTCTTCACATCACGCGTCGCCGGCCCCCTCCCGGAAGTCGCGCCCAGATCCACGTCCGGCGCGCACTCCACGAGCGGAGCGCGAAAACCCTCCGGCGGCCGGCCCGATCGGCTCGTGGGCCGACAGGAGGAACTCGCCCTCCTCCGCCATGCCGTCGGCTCGGCCACCAACGCCCGAGCGCAGATCGTCCTCGTCGAGGGTCCACCAGGAGTGGGCAAGAGCCGGTTGCTCGCCGAAGTCGCCGGCGAGGCCGCCGCGAACGGTGCCCTGACCTTCTGGGGCCGATGCCACGACGGAGAGGGCACCCCATCGATGTGGCCCTGGGTCCAGATCGTCGGGGCCCTGATCGCGGCACTGCCGGAGGGCGACCGGGCGCGCTGGACCGCCGAACTCGGCGACCTGCTGCAGCACCCCGCGCGCGACGCCGAAGGCCTGACGCGGCCGGATGCCGGAGCGCAATTCCGTCTGTACGGCAACGTCGTCGCACTGTTCGGCGCGGCCACCGCACGGCGGCCCTTGGTCGCGGTCGTGGACGACCTTCACTGGGCGGACCAGGCGTCGCTTCAGCTGTTCACACACCTGGCCGAGTCGCTCCCGGACAGGAGCGTGTTGATGGGCGCCTTACGCGACCACGCGCCGGCGCCCGACCAGCACGTGCGGAGCATGCTGGCGGCGGTCGCGCGCCAGGACCGCCACCGGCGCATCGCGCTCGGTCCCCTCGGCCCATCCGACGTCGCCGAGTTGATCCGCCAGGAGACCGGCCGGTCTCCGAGTCCCGGCGTCGCGCGGAACATACAGGCCCGCACCGAAGGCAACCCCCTGTTCGTACGCGAGCTCGCGAGATTCCTGGCCGAAGGCGACGGGCTGTCCGACCAGGCGGCGGCCCAGGCCGCGGTCCCGTCCACGGTGCGCGACATCGTCCGCGACCGGACGAGCAGGCTCGACGACGAGGACCGTCGCCTCATCGAGATCGCGGCCCTGATGGGCCGCGACATCGACGCCCGCCTGCTGGCGAGGGCATCCGGCCTCGACGCGTCGCGGTGCCTCACTCGCATGGAGGCCCTGGAAGCGCTCGGCCTGGTCGAGGTGACCTCCGGCTCCTTCGGTGACTGGCGGTTCGTGCACGATCTCGTCCGCGAGTCGGTGGCCCGCTCGACGTCCCCGTCGAACGCGAGCCGCTTCCATCTGGCCATCGCGGCCGCGCTCGCGCAGACCCAGGAAGCGGCCCAGCGTCATGGTGAGGCGCTCGCCCACCACCTGTGCTCGGCGGGCCCGCTCGCCGAGCCGGAGCAGACGGCGCAGGCACTCATCGTCGCGGCCCGCATCGCGGCGAGACGATCCGCCTACGAGACGGCGGAGAAGCACCTGGACACCGCGGCCCGCATCGCACGCGGCGCCGGACTCCTCCGCCTTGAGCTGACCGCGCTGACCGAACTGACCGCCGTCGCCGGTATCCACGCCGGCTTCGTCGGAGCCACCATGGACCATCTGGACCGGGCCGAGAAGGTCGCGCGGTCGCTCGGCCAAGAACGGGAGGCCACCGGCTTCCTGTTCTCCCGGTTCCTGGCTCACTCCCAGGGCATCCGGCTCGACGCCGCCGGGCGCCTCGCGCGCCGGCTGCTCCATTACGGTCAGCGCTCCTCAGACCCTGTCGTCCAGGCGTCCGGCCTGCACGCGTGGGGAGTCCACCAGTGGAGTTCGGGCGACGTCGGTGAGGCCTACCGGAACCTGAGCCGGTCGGATTCGCTCATCCGCGCCCAGCCGGAGGCCGAGCCGCTGCTCCACCGGCTGCAGATGATGACGCCGGTCATGCTGGCGCTGAACACCGCGCTGCACGGCGACGTGGTCGCCGCGCGCCATCTGTTCGACGTGGTGGAGCTCGACGCCGGCGACGACCCCTACGCCATCAGCGTCTGGGGCTCATTCGCCGTCACGGCGGCGGCCGCCGCGGGAGACTCCGCCTGGGCGCTGCGGGCGGCCGAGACGGCGATCAACGCCGATCCGGACTTCTCCTTCACGTTCTCCGGCAGCTACCCGCGCCTCGCGTGGCATTGGGCGAAGGCCATGTCCGGCGGTGACCCGGTCGCGTCGGCCGCGGAGATGGAGCGCATCATCGAGAGCGCGCTGGTCGACCCGCCTCGATCGAACCTGGCCACCTGGTACGCGCTTCTCGCCGAGATCCTGCTCGGCGCCGGCGATGTCTCCGCCGCCATGACCGCGTTGGACAAGGCCGAGACGTTCATCGACACCTACGGCGAACGGTACGCGGAGGGTTTGGTCCTCCTCATCCGCGCGAAGGCGCTCCGCGCCGGCGGCGACGTCCGGCCCGCCGTGCGCATGGCCCATCGGGCGCTCGTCCTTTCACAGGAGCGAGGAGCCCGCCTTTTCGCCGTGCGCGCCGACGGCCTGCTCGCCGAGCTCCCCGTATAGCGGCGGCGGCGACGTTTCGGGCCCGCGCGAGCCGCGGCGCCCGCGGCCGCCGATCGGGCTGATCAGGGCCAGGCCGGTGACGATGGCGGCGGCGGCGAGCATCGGCGCGGCCCCCGGGACGAACCCCGCGATCGTGAGGGTGAGCAGTCCGGCGCCCGCCAGCGCCGCCGCGGCCAGCGCCCGCCCCCAGCCGATCGCCGTGCGCGCGACCCGGGGCGGTTCCTCGAACCGGGCGAGCAGGCCGGTCAGCGGGCGCAGGACGAGCAGCAGCGCGCCGAGCCAGAGCGGCCACCCGGCCAGCCAGGCGGCGCCCCCAGGGGAGGGGGTGGCGAGCCCGAGGCCCACGACGGCCACGCCCGCGACGACGAACAGCGCGCTCATGTGCCACAGGTACACCGTCATCATGCGCGGGCCGGCCCACGTCATCGCGCGCGCGACGCCGGGCCGGGCCGCCAGCCGCACCAGGCGGGGCCGCAGCAGCATCGCCAGGCCGATCTGGCCGAAGGACACGGCGAGCAGCGCGGCGGTCGGCGGCGCCATGTTCGACATGGCCGCGCCCGGCAGCCCGATCATGCTCCCCGGGTACGGGCCGAACGCCACCAGCGCCGCCGCCGCGGCGAATCCGCCCGCCGCCATCAGGCGGAACCCGGCCAGACGTCCGCTCGCGTACAGGAATCCGAGCTGGTGCACCGCGAGCCACACCAGGCCGATGTTCAGGTATCCGGCCGGCTCCCAGCCGGTGAACCGCACCACGTCCACCGCGGCCGCCGCCACGGCGAGGGCGGCGGGGACCCGCCACCCGTATCGCTCGCCGAGGCGCAGCAGCGCCGGGGTCAGCACGACCGCCACCAGGTAGATCGCCAAGAACCAGAGCAGCTGGCCGGCCAGGCGCGCGGCCGTCTCCACCGGCTGCGCCGGGAGGCCGAGGGCGAGCAGCAGGTGGGGGAGGGGGATCCACACGGCCGCCAGCGGGAGCACCGGCCAGGCGAGGCGGCGCACCCGTCCCGCCAGCCACAGTGGGTCGCCGAGCCCGCGAGCGCGGTGCGCCCGGTGGCTGATCGCGTTGGCTGCCCCGCCCGCGAAGAACACCAGAGGCATCACCTGGGAGAGCCAGGTGATCAAGAACGCGCCCGGGGCGGAGAAGGCGTTGCCCGTCGCGATGCGGCCGTGGTCGTAGGACAGGACCGGGATGCTCCAGTGCTCCACCACCACCACGGCGATGCCGAACAGGCGCAGCAGGTCGATGAAGACGTCCCGGCCCGGGCGGCCGTGGCGCGGGGGAGCGGCGGCCGGGCGGACGGCGCCGCCGCCTGTCACCTCGGCCGCCACGGCGGTCGGTGGTCTGTCGAGCAGTGCGGGCACGGCGCACCCCTTGTCTGTCGGCTTGTCTGTCAAGCGCGGAACCGGGACGGATCCGAGCGTGCCGCGACAGGCGGGGGCCGCGCAGTGACGCGAGCGGGTGTATCGATGGCGGGGAACGCGACCAGGATGGTAGGGCCAGCCCTACCATCGGGATGCCTGCCCGCGGGCTGCACCGGGCGGGCCGGGGCTCGTAGCTTGGTCGCCATGGGATACCTCCTCAGACGACTCGGCGCCGACACCCGCTACACGCTCCTCGGGCTGCCCCTCGCCATCTTGAGCTTCTCCATCCTGATCGCGGGGCTGTCCGCGGGCGCGGGCACCATTCCGGTGCTGGTCGGCCTGCCGATCCTGGCGGTGACGCTGCTGGTCGCCCGCGGGTTCGCGGACGTCGAGCGACGCTGGTTGCCTGAGATCCTCGCCCGTCCGGTCGCCCGTCCCCGCTATGCCCGCGCCCCGCAGGGCGCCGGCCGGGTGCGCCGGATACTCCAGCCGCTCGCCACCGGGCAGTCGTGGCTGGACCTGCTGCACGGCATCGTGGTGTTCCCCATCGCGATCATCACCTTCGTCGTGACCGTGACGTGGTGGGCCGTGGCGGCGGGCGGGCTGCTCTACCCCCTCTACGGCTGGATCCTCCTGCGGATCCCCGGATACCAGGAACCCCCCCAGCTGCTCGGGCTGGGTGACGGCTACCTGGTCAACAGCGCGTTCTACCTGGCCGTCGGCCTGCTGTTCACCCTCACCCTGCCGGGCATCGTGCGGGGCGCCGCGCTGCTCCAGGCCGGCCTCGGCAGGGCGCTGCTGACCGGGGTGGCCGAGCTGCACGAGCGCATCGACGACCTCACCGAAGGCCGGGCGGCGGCCGTTTCGGCGGAGGCGAGCGCCCTGCGCAGGCTGGAGCGCGACATCCACGACGGGCCGCAGCAGCGCCTGGTGCACCTGGCGATGGAGCTGTCGCGGGCACAGCGCCAGCTGCAGAAGGACCCGCAGGCCGCGCACGCGACGCTGGGCGAGGCCATCACCGCGACCCGCGAGACGCTGGACGAGCTGCGGGCGCTGTCACGCGGCATCGCGCCGCCGATCCTGAGCGACCGCGGCCTGTCGCCCGCGCTGGCCGCGCTCGCGAGCCGCTGCACGATCCCGGTCGAGCTGGACGTGCAGACCGTCGAGCGGTACACCGCCGCGGTGGAGAACACCGTCTACTACGTGGCCGCGGAGGCGCTCACCAACATCGCCAAGCACAGCCGGGCCCAGATGTGCACGCTGATGCTCACCCGGACGGGGGACGCGCTGCTGCTGTCCATCGGCGATGATGGGGTCGGCGGCGCCCATGTCGCCAAGGGGCACGGGCTGGCGGGCCTGGCCGACCGGCTGCGCGCGGTGGACGGCGAGCTGATCGTCCAGTCACCGGCCGGTGGCCCCACGCTGATCGTCGCGGAGGTGCCGTGCGGGTAGTCGTGGCCGATGACGCCGTCCTGATCCGGTCGGGTCTGGTGCGGTTGCTGGAGGAGTTCGGCTGCGAGGTGGTGGCCGAGGCGGGGGACGGCGACGGCCTGGTGCGGGCCGTCGCCGCGCATCGTCCCGACGTCTCGGTGGTGGACGTGCGGATGCCGCCGGACTTCACCGACGAAGGACTGCGGGCCGCGGTCGAGGCCCGCCGCCTGGTGCCGGGGGCGCCGGTGATGATCCTCTCGCAGTACGTCGAGGTGTCCTACGCCGACGACCTGCTCGCCGACGCCCGCGGGGCCGTCGGCTATCTGCTCAAGGACCGCGTCGCCGACGTCGAGGAGTTCATGGACGGGCTGCGCCGGGTGGCCTCGGGGGGCACCGTCTTCGACCCGCAGGTGGTGGCCCAGCTCATGGTGCGCCGCCGCCGCGACGACCCGCTGGCCTCGCTGACCCCGAGAGAGCGCGAGGTGCTCGGCCTGATGGCCGAGGGCAGCTCCAACCCCGCGATCGGCCGCCGCATGGTGATCACCGACGGCGCGGTGGAGAAGCACGTGCGCAGCATCTTCAACAAGCTCGGCCTTTACGCCGACGACGGCGACCAGCACCGCCGGGTGCTCGCCGTCCTCGCGTTCCTGCGCTCCTGACGGCCGGGCGCCGCCGTCAGCCGGGGACGGTCACTGTTATCGACGACTGGACGAGGCGGAAGCCGAGGCGCTCGTACAGGCGGCGGGCCGGGTTCCCGTCGGTCACGGCGAGGCCGAGGGCGGGCAGCCCGTGCAGGGTCGCGAGCGCGAGCGCCCGGCGCAGCATCACGGTGCCGAGGCCGGCGAACGGCGGGCGGGGGTCGCGGAAGACGTCAAGGATCCACGGCCCGCCGAACGGGGGCTCTCCGCGCAGCCGGCCGACCATGACGCCGGCCACCACCCGCTGGTCGTGCAGCAGCAGGCCGCCGCAGGGGAGCAACGGGCCGTAGGAGGCCCCGGAGAGCAGCGGCGTCAGGGTCTCGCGCAGGACGGTGGCGTCGTCGCCGCGGTCGCGGTCGGGATGGCCGGGCGGATAGGCGGCGCGCCAGGCGGGGAAGACCTCGGCCGGCGGCACCGCCTCGCAGGCGACGACCCCGTGACCGGTCTCGGCCCAGCCGGGCGGGGCGGGATCGGCGCGCAGATCGCGGGACAGGCCGTGGGCGTGGCGCAGCGGCCGCCCACCGGCCTCGATCAGCCGCCGGCCGAGCTCCTCGTCGCCGGAGACCACCCAGCCGGGCATCTCGCGCAGGATGAGGCCGGGCGCGCCCGGCCCGAGGACCTCCACGAGGTCGGCGTACGGACGCCCGGCGCGGGTGCCCTCGACGTAGCTGAGCACCGGACGGCCGGCGGCGTCGGCCATCGTGCGGCGGCTGAGAGTCTCCACGTCGTCAAACGTTAGAGCGGGGCGACCTCACAGGCCAGCGGTTTACGTAGTGAAACGTAGGCATTTATGGTGATTTGTCTGGTTTGCCCAGAGTATTGAACCTCCAGTGGTTGATGATTCAAGCACGCCGAATTTCTGTAACGTTCTGGTACCAGGGGGGCTGTGGAGGCGCTAGTGTGATCGCGCGCGCAAATGTCCCGATAGATCCCGGTAGGCACCCAGCACCACGTTGTCCGGTTTGTGCCGGCACCGCGTTATCTGGCGGAGGACGGGATGAAAGAAACGCGACATCGACGAGCCCCGCAACGGTCTCGATCACGGGCCCCAATCGTGGTCGGGCTGTTCACGTCAACGTCGCTGGTAGCGGGCACCGCTCTCCTCGGAGCGTCGGTCCTCGCCTCTGTACAGGCTTTTCTCATCTTCTACTCGGGGGTGTTCGCTCTCCTTGGACTGACTGGAACGGTGGCCGTCGGACTCGCCGCCACCGATCGGATAATCCTCGCGGTACGCCACCGCGTCTTCATGCAGGACCTGCACCGGGCGTTCGCCGTCTTCGCCGTCGGCTTCCTCATCACGCACGTCATCCTGCAGATAATGAGAGGCCGCGTGATCCCCGCGGACGCCTTCCTGCCCTTCAGCGGGTCGGGCTTCGCGGTCGGCCTCGGCACGCTCGCCGCCGACCTGATGATCATGGTCGCCGCCACCGGCGCCTTCCGCGGCGCCTTCGTCGGCATCCGCTGGCCCTGGCTGTGGCGGGCGATGCACGTGACGGCCTACCTGTCCTGGCCGGTCGCGATCGTGCACGGGCTCACGGCCGGGCGGCCCGCCGCCGACTGGGTGACCTTGAGCTATGTGGTCTCCCTCGCCGTGGTCGGGCTCGTGCTGCTGGTGCGGATGGTCGTGACCGTCGGGCCCAGGGACGGCGGTCCGAAGGTCGTGCGCGCCGGCAACTCCGGGCGCAAGGCCGAGCAGATCCGCGTCGACGACGTGTTCGACGAGGAGTTCTGGGTCACGTTGCGAAAGGAGGTACGGCGATGACCACGTACGGAGTGCCCGACGTGTTCAGGATCGGGCCAGGTCGCCTCACCGCCGGCCTCGACAGCTCGCCCCGGCTGGACTACGACACCCACAGGCGCGTGCACGGCCGCATGCCGCGGCTGCCGATCGACGACCTGATCGCGCTCGCCGAGCTCGGCGACCTGCGCGGCCGCGGGGGAGCGGGTTTCCCGTTCGCCCGCAAGCTCAGGGCGGTCATCGACTCGGCGGGACGCCGCGGCGCGCCCATCACGGTGGTCGTCAACGGCACCGAGGGCGAGCCCGCGGCGCACAAGGACAAGGTGCTGCTCACCCGGGCCCCGCACCTGATCCTCGACGGCGCCGACCTGGTGGCGAGGGCCCTGTCGGCGGTGGAGATCGTCGTGGGCGTCGCCCACGGCGGTCCCGGCGAGCGCTCGCTGCTCAACGCCATACACGAGCGCGGCATGACCGACACCGTCCGGGTGGTGCGCATGCCCGACCGCTTCATCTCCGGTGAGGGCGGGGCGCTCGTGCGGGGCATCAACGGAGAGCGGCCGATCCCGCCCGGGCGCAAGGTGCGCTCCAGCGACAGCGGCGTGGGCGGCATGCCCACCATGCTGTCCAACGCCGAGACCTACGCGCAGCTCGCCCTGATGGCCATGCTCGGCGTCGACATGTACTCCTCGGTCGGCCTCGCGTCCGAGCCGGGGACGGTGCTGCTCAGCGTCACCGGGTCGGCCCGGCGCCCGGCGGTCGTGGAGACCCCGACCGGCGTGCGCCTGCGCGAGGTCCTCGACCTGTGCGACGCCACCGTCGGGCAGGCGGTGCTGCTCGGCGGCTACCACGGCAAGTGGATGACCCCCGAGGCCGTCGAACGCGCCGAGGTGTCGCGCGCCGGGTTCGAGGCCCTCGGCGGGGCCCTGGGCGCGGGCATCGTCGTGCCGCTCGGCTGGGAGTCCTGCCCGCTGGGTGAAACCGCCAGGGTCGCCCGCTACATGGCCGGGCAGAGCGCCGGGCAGTGCGGTCCCTGCTACATGGGGCTGCCCGACCTGGCGCAGGCGTTCGGCGCGCTCGCCGACGGCAACGGCCACATCGAGACCGTGCAGCGCGCGGCCGCGACGATGAAGGGGCGGGGGGCCTGCGGCCACCCCGACGGCACCGCGCGGTTCGTGCTGTCCGCGATCGACGTGTTCGCCGAGGACATCATGACCCACGCGGCGTACGGCACCTGCGGCCTGCCGGTGAAGGGCGTGCTGCCGCTGCCGGCCGAGGCCTCGGCCCGCGCCTCGGAGGCGCAGCTCATCCTCGACTGGTCACGCTGCGAGGGCCACGGGCTGTGCTCCCACGTCGTGCCGGAGCTGATCAGCCTGGACCAGCACGGCTACCCGGTCGTCAGCACGGCCTCGGTGCCGCCCAGCCTGGAGGGCGAGGCCCGCAGGGCCATCGAGATGTGCCCCGCCCTCGCCCTGCGGCTCAACGCCGCGCCGACAGAGAGCAGGCGATAGCAGATCACGCCTCTCGCCCCGCCCCTCACGCCCTCGCCTGCGTCCCCGTCGCCCGCGGCCCGCGCCGCTCAGGCGACGGGGATCTCCAGCAGGCGTGCCCCGTCGTCCCTGCGAACCTCGAAACGGACGATGTCCTTCCTGGCCAGCGCCGTGCCGCCGGTGAGCCGCAGCGGCTCGGGGAACCCCGCCACGCCGTATCCCGAGCCGGGGGGGATGCGCCAGCCGGACACCACGTCGGTGTCACCCGAGCGGGAGACCGCCACGAGGCTGCACCGCTCGGGCCCGCGCACGCCGCTGAGCTGGAAGGCCACCTCGGTGCCCCAGCCCTTGGGCGCGAGGCCCACCGAGCCGCTCACCCCGGTGTCGGGGCTGGTGCCCTCCTTGACCTCCAGGGGGACCGAGCCGTTGGGGGTGGCGGCCGCGACCGTCCGGCTGGGCGAGGGCCACAGCAGGTGCGAGGCGCCGGCGCCGGTGAGGCCGACGACCATGGCGGCCGCGACGCCGAGCAGAAGGGCTCGGCGACGCCGGGTGCGCGACTCGGCCAGCTCTTCGCGCGACCTGGCGTGAGAGGCGGGGGCGGCGTGCCTGCGGCCCGCGGAGGAGCGCCGGCGCCGCCCGGGTGACCACAGGTCCTGCACCACGCCGTCGGGGGAGGGGGCGCCGCCGTTGCGCGGCGCGCCGTTCAGGCCGGGGGGCGTCGCGCCGTTGAGCGCGTGCGGCGCCGAGCCGTTCACGCGCGGCCCGCCGGGGATCGCTCCGCTCAGGGCGTCGCGAAGGAGGCCGTCCATGCCGGGCGGAGCCATGCCGGGCGGAGCCATGCCGTCGGCGCCGAAGCCGAGACCAGCGCCGTTCACCGAGCCCCGGGCCGCGCCGTCCACCGTTCCCTTCATGCCGCGCTTGATCACATCCAGCGCGTCGGGAAGCTCGAACATGTCCCGCAGCTCCTCCTGGCAGCTGGGGCAGTCGGGCAGGTGGCGATCGAACGCCTCGGAGTCCTCCTTGTTGAGGACTCCGAGGATGTAGGCGGCCACCTCGACGTGCGGGGGTGAATCCATGAGACCGGTCACCCCCTCTCCTTCATCGTCTTCTGGAGGGCGCGAAGCGCGTAGTACACCCGGGACTTGACCGTCCCCGGCGGAACTCCCAGCACTTCTGCCGCTTCATTGATCGTACGGTCGTGAAGGTAGGTCTGCACGAGCGCCTCCCGGTGTTCCTCCGAGAGGCTGTACAGGGCCTCCGATACCACCATCGCCGACAGCATCGGCTCGGAGCCGTCGGGGATGGCCACGCTGTCGAGCCGGTCAGGTTCGACCTCCTGCGGGCGTACGGAGCGCTGACGATGGGCGTCGATGACGATCCTGCGGGCCACGGTCATCAGCCATGCCCACAGGAGGCCGGGTTCTCTGTTCAGCTTCCCCGCGTTCCGCCACGCGCGAAAGACGGTCTCCTGCACGACATCCTCTGCCCACTGCTGGTCGCCTCCCGTCAATCTGCGCACATTGCGGAGGAGGGGGCCGCCGAACTCGCGGTAGAGCGTGGTGACCAGCTGCTCTTCGGAGTCGTCGTGCGCTCCCTCCGGTAGGGACCGGACGCTGCGATGACGCTGCACAGGCACATGGTTGCAGTGGATCACCCGTCGCGTGAGCAAATCTGGCAACTTCCGCAAAAAACTGAACATCCCGCCACATCTGGTGAACCGATGGCGGGGCGGAGCCGTACCTCCCCCTGACAGCGCGCCCGAGGGATCGCGGGACACGAAAGGGAGAGAACATTCGGTGAACCGGCTTCAACTCAGGTCCATGCGGCTCGTCGAGGTTCTCGCCGCGCTCGCCTTCCTGGTCATCGCCACGGTCGCGGTGTTCGCGATCGCTCCCAACGCCATCCTGTCGGCCAGCGGGGCCGCGCCCGGCGACTGGACCGAGACCGAATCTGGCCCGCTCGGGCCCGCCGACCGGGACTTCCTGGTCAAGGTGCGGCAGGCGGGGCTCTGGGAGATCCCGACCGGCCAGCAGGCGCAGGATCGCGCGTCCAGCGCCCGGGTCAAGGAGGTGGGCCTGATGCTCGCCGCCGACCACACCAAGCTCGACGACCAGGTGCGCGCGCTCGCCGCCAAACTGAACGTCCCGCTGCCCAGCACGCCCAACGCCGACCAGCAGGGGTGGATGGCCGAGCTGTCCGGCCTGAACGGCACCGCCTACGACAAGGTCTTCGCCGACCGGCTGCGCGCGGCCCACGGCAAGGTGTTCCAGGCGGTCGCCGTGGTCCGCGCGGGCACGAAGAACTCCGAGATCCGGGCGTTCGCGCAGGTCGCGGTCGACGTGGTGATGAAGCACATGTCGCTGCTGGAGAGCACCGGCAAGGTGGACTTCGCCGCCCTGCCGACGCCCCCGCCTCCCTCCCCTAACCCCTCCAAATAGGGGACGAAGGCGGCAGCGGTCGCCGCTTCAGACGCCACACGACCGCGACCCGGCGCTCGCCGGACTCCGGGGCCGGCGGCCGATCGGCGGGGGATCCACCTCCCCCTGCGCCGATCGGCCGCCTCGGGGTATCCGCCTCACCCCGGTCCGTAGACGTCCCAGAGCTGGCCGACGAAGAACCTCCCGAACCTGGCCAGCGCGGCGATGCCGTGCGGGCCCTGCGTGTGGAAGCTCTTCAGCGTCGCCGCGAGGTCCATGGGCTGGATGTGCAGCGTCCCAGCGCCGGCCACCTCGGCCTGACGGTCCTCGCCCTCCGGAACGTGACCCCACATCACTCGCGTGAACAGGGTCGAGGTGTCGAGCCACAGCCGTGTGGCGGGCCCGTGATGAACGTCCTTCCAGCCGGCCAGCGTGCGCGGCAGGCCGTCCGCGCCGGTGAACCACAGCCGGTAGCGCATCTCGCGCCGGTCGGGGGCGCCCCCGGCGGCGAAGAGGTTGAACCATCCCCGCTCGACCGGCCGCCGGCCCCCAAGGAAGTCGGCGTCGACCCATCCCTCCGCCCGGGCGAGGTGCTCGGGCTCGGCCAGGAAGCGGTCCAGGTCGGCGATCGAGATGGTCAGCCGGAACGTGCACCGGCCGCCGTGCGACCGCTCGGCGAGGTCGCCCGAGCGCGGGTCGGCCACCCCGAGCGCGATGTGGCCGGTCATCTCCTCGCTGAACGACAGCGACGTGCGCTCGGCGCGGTCGCCGGCCACGAGGCTCCCTGTCACCGCGTGCGGGCCAGCGGGCACCGCTCCCGTTCCCACGCTCATCTCAACCTGTCCTTCTCTCTTGGACCGTGTCGTCACAGGTCGTCGTTCCAGGAGCCGGGTGCTCATGCGGTCGGCCAGCGCCGCGATCGTCAGGGAGGGGTTGGCGCCCACAGGCCCCGGCAGGGCGGCGCCGTCGGCGATGAACAGGCCGGGATGGTCGAACACCTCGCCGAAGGCGTCGCAGACGCCCTCGCCGGGATGCCGCCCCATCGGCGCGCCGCCGAGCGGATGCACGGTGATGATGCGCTTGCCGAGCCAGGAGGGCATCTCTCCGTGCTCGGCCCCGAGCACGTGGGCGATGCGGCGCATGGTCGCGCGCACCCGCTCGAAGTGCTCCTCGCTCGCCTCCTGGTTCCACTCGACGTCCAGCCTGCCGCCGCGCAGCCGCAGCTCGCCGTCGGGGACGTCTCTGCCCATGCCGAGCAGCGGCAGCGAACTGGCCGACAGATCGGCGTCGCCCATCAGCCCGGCGACCTCCGCCGACAGGTTGGCGTCCCGGGTGACGAACGCGCGGAGCCGCTCGGCGATGAAGCGGGCGGCCCGCCCGATCTCGTTGCCCGCGTCGACGCCTTCGACGAGCCAGTCGATGAACGCCGGGTAGCCGCCGTCCTGGATGTAGGCGCCCCGGCCGCTCTCGCGGGTGGCGTCGGCGTCGTCGGCCAGGCGGATCGCACTGGTGATCACCGGGCCCCGGCTGGCGTTGATCGGCCGGGTCCTGCTGCGGTCCTTGGCCCTCAGCAGGAACGCCAGCAGGTCGCCGTTGCCCGAGAAGCGCGTCCCGAGCGTGTCGCTGAGCCCTGGCAGGTCGCCGCGGCTCTTCAGCAGCAGGAACGTCGTGCCGTAGGTGCCCGCGGCCAGCACCAGCCGGTCGCAGCCGATGGTGCCCGCCCCGCCGCCGGGGTGGTGGCGCAGGTAGTCCACCTCGTAGCCGCCGCCCGCGCGCGGCCGGATCGCCCGCGCCTGGTGGAGCGTGCGCAGCTCCGCGCCGTGGTGGCGGGCCGCGGAGAGATAGGTGTGGTCAAGGCTGTTCTTCGACCCGTCGTTGCAGCCGATGTCGCACTCGCCGCACAGCCGGCACGTCTTGCGGGTCACACCGTGCACGTTGCCGTACGGCGCCTCGGCGATGGGCAGCCCGATGCCCGGCTCGGCGCCGCGGCGGGGGGCGAAGCTGACCGCCAGGGGCGGCAGCCGCCACTCAAGGCCCAGCTCGGCCGCCGCGTCCTGCATGGCCCGGGTCTTCGGGACGTCGAAGGCGGGGTTCTCCAGGGGATACGGCGTGACGTCCAGCATCCGCTCGACCGCGTCGTAGTGCGGGTCGAGGTCGGCCCGCGTCACAGGCCACGACTCGTACCCGCCCGCCGTGATCGGCTCCTCGTGCACGAACCAGTGCTCGTCCTTGCGGAGCATCACGTTCGCGTAGATCAGCGAGCCGCCGCCCAGGCCGCTGGCCACCACCGAGTCGCAGCCGCCGAAGCTCCACACGTCGTACATGCCGTACAGGCCCTCGGCGGGATCCCAGAAGGCCTTGCCCATCTCGGCGGGACTGCGCGGGAAGGAGCCCGGCGCGAAGGCGCGGCCCCGCTCCAGCACCACCACCGACAGCCCCGCCGAGGCGAGCCGGTACGCCGCGACGGCCCCGCCGAACCCCGACCCGACGACCACGGCGTCGTAGTGTTCAGCCGGCATGGCGCTTGAGGAAGTCGAGGACGCGGGGGAAGACGTCGATGTGGGCGTTCTTGCCGATGAGCGGGTCGATGTGCCCGTAGCCGGGCAGGACGTGCAGTTCGTGGCGGCCGGGCGCCCGCTCCGAGAGGATCTTGTGGCAGACGACGTTGGAGTCGGTGAACACGTCGTTGTGGTCGCCGGTCAGAAACAGCACGGGCGTCTCGACGCGGTGCGCCCCGGCCAGGTAGTCGTCCGGCAGCCCGGCGTGGGCGGGGTTGCCGGGGTCGCACTTCACGGCCCGCCCGGCCCGCACCATCTTGTTGATGTGCCGGTAGTAGTTGACGTCCGCGGCGCCGTTCAGGTCGGCCAGGCGCTCGTGAACGTGGGTCTGCGGCGCGAGGTTGCCGTGGCGGTACATCGCGGGACGGCCGTAGCCCCACATGAAGCTCTGCATGTGACAGGCCGGCTCGCGGCACTCGGGATGCAGCAGCGAGACCGCCCGTGCCATCAGCCAGCGGCGGGTCAGCGGGGGAGCGTCGTGGAAGCGCGGGTCGATGTAGCACAGGCCGAGGCCGTACTCCAGCAGTGCCGGGCCGAGGCCGAGCTTGACGCGGGCCCTTCTGTGGACCCGCGGCGTCAGCCCCACACTGTTGGCCACCATGCTCGTGACGCCGTCGAGCGCCCCGCCGAACAGGCTCATCTGGAACGACACCGACCCCAGGCAGTGCGCGATGACGTGGATCCGCCGTGCCCCAACGTGACGGCGGAGCTCTCTCATCGCTGCGGGATGGTCGTAGGCGGCGATGTCGTCCAGGGTCTGCCGCCGGGTCTCCATGTTGTAGGGGAACCGGTTGCTCATGCGGAAGTCGAGCGTCCAGACGTCGCCGAAGCCGCTGTCCAGCAGGTAGCCCACCAGATTGCGGTGCTCCGGCATGATGAACATGTCGCTGGAGGAGGTCAGGCCGTGCACCAGCAGCACGACGTCGTCGGACTCCTCGGCGAAGAACCGCGTCAGCGTCAGGCCGAGCTCGTCCTCGGTCGAGAAAGGATGCACCGACACCTCGGCGCCTGAAACGCCCTCGAGCGTGTACCGGGGAATGCGGTGCTCCATCCGGCCGACCTCCTGTTCGTGACCCGCCCCAACAATGCCAACCGCCGCGGCCCCGCCGCATCGTGGAAACCCCGTACATCCGGCGCCGCGGCGCACCTCGTGGAAGGCGCTTTCACGGCGTGCGACTCCCGGTCAGGAGCCGCGGTTGAGCTTGGTGGCCACCCCGACGCGCGAACCGACGCCGAGCTTGGCGAAGATGTGCGACAGGTGGGTCTCGACGGTGCGGACGCTGAGGAAGAGCTGCTCGGCGATCAGCTGGTTGGTCAGGCCGTCGACGACCAGGGTGGCGATCTGCAGCTCGCGGGGCGACAGCCCGTACGGCGCGGCTCCCGGCGCGCCGCGCTCCGTGGTGGCGACGCGC
The DNA here is from genome assembly GCF_042654065.1 of Sphaerisporangium dianthi. Lineage (NCBI taxonomy): Bacteria > Bacillati > Actinomycetota > Actinomycetes > Streptosporangiales > Streptosporangiaceae > Sphaerisporangium > Sphaerisporangium dianthi. The sequence goes on along the minus strand of NZ_JBHSFP010000040.1, from coordinate 10,970 downwards.
ACGCCGTTGCGCCGCTGCTCGCGCATGACCTGCGCCCGCAGCCCGCGGGCGCCGCACGCCAGGAAGACCTCGGCGGCGTCGCGCAGCCGTTCGCGGGCCAGGATGCGCTCGCCCGCGTCGCCGTAGGCCAGGGCCGCCAGCAGCAGCGCCCGCCCGGTGTCCACCTTGCGCTCGTGCGCGGAGAGCAGGGAGGCCGCCTGGTCGGCCAGCGCGGCTGCTGCGGCCGGCTCGGACGCCCGCAGCGCGTGGGCGCGGGCCAGAGGCAGGAGGCCGGAGAACGCCGGCAGGTCGGGGTGGGCGAACCCGGCGGCCCGGTCGGCCCACGCGGCGGCCGCGGCCGGGCGGCCGAGGGCGGCCTCGACGTGGGCGAGCAGCTCGGTGCTGGCCAGGAGCGTGCCGCGGTCCAGGCGCGAGCCGTTGAACTCGTCGCAGGCGTCCAGGATGGCCTCGGCGCCCTCCTCCAGCCTGCCGGCGGCGACCAGGGCCACGCCGCGGGCCTGGCGCGCCATGTCGCCCCAGGCCTCGCCCGCGCCGACGCCCACCTGGACGGCCTCCTCGCCGGCGCGCAGTCCGGCCTCGTTGTCGCCGGACCAGGCGGAGGCCAGGCACAGCTGTGTGAGCGCGAAGACCAGCTGCTGGCCGGACTCCATCAGCCGGGCGCCCTCGACCGACTCCTCCACGGTCGCCAGCGCGTCGGGCAGCCTGCCGAGCAGCACCTGGGTCTTGGCCTTGCCGGCGAGCAGGTTGGTCAGGATGTAGGTCTGCCCGGTGGAGCGGGCGACGGCGGCGGCCCGCTCGAAGTGCCGCAGGGCCATCGAGTAGCGGCCCATGTTGGTCTCCGCCCAGCACAGCCAGGCGACCGCGTCCAGCCACTCGGCCAGGTGCTCGTCCAGCGCCGAGGAGATGAGCCCGTCGGCGGCGTCCGCGCTGCGCAGCGCGTCGGCGATGTTGCCGGCCGCGTAGGCCGGCATCGGCCGTAGCGCGGCCACGGCCATCGCCAGGTCGGGCCGCCAGTCGTCGCCGGAGTCCGGCATGAGGTCCAGCACGGCCTGGGCGGCGCGGAAGTCGCCGCGCATCATGCTCTCGGCGACCAGCCGCATGCGCAGTGGGACGGCGGCGGCGGCCCGGGGGTCGGGCATGCGGCGCAGCTCGTCCAGCAGCAGGGCCCGCGCCTCGTGCGGCCGGTCGAGCTGGCGTTCCATCAGCGCGCAGATGCGGGCGGCCCTGGCTCGGCGCGTGTAGTCGTCCGGCGGGAGCATGCGCAGCAGCTCGCGCGCGGTGTCGCGGCCCTCGGTCAGCCGGCCGCTGACGCCCTGGGCCCGGCTGAGCTCCATCAGCAGCTCCAGCCGGTCCTCCAGGGTGGCGGGCTCGTCGGGCATCAGGTCCAGGGCCTTGCGGAACCAGTGGGCGGCGGTGACCGGGGCCTGCGGGGCGACCCTGCGGGCCGCCTCGACCAGGGTGGCGATCGCCCGCTGGTCGCCGAAGGAGCCCGCGCGCTCGAAGTGGTGGGCCTGGACGGTGGCGGGCGCGCCGAGCGAGGCCAGACGGCCGGCCAGGCGGGCGTGCGCGGCGAGCTGCCAGCCCGGCGCCGAGGACTCGTAGGCGGCCTGCCGCACCAGGGGGTGGCGGAACCGGAAGCGCCCGGCGGCGGCGGGGCGGACGATGTCGCGGGCGCTCAGCTCGTTGAGCGCCTCCAGCACGGCGGCCTCGGAGACCTGCGCGGTCACGGCGGCCAGAGCGGGCTCGAACTCGTCGGCGGTGACGGCGGCCGCCTGGGCGACCAGCAGTGAGCGGGGGGACAGGTCGCCGAGCTCGACCTGGAGCGCGGCGCGCACCGTGGGCGGCAGCTCGCCGACGTCCAGCCGCTTCATCCGCGCCAGGGCCTCCAGGTAGAGGGGGTTGCCGCCGCTGGCCTCGTACAGCGCGAGGCCGCGGGTGCGGTTGACGTCCGGGCCGAGGAGCTCCTCGGCCTCGGCGCGGGTGAGCGGGCCGACGGTGACCTCTTTGCCCCGCGCGCCCGCGCTCATGACCAGGGCGGACAGGCGCGGCCCGGCCTGCGCGGGCCGGTAGGCCACCGCGACCAGCACCCTGCCGCGCGGCGGGTGGCGGACCAGGTGGTCCAGGAACTCGGCGGAGCTGTCGTCGGCCCAGTGGACGTCGTCGAGGACGAGCGCGAGCCCGGCGGGAGAGGCCAGTTCGTCGATGAGCTGGCGCAGCGCCCGGTAGAGCCGGTAGCGGACCATGCCGCTCTGGTCGGCGTCGTCGTCCTGGCCGGCGGCGTCGTCGCGGTCGGGCATCTTGGCCGCCAGGGCGGGGAATACGGCGGCGAGCCGGCGGGCCTGCGCCGTCCCGAGCCGCTCGCACAGATCGTCGCGCCGGGCCTCCAGGTGATCGTCCAGGGCGTCGACCAGCGCGCTGAACGGCATGATCTGCTCGAACTCCGCGGCCCTGCCCCAGAGCGCGGTGAACCCGCGGCGGGTGGCGGACGCGGCCAGTTCGGCCAGCAGGCGCGTCTTGCCGGCGCCCGGCTCGCCGACGACGGCGAGGAATTGGAAGCCGCGGCTCACCGCGGCCTCGACCGCCTGGGAGAAGGACTTCAGGGCGTCTCGCCGGCCGACGAGCGGGGCCTCGCCGGGAAAGGGCCTGTCTGCGTCCTCCCGGAATGGCGGAGTCCCACCACTGTTCATCTCATGTACCCCACAGCGCGACGGAACACCAGGAACAGCCGCGCCGCAATGCAATTTCGCCGGGAAGTTGACGCGGGACTCCGCGGGAGCCGGGCCTTCATGGTCGAGGGATCTCCACGCGGACGCCCTCGGACCATGATTTTGGCGCAAAATCGGCCGGTGGCGAGCCGAACGGGCGGATCAGACCTATTCCGCCCATAATGCTCGCGATATGGCCCGGTCGGTTACACTTCTGTGGCAGCCTGGCCGGTGCCGCCTGCCCGTGGCCTGTCGAGCGAGCGCACCCCGTACAGGGCGATCTCGATGCCCCGCTCGACCGCGGCCCGCATCAGGTGCGGCGGGTCGCCTCTGTCCCTGCCGGCCGTCACCGCCTGCTTGACCGCTCCCACGAACCCGCCGATGGCCGCCCCGGCCTCGATCGGGTCGAGCTCGCCGGGGTAGGCCCGCAGCAGCGCGCCCGCCAGCTCGCGCTGCACCTCGAACAGCAGGTGCAGGGCCCGGGCCTGGAGCGCGGGCACCGACATGATGAGCCGCGTGCGCGCCGGGTGAAGCTCAAGGACGAGCTCGGCCTCCTCGGTGTCGAAGCGCAGCGCCTCTCTCGCGACGCGCAGGAGCAGGTCGGCCACCGGTTCTCCCGGCAGCCGGCTCGCGATGACGCCGAGCGCGCGTTCGACCCGCGGGCGGGTGTCGAAGAAGACCACGTCCTCCTTGCCGGAGAAGTAGCTGAAGAACGTGCGCGTGGAGACCTCGGCGGCCGCAGCGATGTCGGCCAGCGTCGTCCGCTCGTACCCGTGCCGCTCGAACATGCGCACGGCGGTCTCGATGAGCGTGCGGCGGGTGCGCAGCTTCTTGCGCTCCCTCAGTCCAGGACCACCGGCCATGGCCGGACTTTACTCCACCCGCCAATAAATTTCATCCATTGCAATATCGGAGGAGGTACTGTTTTCTGTGAACACCGAGAACGACGTTTCGTAACAGAGGCTGTCAACTCCGAGGAGCGCGTCCATGCCCAACGCCGCATCCCAACCGGTGACCTTCCCGCTGACCCGCGAGACTCCCCTCGATCCCCCCGAGTCCTTCGGACGCTGGCGTGAGGAGGACCCGCTGCGCCCGATGCTCTACGCCGACGGCCACGTCGGCTGGCTGGTGACCGGCTACCCCGCCGCGCGCGCGATCCTCGCCGACCCCCGCTTCAGCACCCGCCTGGAGCTGCTGCACCCACCGATCAACCAGAGGCTGTCCCAGGCCCGCCGGCGTCCGGGGTTCTTCCTGCGGGATGACCCGCCCGAGCACACCCGCTTCCGCAAGCTGCTGACCGGTCAGTTCACCGTCCGCCGCATGAAGCAGCTCGAACCGCGGGTCGAGAAGATCACCGCCGACCGGCTCGACGAGATGGAGCGCCTCGGCGCGCCCGCCGACCTGGTCCAGGCCTTCGCGCTGCCCATCCCCTCCCTGGTGATCTGCGAGCTGCTGGGAGTGCCGTACGACGACCACGAGCGCTTCCAGCGCTACTCCTCCACCCTGCTCAACCTGGACGCCACGCCCGAACAGGTGCAAGGAGCGCTCGACGACCTCGACGGATACCTGGGCGAGCTGGTGGCGCGCAAGCGCTCCGAGCCGGACGACGCCCTCATCAGCGGGCTGATCGAAACGGGGCAGCTCACCGGCGAGGAGATCACCGGCGTGGCGATGCTCCTGCTCATCGCCGGCCACGAGACCACGGCCAACATGCTCGCGCTCGGCACCTACACGCTGCTGCGCAACCCCGCCCAGCTCGCCGCGCTGCGCGAGGACCCCACGCTGGCCGACGGCACCGTCGAGGAGCTGCTGCGCTACCTGACCATCGTCCACCTCGGCCCCGTCAGGGCGGCCCTCGCGGACGTGGAGGTGGCGGGCCACATGATCAAGGAGGGGGAGGCCGTGACGCTGTCCCTCGGCGCGGCCAACCGCGATCCCGAGCGCTTCGACGACCCCGATAAGCTGGACATCAGACGGCAGGCCGTGGGTCATCTCGCCTTCGGTCACGGCATCCACCAGTGCCTCGGCCAGCAGCTCGCCCGCATCGAGATGCGCATCGGATACCCGGCCCTGCTGCGGCGCTTCCCGCACCTGCGGCTCGCCATACCGGCCGACGATGTGGCGATGCGCTCGAACATGGCGATCTACGGCGTGCACCGGTTGCCGGTGGCCTGGTAGGAGGTTCCCGTCATGCGGATCAAAGCGGATACCGAGCGTTGCGTCGGAGCCGGCATGTGCGCTCTGACCGCCCCCGAGGTGTTCGACCAGAGCGAGGAAGACGGCACCGTGCTCCTCCTGACCGAGGAGCCGGCCGCGAAGGACGAGGCGGCGGCCGGCCGCGCGGTGCAGGTCTGCCCGTCGGGCGCCCTGTCCATCGTCTGACCTGGGCCGCGGCGCCGGCACGGCATCGGCCCGGCCACGGGCCGCGGTGCCGGGCGGTGCGGGCGCGCGTCAGTCAGCCGGGGGAGCCTTCCGCGGCCGCGGCGGCGGGCACGCCGAGCGCCAGCAGGGCGGTGTCGTCGTCGAGACCCGCGCCGAACCCCGCGAGCAGGCCCACCACGGCCTCGACCGCGGCGGCGGCCGGCGCCGGGGCCGTCCGCCCGGCGAACGACAACAGCGCATCGGGGCCGAAACGCTCCTGGCCGGCGCCGGTGCGCGCGTCGAGGAGCCCGTCGGTGTACAGCAGCAGCGTGTCGCCCGGCCGCAGGCGCGCCTCCGCCGAGACGAAGGACGGGCGGGGGAGGACGCCGACCAGCATGCCGCCCACGGTGGGCAGGTAGCGGGCCTCGCCTTCCGCGCGCAGCAGCAGCGCCGGAGGGTGCCCGCCGCCGGCCACGGTGACGGCGAAGGCGTCGCCCTCCGGGGTCAGCGTGCCGACGATGACCGTGCAGTACCGCTCCCCCGTCCCGACGGCCTCCCGGAGGGCCGTGTCCAGGATCTCCAGCATCCCCACCGGCCGGGGGTCGTGCAGCGCGGCGGCGCGCAGCGTGTACCGGGTCAGCGAGGTCACCGCCGCCGCCTCCGGCCCCTTGCCGCACACGTCCCCGAGGAAGAAGCCCCACCGGCCGTCGCCCAGCGGGAACAGGTCGTAGAAGTCGCCGCCCAGGTTGTCGGGCGAGGCCGTGTGGTAGTGCGCGACCGCGTCGAGCCCCGCGACCTCGGGCAGAGACGGGGGCAGCAGGCTCCGCTGCAGCGTGGCCACCACGCGCTGCAGCCGCTCGCGGTCCCGGTCGGCCTCCTGCCGGGCGCGCAGCAGCTCTCTTTCGTAGGCCCGGCGGTCGCGGGCGTCGAACACCGTGGCGCGGATCAGCAGCGGCCGTCCGCCCGCGCCGGTCTTCACCACCGAGGTGACCAGGACCGGCAGCCGCTCGCCGCCGGCGGCCCTCATCTCCAGCGCGATGCCGCGGATCTCGCCCTGCATGCGCAGCAGCGGGGCGAAGTGGGTCTCGTGGTAGAGCCTTCCCCCGACCGTCAGCAGGTCGGAGAAGGACATGCGGCCCACGACCTGGTCCCGCTCGTAGCCGAGCCAGCCGAGCAGCGTCCGGTTGACCTTGGCGATGCGCCCGTCGAGGAGCGTGGACAGGTAGCCGCACGGGGCGTCCTCGTAGAGCTCCGCGGCGCTGTCCTCGAGCAACGCCGCGAATGCCGTGTCCGTCAGCCCGGAGCCCCGCATCAGCCGCGGGCGAAGCTCGCGATGGCCCCGGCCGTGGCCTCGGGCGCGCTCAGCTGCGGGCAGTGGCCGATCGCGTCGAGCGTGACCAGGCGGCTGCCGGGGATCGCCGCGTGCACGTACGCGCCCACCTCGCGCGGGGCGATCACGTCCTGCTCGCACTCGAGGATCAACGCCGGGACCTTCACCGTCGCCAGGTCGGCCCGGCTGTCGGACAGGAAGGTGGCGCGCGCGAACACCCGGGCGATCGCCGGGTCGGTGCGGCAGAACGCGCCGGCGAGCTCCTCGGCCAGCTCGGGCCGCTCGGGGTTGCCCATGATGACGGGGGCCATCGCCCCGGACCAGCCGAGGTAGTTGTCCTCCAGCGACTCGAGCAGCTCGCCGATGTCGCCGGCGCTGAACCCGCCGCGGTACTCCCCGTCGTCGATGTAGCACGGCGACGGCACCAGCAGCACCAGCCTGCCGAACCGCGCGGGCTCGCGGTCCGCGGCCAGCACCCCGACCATGGCGCTCACCGAGTGACCCACGAACACCACGTCGCGCAGGTCGAGCTCCTGGCAGACGTCCAGGACGTCCTGGGCGTAGCCGTCCAGGGACGCGTAGCGCTCCTCGCGCCAGGCCGACAGGTCGGACCGGCCGGAGCCGACGTAGTCGAACAGGACGACCTCGAACTCCTCGGCCAGCGTGGGCGCCACCAGCCGCCAGAGGTTCTGGTCGCAGCCGAAGCCGTGCGCCAGCATGACGACCGGTGCTCCGCGTCTTCCCGTCACCACGACGTTGTTCCTGCTCCGGATGTCCATCTAGGCATCGTCTCATTCAACGCCTTAAACGCATATCACCCATCGCGCCCCATGGTGACCGGCTGTTCGGACGGGTGGGGCTCGCTTCTGCGGCGAAAAAAGGGTATTCAGGGTGGAATGTGCGAGGGGTAGGGTGAAGGCTTGTGACGACGTTTCGGATCAGCGAGGCCGCCGCGCTGCTCGGGGTCAGCTCCGACACCGTGCGCCGGTGGGTGGACGCCGGGCGGCTGGCGGCCGAGCGGGACGAGCACGGCCATCGGCGGGTGGACGGCGCCGATCTCGCCGCCTTCGCCCGCGACCAGGTCGAGACGGACGGCGACGGCGGACGCTCATCGGCGCGCAACCGCTTCCGCGGCATCGTCACCGAGGTGATCCGCGACGCGGTGATGGCGCAAGTGGAGATCGCCGCCGGGCCGTTCCGGGTGGTGTCGCTGATGAGCCGCCAGGCCGCGGACGAACTCGGCCTCGCGCCGGGGGTGGTGGCGGTCGCCGTGATCAAGTCCACGAACGTCGTCGTCGAGATCCCCGGCCACGAACGCGTGGCCGGCGGCTAGGTGAGGAGTCCCCTTGGTCACGCGCTTCTCCCGATGGGCCATCGTCCTTCCCGCCGCGCTCGCGATCGCCGGGACGGCCGGCTGCGGCTCCGGCCGGCCGGCCGGCACACAGGCGTCCGCCCCCGCCGCCGGCGGTGACGCCGAGGAGGTGACCGTGTTCGCGGCCGCGTCGCTGACCGGCACCTTCACCGAGCTCGGCAAGACGTTCGAGGCGGCCCACCCCGGCACGACGGTGAGGTTCAACTTCGGCTCCAGCGCCACGCTGGCCCAGCAGATCACCCAGGGCGCCCCCGCGGACGTGTTCGCCGCGGCCAGCCCCGCCACCATGAAGACCGTCACCGACGCCTCACTCGCGGGCACCCCGACGACGTTCGCGCGCAACAGGCTCCAGATCGCCGTCCCCGCCGGCAACCCGGCCAAGGTCGACGAGCTCGATGACCTGGCCGACCCGAAGGTCAAGGTCGCGCTGTGCGCGCGGCAGGTGCCGTGCGGCGCCGCGGCGGTCAAGGCGCTGGAGGCGGCGGCCCTCACGGTCGAACCGGTCACGCTGGAGCAGGACGTCAAGGCCACCCTCACCAAGGTCGAGCTCGGGGAGGTGGACGCCGCCCTGGTGTACACCACCGACGTGCTCGCCGCCGGTGACAAGGCCGAGGGCATCGCCTTCCCCGAGGCAGGCAAGGCGGTCAACGACTACCCGATCGCGACCTTGACCAGGGCCCCCGCGCCCGGGCCGGCCCGGCGGTTCGTCGAGCTGGTGCTGTCGGCCCAGGGCAGGGATGTGCTGAGCAGGGCCGGCTTCGAGACGCCCTGACCCGATGACCTCCACCACGCCCGCACCTCCGCACAGCGGCCCGGACCATCCCGCGACGGGCGCGGTCGCGGGCCGCCTGCCCTGGGTGCTGGTGGTGCCCGCCGTACTGGGGCTGGTCTTCCTGGTGCTGCCGCTCGCCGGGCTGCTGATCCGCGCGCCCTGGCCGACGCTGCCGCAGCGGCTGGTCGAGCCACAGGTGCTGCGGGCGCTGCGGCTGTCGCTGATCACCGCCACGCTCGCCATGGCGGTGTGCCTGCTGCTCGGGGTGCCGCTGGCGTGGCTGCTGGCCCGCGTGCGCTTTCCCGGCCGGCGGCTGGTCCGCGCGCTGGTCACCGTCCCTCTGGTGCTGCCGCCGGTGGTCGGCGGCGTCGCGCTGCTGCTGGTGCTCGGCCGGCGAGGCGTGGCCGGGCGATGGCTGGAGGCCGCCTTCGGCGTGACGCTGCCCTTCACCACCGCGGGCGTCGTCATCGCCGAGGCGTTCGTCGCGATGCCGTTCCTCGTCATCAGCGTCGAAGGGGCGCTGCGCGCCGCCGACCAGCGGTTCGAGGAGGCCGCGGCCACGCTGGGCGCCTCCCGCTGGGTCGTCTTCCGGCGCGTCACGCTGCCCCTGGTGGCGCCCGGGGTGGTCGCCGGGGCCGTGCTGTGCTGGGCCAGGGCGCTCGGGGAGTTCGGCGCCACCATCACCTTCGCCGGCAACTTCCCCGGCACCACCCAGACCATGCCGCTGGCCGTCTACCTCGCCCTGGAGACCGACCCCGAGGCCGCCATCGTGCTCAGCCTCGTCCTGCTCGCCGTCTCCGTGATCATCCTGGCCACCCTTCGGGACCGGTGGGTGAACAGCCCATGACCCTCACCGCCCGCCTGGTCGTCGCCCGGCGGAGATTCCGGCTGGACATCGAGCTGGCGGTCGCCGCGGGCGAGGTCGTCGCCCTGCTCGGCCCGAACGGCGCCGGCAAGACCACCGCCCTGCGCGCCCTGGCCGGGCTCGGCGGCCTGGCCGGCGGCCACATCACCCTGGACGGCGCCCCGCTGCACGACCTGCCGGCCGAGGCCCGTCCCATCGGAATGGTCTTCCAGGACTACCTGCTGTTCCCGCACCTGTCCGCCCTGGACAACGTCGCGTTCGGGCCGCGCTGCCACGGCGCGGGGAAGGCCGAGGCCCGCAGGGCGGCGCGCGACTGGCTGGAGCGGGTCGGCCTGGCCGATCACGCCGCGGCCCGCCCCCGGCAGCTGTCGGGCGGTCAGGCCCAGCGGGTCGCCCTGGCCCGGGCGCTGGCCGTGCGGCCCCGCCTGCTGCTGCTCGACGAGCCGCTCGCCGCCCTCGACGCCCACACCCGCCTTCAGATCCGCTCCGAGCTGCGCCGCCACCTGGCCGACTTCGACGGCGCGACCGTCCTTGTCACCCACGACCCCCTTGAGGCCATGGTGCTCGCCGACCGGCTGGTCGTCATCGAGAACGGCGCGATCGTCCAGCAGGGCACACCGGCCGAGGTGGCCCGCCGCCCGCGCACCGACTACGTCGCCCGGCTGGTCGGGCTCAACCTCCACCGCGGCACCGCCGACGGCCGCCAGGTCACGATCGGCGAGGTGGCGTTCACCGTCGCGGAACACCTCAAGGGGCCCGCGTTCCTGGCCTTCTCCCCGGCCGCGGTGGCCCTGTACCGGGCACGGCCCGACGGCAGCCCGCGCAACCTCTGGCAGGCCACGATCGGCGGCATCGAACGGCACGGCGACAACGTGCGCGTCCACCTGGAAGGCACGATCACGGCTTTCGCCGACATCACCCCCGCCGCGCTGGCCGACCTCGGCCTGACCTCGGGCCAGGTCATCTGGGCCTCGGTCAAGGCCACCGAGACCCACGCCTACCCGGCATGACGCCCCGGCCCCGCCGGCGCCGCCACGTCCCTCGGCCGGCCGCCGGGACGAACGGCGACAGCCCCGGCGTTCAGGGCATCGGCATCTCGTGCTCGCCTGTGGGCGCCGTGTGCCCCTGCGGCATCGGCTCGCCGGAGGGCATCGTGTGGCCGCCCATCCGCACCGTGCCGCCGAGCGTCGCCCGGAACGGCTCCAGCATCTCCGGGGTGTTGCCGAGCACGATCCAGCGGGTGCCGACCAGGTACGCGCCGCCGTAGCTCAGCGCGTCGTCCAGCCACTCCTGCTTGCCCTTCTCCGAGGCGAACGTCGTGACGGAGTACTGGCCTCTCGCCGTCTTGCACATGCCCTGACGCAGCTCCTTGGCGTCCACCTGCATCCGCGGGGCCGTGCACCCGGTCCTGACGGCGATCTGCTCCACGGTGGGCGGGGCGCCCGAGGCGGCCTGCGCCCCGCCGCAGCCGCCGAGCGCGCACAGAATGAGGGCGGCCGCGGCCGGCGCCGCCCACCGCGCGCGCCGCCCGCCGCCGGGCGCGCCCGCCGGCCCGGCCGTCACGG
>NZ_JBHSFP010000039.1:0-79616 GCF_042654065.1 Sphaerisporangium dianthi | reverse complement strand
AGCTTTCCAGCGCCGATGGTACTGCACCGGGGACGGTGTGGGAGAGTAGGACACCGCCGGACAAAATTTTATAGGTAGACAGTATGCAGGGAGAGCCATCCACGGTGTGGGTGGCTTTCCTGCGTTTACCGGCCTTTTCTGGCTTCGCGACCTTCCCCCGCTCGGTGCCCGTCTCGCTCTGCGCTTGCGGGGGAGGGGCGCCAGGCGAGGGCCGGCCGGTCACCCTGCCGCGAGCAGGGCCATCGCCGCGGGATTCTGGTACTCGCGCCACAGCGCGACGCGTCCGTCCCGGACCTGCACCACCACCGCGAAGGGGGCCGCGGCGCGTAAACCGTCGGCCTTGCGGACCGCCTCCACCTCGTACTCGACGATGGCGACCTGCGGGTCGGCCGTCTCGTGGACGACCACATCGCGCACGGCGGTGAACCGGATGCGTTCCAGCAGCGCCTCCCGCCGCGGGACGGCCGACGAGGCGAACGCCTCCCGTCCCTCCATCCGCCGCAGGGCCCCAGGCGGGGCGAACGGGCTCTCGACCACGCCGTCGTCGGCGAGGAACCTCTCCAGCCCGGCCGATGTCCCCGCCAGCAGGTAGTCCCGGAATCGTTCGAACGCCTCACGCGGCCCTGCCAGCGCGGTTTCGTCCACTCCAGTCACCGTACACTCCTAAGATGAGTTGCCACTCATGTTTCCGTGGTCCAAATTATGAGTCGCCACTCATGTTGTCAATGTCCGGAGTCTCCCGTGTCTGAGCCGCCGCTTCGCGCCGACGCCCGCCGCAACCGGGCCCGCATCCTCACCGCCGCCGCCGAGGTCTTCGACGAGCACGGCACGTCCGCGTCGACCGAGGAGGTCGCGCGACGCGCGGGTGTCGCCATCGGCACGGTCTTCCGGCACTTCCCCACGAAGGCCGACCTGCTCGCGGCGATCATGAAGGAACTGCAGGACCTGCTCGCCACGCGAGCCGAGACGCTTGCCGCCGAGGGCGATCCCAAGGCGCTGTTCACGTTCTTCGCCCAAGTCGTCGAGCACGCGGCCGGCGCGCGCACAGTGGTCCACCTTCTCGCCGCCGACGGTACGGACGTGGACGTCGATCGCCAGGTCGCCGGCCTCCGCGAGGCTCTCGACTCCCTGCTCACGCGAGCTCGGCAGACGGGTGCGGTCCGCGCCGAGGTGCGGCTCGACGAGGTCATCGCCCTGCTCACCGCCGCCTGCCACGGCGCGCTGGCCGCGGGATGGGCGCCCGACCTTCGTCACCGCACCGTCGCCCGGCTCCTGGACGGTCTACGCCCCTGACTCCCGGGTAACGGCCTGGACGGGCATCCTGACAATCGGAGTCAATCCGTTACTCGGCCGGTTCTTCGGAGCGGCGGTCGGCGGCTGAGGGACACGCTACGCTTCCCGATACCCGGGGGAGATCTTCGCTGAGTGTCCTTTGTTGGCCTTAAGGGCGTGACGTCGTGATAGGCAGGCATCGCAATCCGGATCCCCTCGACGGTGACGCACGGGACGGAGAAGCGCCATCCTGGCGCGACCGGTTCGCGGGTGCACTCGAAGCCCTGCGAACGGCCGGTCCGCTGGCCACCGCCAGAAGGCGGGCGGTCGTGGCACTCGGCCTGGGCGCGGTCCTGCTCGCATCGTTGGTGGGTGGGGCGTACGCGCTGGTCAGCCGCTCGATGTGCGCCGAGCGTCCGCAGTTGCGGGTGACGGCCACGCCCGAGATCGGCCCCGCGCTCGCGGAGGTGGCGGAGAGGTACGGGCAAGAGGGCGGCTGCGCCTCGGTGTCGGTGAACACGGGAGGCTCGGCCGACGTGGCCGACGAGCTGGCGCTGCGCAAGAACCTCGTGGACGTCTGGGTGCCCGACGCGTCGGTGTGGGTGGACCTCGCCAAGGTGCGGGGAGCCGACCGCACGCTGTTCTCCCCGGGCGCGTCGATCGCCCGCTCACCGGTGATCATGGGGGTGACGGACGGCACGGCGGCCAAGCTCGCCGAGGGGGACCCCCATGGCGATGACTCCGGCCGCGGTGCCGATGGTGACAAGGACGCCAAGGAGGGTTCCGGCGAGGTGACGCCCCGCGCCGCGGAGGCGTCGTGGATGTTGCTGGTTCCCACCTCGGCGACCAAGAAGAGATTGCCGAAGGCGTCCACGACCTTGCCGGATCCCAGCAGGTTCGCGTCGGGGCTGGCGGTGCTGGACGCGCTCAATTCCGTGGTGGCGGACCGGCCCGCCGCACTGAAGATCGTCGAGGGCATGACGACCAACCTGAAGCGGTCCATACTCCCCTCTCGCGAGGCGCTGTTCGACCTCCTGGAGCGGCCGGACAAGGGCACGGATCCGATCATCGTGGACAGCGAGCAGGCCATCTGGCGTCACAACGACGCACGCGCGAAGCCGCAGGTCATGGGCCTCTATCCCAGCGAGGGGACGCTCGCCCTGGACTACCCCTACGTCCCGACGACCAAGGACGCCGCCAAGCTCAGGGCCGCCGAGGACTTCCACAGGGCGGTGCTGTCGGACATGGGACGTGCGCTGTTGCAGGCGTCGGGATTCCGCGACCCGTCAGGCAGGGCGGGAGCGGCGATGGACGAGCGGCACGGTGTGCGCGCCGAACCTCCGCGCGAGATCAGCGCCCCGATCGCCATGACGAGGCTGCGTTCGTTGCTGTCGATGCGGCTGCTGCTCGCCGACACGCGCACTCTGCTGATGGTGGATGTCAGCCGTTCCATGGCGAAGAAGGTCCCGGGGACGGGGGACACGCGCATGGGCGCCATGGCGAAGGCCGCGGAGGCGGGTGTCCGCGGTCTGCCGCAGGGCAGCGACATCGGCCTGTGGGTCTTCGCGACCGGCCTGGACGGCGACAAGGACTACAAGGAACTGGTGCCGGTCGGCCCGCTGCGGGAGAACGCGTCTGAGATCACCCGGGCTCTGCGCAAGCTGCCCGGCCACACCAAGGGCGACACCGGTCTCTACGACTCGCTGCTGGCGGCGTTCCGCTCGGCCTCGGAGCACCAGGTCGAGAACATGCTGAGCTCGATCATCCTGTTCACGGACGGCCGCGACGACGACCGTCGCGGCATCTCCCTGCAGGAGTTGCTGACCGCGCTGCAGAAGGAGTTCGACCCCGGCCGGCCCGTGACCATCACGCTGATCGGGTTCGGCGAGAAGGCCGACTTGGGGAAGCTGAAGCAGATCGCCCAGGTGACGAACGGCGCCGCGATGGTGGCCAAGACGTTCGACCAGGCACAGCAGATCTTCCTCCAGGCCCTCACCAACCGGGTGTGCCTGGACAGGGAGAGATGCGCCTCGCAGGAGGGCTGAACCTGAGGGCTCCCGCCCGGGTTCCCCTCGCCGGTTTCGCGGGCCGGGATCGCCTGGCCGTTCGCCGGCGGCCGTCAGGAGCCGATGCCGGGGTCGGGTCGGGCGGCGGCTCCCAGGAGGGGCTCGATGCGGTAGGGGATCTGCGTCGACAGCGCGATGGTGGTGTCGGTGCGCTGGACGGCCGGTGACGCCAGGACCCGGGCGATGATCTCCTGAAGCTGGACGGTGGAGCGCGCTACCACGCGGCAGAGCAGGTCGGCCTGGCCACTGGTCCCGTATACCTCCAGGATCTCCGGGACGGCCTCCAGGGCCTGTACGGCCTCTCTCAGCCTGCCCTGGGAGATCTGCAGGGACACGAAGGCGAGGATGGGATATCCCATCCCGGCGGGCACGACCGTCGGCCCGAAGTCGCCGATGACGCCGCGGGCGACGAGCTTGTCGACGCGGGCCTGCACGGTGCCACGAGCGACTCCGAGCAACCGCGCCAGCTCGGTCAGGCCGATGCGCGGATGTGCCCGCATGGTGGCGAGAAGCCGGCCGTCCAGAGGATCGACGGGGCCGTGAGCCGTAGGCATGGCCCGAGAGTACGGCCTGCCACGGCCGTGGGCCACGGCCCGCCCCGGCCGGCGGCAGCGGCTGAGGTGGACGGCCGGCGGTGGCGCTGGGGGAGGACCGGCGTGGCGCTGGGAGGAGGGCCCGGTTTCGAGGGATGGCGGGAAGCTGAGCGGATCGACCAGTGTTCGGGGCGCCGGAGGCAGGGGTTCTGGCCGATATGACTATCAGAATTGGCCGCTCTTGCCAGCAAAACCCCTGATTGCCGATATTTCTGTCATGTTCGAAGAAGCGCAGTACTTTGCCCCGGTGGCGACACGGGAGGACGGGTCCGTCGTCGTCGAGTTGGCCGCAGGCCACCCGGGGGTCGCCGACCCGGCCTACCGCGAGCGCCGCAACGCCATCGCCGCTCTCGCGCTGAACCACGTCGCGGGCGAGCCGATCCCGGCGGTCGCCTACACCGAGCGGGAGCACGAGGTGTGGGCGCTGGTCACGCGCGAGCTCGCGGTCAAGCACCGCAAGTACGCGGCGACGGAGTACCTGCGCGGCTGCGAGCGACTCGGGCTGCCCGCCGACCGGATCCCGCAGCTCCAGGAGGTCGGCGACCTGCTCGCGCCGCTGACCGGGTTCCGGTACCTCCCGGCCGCCGGGCTCGTGCCGCTCCGCGACTTCTACGGCGTGCTGGCGGACGGCCTGTTCCACTCGACGCAGTACATCCGCCACCATTCGGTGCCGTTCTACACTCCCGAGCCGGACGTGATCCACGAGGTGATCGGGCACGCCAACGCGCTCGCGCACGACGGCTTCGCCCGGCTCTACAGGCTCGCCGGCGCGGCGGCCCGCAGGGTGGAGACGCAGGAGGCGCTGGAGTTCGTCTCCAAGGTGTTCTGGTTCACCATGGAGTTCGGCGTCCTCGCCGAGGGCGGCGAGGACCGCGCGTACGGCGCGGGGATCCTCTCCTCCTACGGCGAGGTCGAGGAGTTCCGCGGCATGGACATCCGCCCGCTCGACATCGCCGCCATGGGGACCACCGCGTACGACATCACCAAGTACCAGGACGTGCTGTTCCGCGCGGAGTCGTTCTCCCAGCTGGAGGACGTCGTGGGCGCGTTCTGGGAGAGCTGTGACGACGAGGCGGTCTCCCGCCTCGCCGCCGGCCACGCGGCCGCGACCCGCGCCTGACCGCCGCCCTCGGTCGCGACCCGCGCCTGACCGCCGCCCTCGGCCGCGACCCGCGCCTGACCGCCGCCCTCGGCCGTGGCCGGCCGTCCCGGCCGCCGGCCGGTGTGGCCGGATCGTCCGGCCGGTGGTCGCCTCCTGGTCAGACCGGGGTCACCAAGCGGTAGCCGACCCCGCGTACGGTCTGTATCAGCTGGTCGTCGTCGTCACCGAGGCGGGCGCGCAGGCGCTTGACGTGCACCGCGATGGTGTTGGTCGACATGCCGTCCGCCGCGTGCCACACATGGTGCATGATCTGCTCGCGCGTCACCGTGCGGTCGGCGTGGCGCATCAGGTAGTGCAGCAGCTCGAACTCGCGTAGCGGCAGGTGGACGGGCATCCCGCTCACGCGCACCTGGTAGGCGCCGACGTCGAGCTCGACGCCTCCCACGGTGAGCACTCCGCGCAGCCCGGCGTCCCCCGGGAAGGTCGCCTGGACGAGCGGCAGCAGCTCGGGTACGCGATAGGGCCGGGCGACGCACGCGGTGGCGCCCGCCGCCAGAGCCTGGACGGCCTGCTCGGCATGCCCCTCTCCGACGCCGAGCAGCACCGGCACGGTCCTGGCGAGCCGGACCGCCCGCACGAATTCGACCGGCCCGATGACCGGCAGGGTGGCGCTCACGAGCACCACGTCCGGGCGGAGCGCGCCCGCCTGGAGGAGGGCCTGCGCGCCGTCGGGGACGCCGGTCACGTAGACGCCCTCGCGCTCGAGCGCCGAGGCCAGTTCCCTGACCATGCCGGCGTCAGGATCGGCAACCAGCAGCATGGGCGCCGGCCGAGTGTCCCCGTCCACTTCAGGTGCCGCCTGCGGCTGGCTCACACCATCTCCTTTACGAGCGGGTCATCCGAAGCGTCCGGTGATGTAGTCCTCGGTCGCCTTCTGGGTGGGGTTGGTGAAGATCTTCGAGGTGTCGTCCATCTCGACCAGCTTGCCGGGCTGGCCCTGGCCGGCCAGGTTGAAGAAGGCCGTCCTGTCGCTGACTCGCGCCGCCTGCTGCATGTTGTGCGTGACGATCACGATCGTGTAGTCGTTCTTGAGCTTGCTGATCAGGTCCTCGATCGCCAGCGTCGAGATGGGGTCCAGCGCCGAGCAGGGCTCGTCCATGAGCAGGACGGCGGGACTCACCGCGATCGCCCTGGCGATGCAGAGGCGCTGCTGCTGGCCGCCGGACAGGCCGGAACCGGGCTTGTTGAGCCGGTCCTTGACCTCGTTCCACAGGTTGGCGTCCTTGAGCGAGGTCTCCACGACGCCGTCGGTCTCGGACCGGGAGACCCGGCCGTTGAGACGCAGGCCGGCCGCGACGTTGTCGTAGATGGACATCGTCGGGAACGGGTTGGGCCGCTGGAAGACCATGCCGACGGTCCGCCGCACCGAGACGGGGTCGACGTCGCCCGCGTACAGGTCCTGGTCCTCCAGCATGATCTTGCCTTCGACGCGGGCGCCCGGGATGACCTCGTGCATGCGGTTGAGCGTGCGCAGGAACGTCGACTTGCCGCAGCCCGACGGGCCGATGAAGGCGGTGACCGAGCGCGGCTCGATCGTCATCGTGATGCCTTCGATCGCCTTGTGCGATCCGTAGTACGCGTCGAGGTCGGACACCTCGATCTGCTTGGCCATTGTCGATATCCCCTTATCGGCCCTTGGCGGGCGAGCGCCACCAGCTGATGAGGCGCGCCACCAGGTTGAGCAGCATGACGATCAGGATGAGGGTGAGCGCGCCGGTCCAGGCCCGGTCGGTCGCGGTGATGTTCGGCCGCTGCGCCTGGTCGAAGACGTACAGCGGGAGACCCATCTGCGGCCCCTTGAAGGGGTCGGAGTTGATGGAGTCGGTGATGAAGACGGTGAGCAGCAGCGGGGCGGTCTCGCCCGAGACGCGGGCGATGGCCAGCATGACGCCGGTGACGATGCCGGTGAACGCCGTCGGCAGCACGACCCGCAGGATCGTCTTCCACTTGGGGACGCCCAGGGCGTAGGCCGCCTCGCGCAGCTCGTTCGGCACCAGCCGCAGCATCTCCTCGGCGGCGCGGACGACCGTGGGCATCATCAGGATGGACAGGGCCAGCGCCCCGGCGAACCCGGAGTAGCCGAGGCCGAGGATCAGCACCCAGAACGCCAGGACGAACAGACCGGCCACGACCGACGGGATGCCGGTCATGACGTCGACGAAGAAGCTGATGGAACGGGCGAGACGCCTGCCGGGGCCGTACTCCACCAGGTAGATCGCCGTGAGCAGGCCGATCGGCACCGAGATCGCCGTGGCCAGGCCGACCTGTTCGAGCGTGCCGAGGATGGCGTGGTAGGCGCCTCCGTCGGCGTCGCGCGGGCCGATGTTGCGCATCGAGTGGGTCAGGAACTCGAGGTCGAAACGCTTGATCCCGTTCGTGACCACCATCCAGATGACCGAGATCAGCGGGACGACGGCGACGGCGAACGCCAGCCAGACCAGGCCCTGGACGACCCGGTTCTTCAGGCGCCGGCCGAACGAGACCGGAGCGAGGACGACGGTGGACGACACGGTCATGCGGCGGCCCTCGAGTACTCCTTGCGGCGCGCGATGATCAGTCGGGCGGCCATGTTGACGACCAGGGTGATCACGAACAGCACCAGACCGGAGGCGATCAGCGCGCCCTGACCGATGGCGGTCGCCTCGCCGAACCCGTTGGCGATGTTCGCGGCGATGCTGTTGCCGTTGCCGGTCAGCACCTGGAAGGAGATGGTGAAGGTGGCGGGGAAGATGAGCGCGACCGCGATGGTCTCGCCCATGGCGCGCCCGAGGCCCAGCATGGCCGCGCTGATGACGCCGGGACGCCCGAAGGGCAGCACCGACATCCGGATCATCTCCCAGCGGGTGGCGCCCAGGGCCAGCGAGGCCTCCTCCAGCATGGTGGGAGCCTGGAGGAACACCTCACGGGAGATCGCCGCGATGATCGGCAGGATCATGATCGCGAGCACGACGGACCCGGTGAGGATCGACTTGGAGTTCACCGAGTCGCCCGAGAACAGCGGGAACCAGCCGAAGTAGGTGTTGAGGAACTCCGACGGGCCCTTCATGAACGGGACCAGGAAGATGATGCCCCACAGGCCGTAGACGACGCTGGGAACCGCGGCCAGCAGGTCGATGATGTAGCCGAGCACGCCGGCGAGGCGGCGCGGCGCGTAGTGGGAGATGAACAGCGCCACTCCGACCGCGACCGGAAGCGCCATGATCAGGGCCAGGAACGAGCTGATCACGGTGCCGAACGCAAGGGCGGCGATGCCGAAGGCCGGTGGGGTGGCGTTGGGGGTCCAGACCCTCTCGGTGAGGAAGTGAGAGCTGTTGGCCTGGAGGGCGGGAACGGCCTTCACGATGAGGAAGACCGCGATCGCCGCCATGATCGCGAGCAACAGGATGCCGGCGCCGGTCGTCGCGTACCGGAAGGGGCCTTCACCGCGACTGCGCCGGAAGGCGGACCGGCCCATGGCCGGCCCGCCTTCGCGTTCACGAAGTGACGTGGCCATCGAGTTAGGAGATCGCCTCGACGGCGGTGCGCACCTTGGTCACCAGGCTGGCCGGCAGCGGCGCGTAGCCCAGGCTCGTGAGAGCCGACTGGCCCTCGTCGCTCGCGGTGTAGGTGAGGAAGGACTTGACGAGCTTGGAGTCGTCGGCCGACAGGCCCTTCTCACAGGTGATCTCGTAGGTCACCAGGACGATCGGGTAGGCGCCCGCCGCGCTGGTGGCGTAGTCGATCGACAGCTTCAGGTCGTTGCCGGTGCCCTCGACCTTGGCGGCCTCGACCGTCTTGGCCGCGCTCTCCGGAGTGAGCTCGACGAACTCGCCCGAGCCGTTGGCGACCTTGGCCTTGGTCAGGCCGGAGTTCTCCGCGTAGGAGAGCTCGACGTAGCTGATCGAGCCCTCGGCGCCCTTGACGGCCTGCGCGATGCCGTCGGAGCCCTTGGCGCCAAGGCCCTTGGCCTCGGCCGGGAACGCCTTGGCCGGCTCGTACGGCCACTCGGCCGTGGCCTTGAGGAACTTGGTGAAGTTGTCGCTCGTGCCGGACTCGTCCGAGCGGTGGTACGCCTGGATGGCGGTCGACGGCAGCTTGGCGTCGGGGTTGTCCTTCGCGATGGCCGGGTCGTCCCACTTGGTGATCTTGCTGCTGAAGATGTCACCGATGGTCTTCGGCGAGAGCTGCAGACCGTCGACACCCGGGAGGTTGTAGACGACGGCGACCGGGCCGATCACCATGGGAAGGTTGATCGCCTTGCCGGTCTTGCAGCGCGCGTCGGCCTGGGCGGGCTCGCCCTTGTCTTCCTTCAGGGCCGAGTCCGAGCCGGCGAAGGCGATGGTGCCCTGGATGAAGGACTGGACGCCGGCGCCCGAACCGCTGGGCTGGTAGTTGATGCTCACACCGGGGTTCGCCGACTGGAACGACTTCTTCCACTCGGCGATGGCGTTCGCCTGCGCCGAGGAGCCGGCCGCGTTGATGGTGCCGCTGACGCCACTGCCCGCGGTGCTCGCGGGGGCAGCGGCGGCGTCCGTGCCACCGGCGTTGTTGTCGGTGCCGCACGCAGCGAGCGAAAGCACGCCGGCGATGGCGGCTACGGCGAGCCGGCCTGCATACTTCACGGTTGTTGTCCTTCCACGTTGTTCTCTTAACGGGTAGGACGGTAGGCAGCGAAGATGACTTGATTCCCGGTTCAAGGTGAACGAGGAATGAACGAGTCAGGTCGCTATCGTGGTGAACGCCCCAAGGTGCTCTACCTGCTCATGGTGATCGGGTCATGACGGACCCGCCTTCGCGTGGCGCGAGCACGGGCGCGCGTGGCACATCATGGCGTTCATGACACGTGTATGCCTGGTGTGCATGGGGAACATCTGCCGCTCACCGATGGCCGAGGTCGTGCTCAGGCAGGCGCTGGAGGACCACGGTCTGGCCGGGTCGGTCACCGTCGACAGCGCCGGCACCGGTGGGTGGCACGCGGGCATGCCCATGGACGAGCGCGCGCTCTCGGCGCTGACCTCCCACGGGTACGACGGCTCGCGCCACCGGGCGCGGCGGTTCGAGCCCGGGTGGTTCGCCGAACGCGACCTGGTGCTCGCCATGGACGCCGACAACCTCGGCGCGCTGCGCAGGCTGGCGCCCGCCGGGGCCGACGTGCGGCTGTTCCGGTCGTTCGACCCGGCCGCTCCCGAGGGCGCCGAGGTGCCCGACCCGTACTACGGCGGCGCCGACGGCTTCCTCGAGGTCCTCGCCATGGTCGAGGCGGCCTCGGAGGGCGTCGTGAAGCATCTGCGTGAACGCCTCGCGGCCTCGGATGGCTGATACGCGACTGTTCCCTCACCGACAGTAACGTTCGGGGGAATGTGCCGTAGCGTCGTGGGCAAGCCGGCAGGACAGCCGAGGAGGGTGGGCGATGCTCCCAGGGTGCGGTAACTGCGATTGCTACCTCGACGACCGGGTCATCTCACGGCCCCCGGAAGAGCACTGACGACCGGGTCGTCCCAGGGCCGCCGGCAGAGGGCCGACGAGCAGGTCGTTCCCAGGGCCGCCGGCAGAGGGCCGACGGCCGGGGCGTTCCACGTCCCCCGGGAACAAGAGCGACCGACGACCGCCCGGCTCGTCAGTCGCCGAGGCGTTTGAGCACCTCCGCGTGCAGGATCGGATTGGCGCAGACCATGCTGCCGCCGTCGACGTCCTGCGCGCCGGACAGGTCGGTCCACACGCCGCCCGCCTCCTCGACGATCACCGTGAGCGCGGCCATGTCCCAGGCTGAGAGCTCGGGTTCGGCGGAGATGTCGACCGAGCCCTCGGCCACCATCATGTGCGACCAGAAGTCGCCGTAGGCGCGGGTGCGCCAGACCGTTCTGGCCAGGTCGAGGAACTCCGGAAGGCGCCCGCGCTCTTCCCAGCCGCCGAAGCTGGAGTAGGAGAACGAGGCGTCCGGCAGGCGGCTCACCGACGAGACCTGGCAACGCGAGGCCTTGGTCAGGCTGCGTCCGGTCCACGCGCCGCCCTCGCGCGCCGCCCACCAGCGGCGGCCGAGAGCCGGGGCCGACACCACGCCGACCACGACGCGCCCGTGCTCCATGAGGGCGATCAGCGTGGCCCACACCGGGACGCCGCGCACGTAGTTCTTCGTGCCGTCGATCGGGTCGATGACCCAGCAGCGGGAGCCGTACCCGCTCGTCTTGCCCATCTCTTCGCCGACGACCGCGTCACGCGGGCGGGCGCGCCGCAGCGTGCCGCGGATGGTCTCCTCCACCGCGCGGTCGGCGTCGCTCACCGGAGTGAGGTCGGGTTTGGTGTCGACCCGCAGGTCGACGGCCTTGAACCGGCGCATGGTCAGGTCGTCGGCGCTGTCGGCCATCATGTGCGCCAGGCGCAGGTCGTCGCTATAACCCGTCACAGGGACAAACGCTATCGTGCCGCCGCGCGTTTCAGCAGTCCTGATCGGCTCCGAAGCGTCGCATGCCGGTCATGCTGGGTCACTCCGGCCCACTTCGGCGCGTCGCCCCTCGCGCGCGGGCGCTCGCGGGCCCGGCGGAGCCGGCGGGCCGCCATCGGCGTCGCCCTGACGCGCGCGGGCGCCTCAGTCGTCGTCGGGGGCGCCGTCGCGGCTCGCGAGCAGGCGGCGCAGGGACGCCAGGCTCATCGGGTCGGCGTGGCCCTCGGCCACCCAGGCGTCGAGCGAGCATTCCTCGCCCCGGTGGGTGCAGCCCTTCGGGCAGTGGACGGTGCCCTCGGCCAGGGCGGGGAACGCCGCGAGCACGTTGTCGATCACCACGTGGCCGAGGCCGAAGCTGCGCACGCCGGGGGTGTCGATGATCCACCCTCCGCCGGGCAGTTCGAGGGCGACCGCCGAGCTGGAGGTGTGGCGTCCGCGCCCGGTGACCGCGTTGACGTGCGAGACGGCCCGCCCGGCGTCCGGTACCAGGCCGTTGACCAGCGTGGACTTGCCGACCCCCGAGTGGCCGACCAGCACGCTCAGCCGGTGCTCCAGCCTCTCTCGCACGAGGTCGAGGTCGCCGCCCTTGCGCACCACCAGATAGGGGACGCCGAGCGGCTCGTAGCGGGCGACGAGGTCGTCGGGGGCGGCCAGGTCGGCCTTCGTGAGGCAGAGCAGCGGCTCGATGTCGGCGTCGAACGCGGCCACCAGCAGGCGGTCGATCATGCGGGGGCGGGGCGGCGGGTCGGCCAGCGCCGTGACGATCACGAGCTGGTCGGCGTTGGCGACGATGGGGCGCTCGAGCTCGTCGGTGTCGTCGGCGCTGCGCCGCAGCATCGACGTGCGCGGCTCGAGCCGCACGATGCGCGCCAGCGTGTCGGGACGGCCGGAGGTGTCGCCGACCAGGCTGACCAGGTCGCCCACCACGATGCCCTTGCGGCCGAGCTCGCGGGCCCGCATCGCCGTCACCGGGCGCGGGGCCTCGCCGCGCCGCTTGCGGTCGCGGCCGCCGTCGACGCCCGTCTCGGTGATGTCACCGCCGACGAGGCAGGTGTAACGGCCTCGGTCGACCGCGACGACGAAGGCGGGGACGGCGTCCTCGTGCGCGGGACGCCGCCTGGTCCTCGGCCGGGACCCCTTGCCCGGCCTGACGCGGACGTCGTCCTCGTCGTACTCCCGTTTTCTCAGCGGGCTTCCTCCAGCATCAGGGCCCACATGCGGGCGAACTCGGGGAGCGTCTTGGCGGTGGTCGCTATGTCCTCGACCTGGACGCCGGGCACCGCCAGGCCGATGACCGCTCCGGCCGTGGCCATGCGGTGGTCGGCGTAGGAGCGGAAGACGCCGCCGTAGAGCGGGCGCGGCGTGATGACCAGGCCGTCTTCGGTCTCGGTCACCTCGCCGCCGAGCCCGTTGATCTCGGTGGCGAGCGCGGCGAGCCGGTCGGTCTCGTGGCCTCTCAGGTGCGCGACGCCGCGCAGGGTGCTGGGCGAGCCGGCCAGCGCGGCCAGGGCGGCGATCGTCGGGGTCAGCTCGCCGACGTCGTGCAGGTCGGCGTCGATGCCGTCGATGCGCCCCCCTCCGGTGACCTTCAGCCCGGCGGGGACGCGGGTGACGGCGGCGCCCATGCGGGCCAGCAGCGTGCGCAGCGCGTCGCCGCCCTGTGTGGTCTCGGCGGGCCAGTCGGGGATCGTGACCGTGCCCCCGGTGACCAGGGCGGCGGCCAGGAACGGGGCGGCGTTGGAGAGATCGGGTTCGACGGTGAGGTCGCGGGCGGCGATCGGGCCGGGCTCGACCCGCCAGACGTCCGGCTCGCTGTCGTCCACGCTCACCTGGGCGGCGCGCAGCATCTGCACCGTCATCTCGATGTGAGGCATGGACGGCACGGGAGGCCCGCTGTGGCGTACGGTGACGCCCTTCTCGAAGCGGGGGGCGGCCAGCAGCAGCCCCGAGACCAGTTGCGAGGAGGCGGAGGCGTCCAGGGTCACCTCGCCGCCGCTGATCGGGCCCTTGATCGTGAAGGGCAGCGCGTCGCCGGCGACCTCGGCGCCGAGGGTGCGCAGCGCGGAGAGGATCGGGCCCATCGGCCGCGTGCGGGCGTGCGGGTCTCCGTCGAAGGCCACCTCGCCGTCCGACAGCGCGGCCATGGGCGGGACGAACCGCATGACGGTGCCGGCGAGGCCCACGTCGATCGACGCGCCGCCGCGCACCCGGCTGGGGACGACGTGCCAGTCGGCGCCGGAGACGGTCTCGTTCGAGGAGGTCAGCCCGGCCCCGAGCGCGCGCAGCGCCGCGACCATCAGGTCGGCGTCGCGGCTGCGCAGCGCCTGCCGCACCGTGCCGGGACCGTTGGCCAGCGCGGCGAGCAACAGGGCGCGGTTGGTCACCGATTTGGACCCGGGCAGCCGGACGGTCGCCTCGACCGGACGGCCCGCCTCGGGCGCGTGCCACAGGGGAACTGACATGGCTCCGAGCCTACCGGGACCCTCCCCTCGGAAGGGGTGACACCCGGCCGCTGAAGCGGTGACGGCGCGAATGGAGGCGCGCGGGGCGCGCCGGTGCGGCAGTCTAGGGGGCATGTGCGGGAGATACGCGTCTGCGCGCAAGCGCCAGGAGTTGCTCGAGGAGTTCGACATAGGGGCGGACGGGACGTCCGACGAGCTGAAGCCCGACTACAACGTCGCCCCCACCAAGAAGGTCTACGCCGTGGTGGCCAGGCCGGCCGGCAAGGGGGGCGAGGGCGGCGGTGACGCCGGCGCCGGCGGTGACGCCGAGACCCCGGGCACGGGGCGCGCCGCGGCCGGTGAGGGAACCGGTCACGAGGCCCCCGGCGGAGCAGGCGACCGGTCGCCAGGGCCGGTCCGGCGGCTCGAAGTGGTCAAGTGGGGGCTGGTGCCCAGCTGGGCCAAAGATCCCTCCATCGGCTCCCGCATGATCAACGCGCGCGTCGAGACGCTCGCCGAGAAGCCGTCCTTCCGCAGGGCCTTCGCCAAGCGACGGTGCCTGCTGCCCGCCGACGGGTACTACGAGTGGTACCGGGCGGACAAGAAGACCAAGCAGCCCTACTTCATCCACCCCGAGGACGGCGGCGTGATGGCCATGGCCGGGCTGTACGAGTTCTGGAAGGACCCGTCCCGTGCGGAGGACGATCCGCTGAAGTGGCTCACCACCTGCACGGTGATCACCACGACGGCCGAGGACCACCTCGGGCACATCCACGACCGCATGCCGGTGATCATCAAGCGCGACATGTGGGCCGACTGGCTCGACCCCGGGCGCACCGACCCGGGCGAGGTGATGGGCCTGCTGAAGGACGCCCCGCCGAGCGGCCTCGCCGCCTACCCGGTGTCCAGCGAGGTCAACAGCGTCAGGAACAACGGTCCGCACCTCCTGGAGCCCGAGAGCCCCGAGACGGCGCTGTTCTGAAAGGCCGTCGGACGCCTGCGGGAGGCGCCGGGACGGCGCCGTTACGGGCGTGACACCCCGTGAAAAGGCCGCGCCACATCGGTGTAAGAACCCGGCCGATTGGGCATCCGGTGAGGAAGGCGATGACGTGCTGGCAGAGAGTCACCGCTCACAGGTGTGATCGACGCCAGGCGGGATGTCCGGGGGGTCCCGTCCCGAGCTTCACCCGTTTCCTTTCCCCCCGGAGGTGCGGATTCGTGGACGACGCGACCGCTCGCGCCCAATTGGAGAGCATGCTGGCCGAACTCGACCGGTCGATCATGGTGCTGCGTGGTGATCCCGCCGCCGTGGGAGACAGGTCGGCGGCGGACGCCGGCGCCGACCTCACCGACGCCGACCGCGCCCGTGCCATGGTCGACGTGGCCACGCGCCAGCGTACGGCCGTGGTGAAAGCCCTCGAGCGGCTGGACGCCGGGGTCTACGGCAGGTGCGTGGACTGCGACAAGCCCGTCCCGGAAGGCCGCCTTGCGGCGCGCCCCGAGGCGGCCCGCTGCGTGAGGTGCCAGAGCGAGCGCGAACGCCGCCGCTGATCACCCCAAGGCATCCCAAGCCAACTACTGCGGCCGACGGGCGCTGGCCACCAGGTGGATGCCGACGGTGTCGTCGTCGTCGGGGTGCGCGTCCAGCTCGGTACGGACGAGCCAGTTCAGCGCCCGGGTGTCGGCGGCCAGTACGTGGTCGACGGTGGAGGGCGACAGCACCGTGCGCGGCCGTATCCACTCCACCTCCAGGCCGGCGTCGCCCAGCAGTTCGCGCAGTTGGGCGCTGCTGAAGCAGCGGGTGATGCTGCCGTCGGGCCACGGCACGAGCATCACCTCACCAGTGCCCGTCTGGCACAGGTGGGCCCAGTAGTTCTGCTCCGCCATGATCGCCATGCCGAGCACGAGCGAGTCGACGCAGGCCAGCAGCCGGCCGCCCGGCTTGAGCACCCGCACGATGTCTTCGATCGTGGACTCGGCCATCAGCTCGAGCGACAGTGCGCGCTCCTCGGCGATCACCGCGTCGATCGAGGCGTCCGGCAGGAACGACAGGTCGTCGGCGCGTACCCGGCGGATGCGGTTGGAGGCGTCGCGCAGCCCGGCGGCGGAGGGACGGCGGAAGTCGACGACCTCGATGACGTGGTGGCCCGCGCCCGCCGCCTGGGCGGGCCATCGCCCGCGGCCGCCGGACAGGTCGAGGACCAGACCCGGCCGTCCGGGGAGCCACCGTTTGAGCTGCTCGGCGACGACGGCGTGGTAGAAGGTCCAGTACGGCCCGAGTGCGCCTGAGCCGTTCAGTTCGTTGGCTGGGATGGGCAGCACAATGGCTCCTGGACGGTCGGGGCTCCGGGGAATCGCTACCAGCCGGTACGTATCTTTTTCCCCGTACCGGGTCGTTCGTCACCTTCTACTTACCGGGAACAGATGCTATGCCTCGCGTGTTGCAGACGCGTGTAAACACGCGAGGAGGTTCCGTCCCATGCTGATGGCCGAGGTCGGCGATCGGGCGATCGTAGGCAAGCCGGTATTCTCGGCTGTGTACGGCGCGTATAAGGGGGTGGGTCCGGTCTCCAAGACAGCCGAGGAGACTCTGGAGCAGCGTAGTGAGCGGTTCGAGCGTGACGCCATGCCGTACCTCGATCAGCTCTACTCCGCCGCGCTCCGGATGACCAGGAATCCCGCCGATGCGGAAGACCTGCTTCAGGACACCTTCGCCAAGGCCTTCGGGTCCTTCCACCAGTTCCAGGAAGGCACCAACCTCAAGGCCTGGCTCTACCGCATCCTGACCAACACCTTCATCAACAGCTACCGCAAGAAGCAGCGGGAGCCCAAGCAGGCCGGCACCGAGGAGATCGAAGACTGGCAGCTCGCGCGTGCTGAGTCGCACACGTCGGGCGGTCTGAAGTCCGCCGAGGTCGAAGCGCTGGAGCACCTGCCTGACAGCGATGTCAAGGAAGCGCTCGCCGCCCTTCCGGAGGACTTCCGGATGGCGGTCTATCTGGCCGATGTCGAAGGTTTCCCTTACAAGGAGATCGCCGACATCATGGGCACTCCCATCGGGACCGTGATGTCCCGCCTGCACCGCGGGCGGCGCCAGCTGCGGACGCAACTCGAGGATTACGCGCGCGAGCGCGGGCTTGTGCGATCGGAGGACCCGTCGTGATGCAGAGGGGTGACAGCGGCCGCTTCCGTGGAACGGGCGGCCGTGGAGACGGCGCCGGCGCCCTGGCGGGGTGTTGATCATGAGCTGCGGCAACCCGCACGACACCGACTGCTCCGAAGTGCTGGACAAGGTGTACACCTTCCTCGACGGCGAGCTCGACGAGCGCCGCCGGTCGGACATCCGCCAGCACCTCGACGAGTGCGGTCCCTGCCTTGAGGAGTACGGGCTCGAACAGGTCGTCAAACAGCTCGTCGCCAAGCACTGCGGCTGCGACCGGGTTCCGGAGGACCTCCGTTCCAAGGTGCTCAAACGCATCGAGGCGGTCCGCGCCGAGCTCGCCACCGACTGAGCCGGTCGCGGCCTGATCCTTCCGCGGCCCGATGCGTCCGCCGCCGCGAGAGGGTCCGGCGCCGGGGACGGCGTTCGCTGATCGCCTAAGATACCGGGATGCGGCTT
Organism: Sphaerisporangium dianthi; assembly: GCF_042654065.1. Classification (NCBI taxonomy): domain Bacteria; kingdom Bacillati; phylum Actinomycetota; class Actinomycetes; order Streptosporangiales; family Streptosporangiaceae; genus Sphaerisporangium; species Sphaerisporangium dianthi. The sequence continues at coordinate 62,042 of NZ_JBHSFP010000039.1, read as the reverse complement.
CTCGTAACCGGCGGTGCCGGCTTCATCGGCTCGTCCCTCGTCGACCGTCTGCTCGCGGACGGCCACGAGGTGGCGGTCGTGGACGACCTGTCCTCAGGCGACCGGGCGAACCTCGACGGCGCGGACGGGCACCCGCTGTTCCGGTTCTACGAGCTCGACGTCCGTGACCTGGCGCTGCGCGGGCTGATGGCCGAGTGGCGGCCCGAGGTGGTCTGCCACCTGGCCGCCCAGATCAGCGTCCGCGCCAGCGTCGCCGACCCGGTGCACGACGCCCGGCTCAACGTCGAGGGCACCGTCAACGTGCTGGAGGCGGCGCGCGCCGCCGGGGCGAGGAAGGCCCTGTACGCCTCCTCGGTCGCGGTGTACGGCCGTCCGGCCGTGATCCCCGTGCCGGGCGACGCCGCCACCGACGCCCGCTCGCCCTACGCGGCCTCCAAGCTGAGCGGCGAGGTCTACCTGTCGATGTTCAGGGCGCTGCACGGCCTGTCGTACACGACCCTCGTGCTGTCGAACGTCTACGGTCCGCGCCAGTCGCCCACCGGCGAGGCGGGGGTGGTGTCCATCTTCACCGACGCGCTGCTGCGCGGCTCGCCGACCGTCGTCTACGGCGACGGCTCCCAGACACGGGACTACATCTTCGTCGACGACGTCGTCGACGGCTTCGTCCGCGCGTGCGGCGAGCGCGGAAACGGGCGCAGGTTCAACCTCGGGACGGGCGTGCAGACGACCGACCGCGAGCTGCACTCCCTGGTGGCCCTCGCCGCGGGCGCGCCCGACGAGCCGAGGTTCGAGCCGGCGCGGCTCGGCGACCTGCCCGCCATGGCGGTCGACCCGGCGCCGGCGATCGACGGGCTGGGCTGGCATCCGCGCACCGACCTGCTGACCGGTCTGAAGACCACCGTCGAATGGGCCAGATCGCGTTAGCTCCGGGTAGTTGTTTGATTACGCTTTGGATGCGATTCTTCGACTTCTCATACGCGTCACCCCTGTTTCTGTAGCCTGAGTCGGGATTCAATGGGGAGGCGGCACATGGTGAAGGCAATGGCCACACGCCTGGTGGCGGCCGTGGGTTTCGGCGGCCTGGCTTGGGCTCTCGGCGCGCTGGCTCTGGTGGTTCTCACGGGGGGCGCCATCGAAGTGCCCACGGGCATCTCGTGGACCTGAGCGGTGCCCGAGACGGCCGCGGGCGGTCGCGATGCGTGAGCTACCTTGGCCGGCGAAGGCCTATCTCGTAACGATCGTCGCGGTCGCGGCGGCGCTGATCGTCCGGGGTCTCGTCGACCCTGGCCGCCTGGGCGAGCACGAGTGGCCCACCTTGCTGGTCCTCGCACTGCTGTTCCTGGTGTGCGAGTCGGTGCCGACGCTGCTCAACGTGGAGCAGGCGGCGATGTCCGTCAGCTTCTCGGCGGCGCTCGCGGCGGTCGTGCTGGTGGGGGACGTGGGCGCGGCCCTGGTCGGGGCGACGGCTGTTCTGAGCGTCCGGCCAGGCCTCGCGCTGCACAAACGGCTGTTCAACGGCGCGCAGTTCGCCCTCTGCGGCTACGCCGCCGGGTGGGTGTTCGAGTCGCTCGGCGGGCAGCAGGACGTGCCGAGCGTGGGCCGGTTCACCGACCTGCTGGTGCCCTTCATGGGCGCGGCGGCGGTGTTCGTCCCGCTCAACGCCGTGCTGTTCACCATCATGCTGTCGCTGGCCGGGCAGCTGCGCCTCGAAGAGGTGCCGATGCGCTCGGTCGCCCAGTTCCTGGTGTCCTATCTCGGCTACGCGACGTTCGGGCTGCTGATCGCCGGTCTGTGGGCCACCGTGCAGTCGATCTCGGCGGTGCTCGTGCTGCTGCCGCTGTTCGTCGCCCGGTGGGCCTTCGGGCAGTACCTGGCCCAGCAGCGGTCGTACGACGCGACGATCGCCGCGCTGTGCCAGGCGGTCGAGACGAAGGACTACTACACCCGCGGCCACTGCACGCGCGTGTCCAGCGCCTCCACGATGATCGCGCAGGAGATCGGCATGGGCCCTGAGCGCATGCGGGCCATCGGCTACGCCGGCATGCTGCACGACGTGGGCAAGCTCGGCGTGCCGACGAAGGTCCTGCAGAAGGACGGCCGGCTGACCGAGGAGGAGTACGCCGCCATCCAGCTCCATCCGATGCGCGGCCTGGAGATCGTCCGGGGCATCGACTTCCTCGACGAGGCGTTCGCCGGCATCATGCACCACCACGAGCGCCAAGACGGCAAGGGCTATCCCATGGGCCTGGCCGGCTCTGAGATCCCCGAGTTCGCCCGCATCATCGCCGTGGCCGACGCCTTCGACTCCATGACCTCCGACCGCGCCTACCGCAAGGCCAAGTCGATGGAAGAGGCGCTCGCCGAGCTGCGCAAGGGGTCGGGCACGCAGTTCGACCCCGTCATGGTGACCGCGTTCGTCAAGGCCGTCGACCGGCGCGGCTGGGATCCTCCGGGCAAGATGCCCGCCCCGGCCGCCGACCAGGAGGTCGAGACCGTCGCCAAGGACCACGACGATCCGACCGCGCCGATCGAAGTGGTGTCCGAACGGTGAGCCTCGCCACGCGGCCCATCAACGGGCTCGACTCCGGCCAGCTCCTGCTGATCTGCGCCGCCGGCATGGTCACCGTCGCCGGCATCGCCCACACGGCCGCCGTCGGGCTGGCCGACGCGCACATCGCGATCGCCTTCGGCGCGCTGGTCGCCGCCGGCGAGCTGGCCAGGCTGACCATGCCCGGCAACCGCGAGGTCGCGCCCATCGGCGCCGCCGCCGCTCTCGGGTACACCCTGCTCCTTGACGTGGGCGGGGTGCCGACAGGGCACTCGGCGCTGCAGGTGGTGGCCGTCATGTCGGTCGGGATGACCCTCGGCGCGCTTCCGCACCTCGCCGTCGGCAGGCCGCCCCGGCTCGACGCGATCGCGCGCAGGCTTCTGTCGGGAGCCCTGCTCGCCTTCGCCTACCGTCCGCTCGCCTCGATCCTCTACGACACCACCGGCCGCGGCAACGGCCCCTGGTGGGTGGTGCTCGGCGTGATGGCCGTGCTCATCACCGCCATGCTCGCCGCCGACGTCGTCATCGCCGCCGTCCTGCGGGCCGAGCAGGTGCGCACGGCCCTGCGCGTCGCCGTCCGGGACGAGGTGCGCATGGCCGCTCCGCTCGGCGCGGCCGTCGCCGCCTCCGGCACCCTGCTGGCCCTGGCCTCGCACAGCATGAACCTCGCCGCGCTCGTCGTGTTCGCGGCCCCGCTCCTGGTCACCCAGGTCGCCTTCCGCAAGTACGCGGGCATCCGCGCGACCTACCTGCAGACCGTGCGCGCGCTGGCCCGGGTCACCGAGGTCGGCGGGTACGTCGAGCCCGGCCACTCGCGGCGGGTCAGCATGCTGTCCCTGGCGATCGGACGCGAGCTCGGCATGGCCGAGCCCGAGCTACTGGAGCTCGAGTACGCGGCGCTCATGCACGACATCGGCCAGCTCTCCCTGCGCGACCCGATTCCGGGCGGCGCGACCGTGCTGACCGATCCCGTGCAGGCGCGCAGCATCGCCGAGCTGGGCGCCGAGATCATCAAGAAGACCGGCGTGCTCGACCGGGTCGCCGACATCGTGCGCCGCCAGGGAGACCCGTTCTCCGGCCCTGAGGTGCCGCCGATCGCCAGCCGCATCATCAAGGCGGCCAACGCCTACGACGACCTGGTCGGCGGCTCGACCGATCGCGACCGCGCGGCGGCCGCCCTGGAACGGCTCCGGCTCGACGGCGGCGGCGAGTACGACCCCGCGGTCGTCGAGTCCATGGCGAGGGTCGTCGACCGTCTCACCCCCACCGCACGCCTCTGAAGGGGCGTCGACTCCGAAGGGTCGTCGACCGGTCTCGCCCTCGCGGGACGCCTTTGGGGGGACATCGGGCAGTCTCGGCCCCATCGGGCACCTCTGACGGTCATGGCGCGTCGCCGGCCGGGCTCGCGGGACCCTCCAACGGGCCGCCCGGCGCCGTCGCCGGAAAATCTGTTCCCGGCTTGCGAGGTCTGCGGCTGTCGTCCCAGTTGATAGGGGCTTTACCGGGTTGTGGACAAGGCTCTGCGGCCGGTAGGAGGGGAGTCCGCGCTCCCGGCCGGTTGTGGGGTTCCTACAGATGGGACACGGGGGATCGGTGGTCTTGAGCGAGAGGATTGGGCACGGCTCGGGCCATAAGGTGGTGAGCCGTCGAAGGGAGCACGGCAAGTGTTCGAGAGCATTCTGGTGGCCAATCGAGGCGAGATCGCGCGGCGCGTCATCCGCACGGTGAAGCGCATGGGCCTGCGCGCGATCGCGGTGCATTCCGAGGCCGACGCCGATCTGCCCTTCGTCCTGGAGGCCGACGAGGCGTTCCTGCTGGGGCCGGCCGCGCCGGCGCAGAGCTATCTCGACGTCGCCAGGGTCATCGAGGCATGCAGGGCGACCGGGGCGCAGGCCGTCCACCCCGGGTACGGCTTCCTCGCCGAGAACGCCGCCTTCGCGCGGGCCGTCATCGACGCCGGCATGACCTGGATCGGCCCCTCGCCCGACTCCATCGAGCGCATGGGTGACAAGATCAACGCCCGTAACCTGATGGAGGCCGCCGGGGTGCCGGTGGCGGCGGGCACGCGCGAGCCGGTCACCGATCTGCCGCGCGCGCTGGCCGCCGCGGCCGAGATCGGCTACCCCGTCATGGTCAAGACGGCCGGAGGCGGTGGCGGCATCGGCATGGGCGTCGCCCGCGACGACGACGCCCTGGCCAGGGCCTTCGAGACCGCCGTACGGGCGGCCGAGCGCTTCGGCGGCGGCGAGGGTGGGGCCGGCGCGGGGCCGGCGATCCTGCTCGAGCGCTACATCGAGCGGGCGCGTCACGTCGAGGTGCAGATCCTCGGGCTGGCGGACGGCACCGTGGTGGCGCTGGGCGAGCGCGACTGCTCGGTGCAGCGACGTCACCAGAAGGTCGTCGAGGAGTCCCCGTCGCCCGGCGTCACGCCGCAGCTGCGCGAGCGCATGCTGGCCGCCGCCGTGCGGGCGGGCGAGACCGTCGGCTTCCGCGGCGCGGGCACGGTCGAGTGCCTGGTCGACACCGACCGGCAGGACTTCGTGTTCCTGGAGATGAACACCCGGCTGCAGGTGGAGCACCCGGTGACCGAGCTGGTCACGGGCATCGACCTGGTCGAGCAGCAGGTGCGCGTCGCGGCGGGGGAGCCCGTCTCCTTCACCTCCGTGACGCCGCGGGGGCACGCCATCGAGCTTCGCGTCTACGCGGAGGATCCCAAGCGGTTCTTCCCGGGCCCCGGGAAGATCGACGTATGGGAGGAGCCGGCCGGACCCGGCATCCGCGTTGATTCGGGATATGTCGCCGGAAACACCGTGACCCCGTTCTACGATCCCCTGATGGCGAAGCTGTGCGTCCATGGCGCCGACCGCGAGGAGGCGCTGGCCCGGGCCCGGGAAGCCGTGGCGGCCTTCCGCCTCGAAGGGCCCAAGCACAACCTGCCGTTCTGCGCCGAACTTCTGGACCACGCCGAGTTCTCCAGCGGCGACTACGACACCGGGCTCGTCACCCGCATGCGCTCCTGAGCCGGAAAGGGCGCGCAGGGCGGTCGCCATGGTCGCCCGGGGAAATGCGACGATGAGCACAGCCTTCTGACGAAGTAGATCACTAGATGAGGGGAGTTCCGGTGGCGGAAGTACGTGCCGAGATGGTGGCGAACGTCTGGAAGATCATCGTCGCTGAGGGAGACAATGTCGCCGAGGGCGACACGCTGGTCATCCTCGAGTCGATGAAGATGGAGATCCCCGTGATCGCCGAGGACTCCGGCGTCGTGAGCGAGCTCAAGGTGGCCGAGGGCGACGTCATCCAGGAGGGGGACCTGATCGCCGTCATCGAGTGACGCCGGCCGTCAGCGGGTGAGCCCGGACAGGAAGCGCTCGCGGTCCACGACGACGCGCTCGATGGTGGCGACCGCCACCGTGCGCTCGCGTTCTTCGGCGACGACCTCGAAGACCAGGCGCCTGCCGTCCACCTGCACGAGCTCGGCGACGACCATCACGTGCGTGCCCACAGGGCTCGCCGCGCGGTGCTCCAGGGTCACCTTGGTGCCCACAGAGGTCTGTCCGGGGGCGAGATGGTCGCGGAGGGCCCGCACGGTGGCCTCCTCCGCGATCGCCAGCAGCCGCGGCGTGCCGAGAACCGGCACATCGCCGCTGCCCACCTTGATCGCTGTGTCCTCCTTCTCGACCATGATGAGAACCTCGGCGCGCAGCCCTGGAGCGATCGTCATGCGGGCAAGCCTATTGGTGTGTCGCTGGGGCTGTGGGGTGTCCGGCGGCATCCTGTTCGCGCGGTCTCGCACCACCTTCGCCGGTTGGCGGCCTTGGCGGGGAACGATGGAATACGCTCTTGGCGTGAGCCCTTACTGCGACCATTGCGGACGTCTCGCGGGAGACGAGGACCACTCCGCATGCCATGCAGCACGGCTCATGGAGCCACCTCGCTTCTGTCCGGCGTGCCGACGCCGGCTGGTCGTGCAGGTGACGCCGCGGGGCTGGTCCGCCCGCTGCGTCGAACACGGCGTGACAACTCGCTGACACCCCGGCGCGAGTTGTACGGCCACAGGGTTTTGTGATTCCAGCGTGACCTTGTCGCGACACAAATCCGCTTGGTTGGAGAACTCTGGGGTGACGTCGGGTTGGACGGATTGGGGTTAACGGGGGAGAGATGGTTGCCCAAGGGACCACGCTGGCGGGACGTTACCGGTTGGACGTCCGTCTCGGTGCCGGCGGCATGGGCGAGGTGTGGCGGGGCGAGGACACCGTCCTCGCCCGCACCGTCGCCGTGAAAGTGCTTTTACCCGGCCGCATGGACGATCCCGGCTTCGCCGCGCGCTTCCAGGGGGAGGCGCGCGCCATGGCCACGATCAACCACCCCGGTGTCGTGGACGTCTACGACTACGGTGTCAGCGACGTCCCGGGGGACGGGCCGACCGCTTACCTGGTCATGCGGTTCGTCGACGGCGAGCCGCTGGACCGGCTGCTCACCCGGCTCACCCGCATCGGCCCCGAGCCGGCGATGGAGCTCATCGCGCAGGCGGCCTCGGCGCTGCAGGCGGTGCACGACAGGGGCATCGTGCACCGCGACGTCAAGCCGGGCAACCTGCTGGTGCGCCCGGACGGCTCGCTCGTCCTCACCGACTTCGGCATCGCCCGCGCCGACATGGGCCACCGGCTGACCGACGCCGGCATGGTGCTCGGCACGGCCGCCTACTGCGCGCCCGAGCAGGCCGAGGGGCAGCCGGTGACCCCGGCCGTCGACCTGTACGCGCTCGGCGTGGTGGCCTACGAGTGCCTGGCGGGCCACCGGCCCTTCGACGGCGACACCCCTGTCACCATCGCGCTCAAGCACATCCGCGAGGACCCGCCGCCGCTGCCGCCCGACGTCCCGCCCGCCGTGCGGCATCTCGTCGAGCGGGCCCTGGTCAAGGACCCGGCGCGCCGCTGGCACAGCGCCGCCGAGATGAGCGTGGCCGCGCGGCGGGCCATGCGCGAGGACACCGGGACCTCGGCGGCGGTGTCCGGGCTGACCGGCATGATCTCCTCCCAGCGCATGGCGACGACGGCCGGGCATCCCCATCAGATGGCCTCCCCGGAGACCGGGGTGCGCATGAACTCGCCCGGCTGGGGCGAGGCCGAGCGCGGGCCGTCCACCGCGCCGCCCCCCGCCTACATCCTCCCCGGCCCGGCACACTCGACCGGCGCGCACGCGCCTCCGGTCACCGTGGCCGCGGGCCCGCCGCCGCCTCAGCGGGGCGCCCGTGGCCGCCGCGCGGCCGCCCCCAAGCGCGGCAAGGCCGCACTGATCGTCGGGGTCATCGCCGCCGGAGCCGTGCTCGGCGGCGGCGGGGCGGTCATGTACAACCAGGTCGCCAACACCCCCAACGCGTCGGCGGCCGGTGTGGCCACCACGCCGACCGTCGAGGCCACCACCGCCGGCGCCTCACCCGGCAAGAAGGGGACGACGCGCCCGCCCCGGTCCTCCCCCCGGCCCACGGTGGCAGGCTCGCAGCACGCCGAGCCGTCCGTTTCGCCGAGTCCGACCAAGCCCTCGCCGTCGCCCAGTGCCTCCAGGCCCCGCAGTCCGTCGCCGTCCGCGACGATCAGCAAGGCGCCGACGGCCAAGAAGGTCGTGCCCGCGGTGATCAACCTGCTGCAGGCGAACGCGCTGACCAAGCTGCGGGCCGCCGGCTTCAAGGCCAAGGTGGACATCAGCGGTGAGCCGAGCTCAGAGGGCTGCAGCCGCGTGGTCGACCAGAATCCCCAGGCCGGCACCTCCTGGGCCGTGGACCGCGTGGTGACGGTCGTCGTGGAGCAGGGCATCCCCTGCGGCGGGGACCCGAACGAGTCTCCCTCGCCGACGCCGAGCCCCAGCGTCACCGCCACCTCCTGACCGCCCCCGGCCGGCCGGCCTCGATCGCCCGGCCGGCTCGCGTCACGCCGCGCGCCGGCCGCCTCGACGGCTCGGCCGAGGGTCAGATGCCGGTGGTGGTGCGGGGGTAGGCGATCTCGGGGTCGGTGGCGATGTTCACCATGTAGGGCACGCCGGAGTCGAAGGCGCGGCGCAGCGCGGGCCCGATCTCCTTGGGGGAGGTCACCAGCTCGCCGCCGCCGCCGAGCGCGGTGACGACCTGGTCGTACCGGGTCTCGGGCCGCAGTTCCGCCGCCACGTCGTACCCGTAGAGCATCTGCATCGGGTGCTTCTCCAGGCCCCACATGCCGTTGTTGCCGCAGATCATGACGACCGGCAGGTTGTGGCGGACCAGCGTGTCGACGTCCATCAGCGAGAACCCGGCGGCGCCGTCGCCGAGCAGCAGCACGACCTGAGAGGACGGCCGGGCGAGGCGGGCGGCGATGGAGTAGCCGAGACCGGTGCCGAGGCACCCGTACGGCCCGGGGTCCAGCCAGCAGCCGGGCTTGCGCGGCTCGATGTACTTGCCGGCGTAGGAGACGAAGTCGCCGCCGTCGCCGATGACCACGGCGTCGTCGGCGAGGATGCGGTTGAGCTCGCCGTAGATGCGCATCGGGTGGATGGGGTCGGCGTCGGACTCGAGCAACTCGGCGTCGCCGGTGATGGCGGCGGCGGACGCCTCGGCCAGCGTGGTGACCCAGTCGGCGTGCGAGGCGGGGGACACCCCGGCCTCGGAGCAGGCCGTGCTGAGGCTCCAGAACAGCACCGACAGGTCGCCGGCCGCCGAGGCGGCCGTGCCGACGTGCGTGGCCAGCTGCGAGGGGGCGTCGGCCAGGTGGACGACCTTCGCCAGCGGGACGCCGTCCCTGCCGCCGAAGAAGCCGTAGCCGAGGCGGAAGTCGAGCGGGGTGCCGGCGACGATGACCAGGTCCGCCTGGGAGAAGGCGATGCCGCGTGCGCGGGTGGCGAGCAGCTCGTGGCCCGCGGGCAGGATGCCGCGCCCCTGGCCGTTGGGGATGACCGGCAGGCGGTAGGCCTCGGCGAAGTCGCGCGCGGCCTCCTCGGCGCGGTCCATCCACACGTCGGAGCCGAGGACGAGCAGCGGGCGCTCGGCCTCGGCGATCAGCCGGGCGATCGTGGCCAGGGCGTCGGCGTCGGGCTCCAGCGGGGACGGGGTCATCGTCTCGGCCTGGTGCGCCGGCGAGGGGGAGAACAGGTGGTCCATGTAGAAGTCGAGGAACACCGGGCCGCGGTGCGGGGCGACGGCCGTGCGGAACGCCATCTCGACGTCCTGGCCGATCGAGTCGGCGCCGCCCGCCGTGAAGGCGAGCTTGGTGATCGTCTCGAACAGCGGAGGGTGGTCCATCTCTTGGAGGGCGCCGGAGCCCCATCGGGACGCGGGGGCCCTGCCGCCCATCACCACGACGGGCGAGCCGTTGAAGTGGGCGGTCGCGACGCCGCTGACGCCGTTGGTGATGCCCGGACCGGCGGTCAGCACGGCCAGGCCGGGCTGCCGGGTCAGCCGGGCGGTGGCCTCGGCGGCGAACACCGCGCTCTGCTCGTGCCGCACATCGACGATGCGCATGCCCTCGTGGACGGCCCCGTCGTACAGGGGGAAGACGTGGCCGCCCGAGAGCGTGAACATGACCTCGGCACCGTAAGCTCGTGAGACGGCGACCGCGACGTCGCCGGCGTGCTTTGCAGACTCCATGCGGTGAACCTACCTGTTCTCGCCCCCGTCAATCCTCGAAGCCCCATCTCCGCTGATCATCGGGAGCGGCGGGAGGTCACAGAGCCTTCGACAACGCCTTGATCGGCATCTTCAGGTCGACCAGGAGCTCCAGGTCTTGCTCGGGCGAGCGGCCCAGCGTCGTGAGGTAGTTGCCGACGATGATGGCGTTGACGCCGCCGAGCATGCCGTCGCGGGTGCCGAGGTCGCCGAGCGTCAGCTCGCGCCCGCCCGCGTAGCGCAGGATGGTGTGCGGCAGGGCCAGGCGGAACGTCGCGATGGTCTTCAGCGCCTCGCGGCCCTCGACCAGGGGGTAGGAGGCGAACGGCGTGCCGGGGCGCGGGTTGAGGAAGTTCAGCGGCACCTCGTCCGGCCGCAGCTCGCCGAGTTGGCCGGCGAACTCGGCGCGCTGCTCTTTGCTCTCGCCCATGCCGATGATGCCGCCGCAGCACAGCTCCATGCCGGCCTCGCGGACCATCTCGCAGGTCTGCCACCGCTCTTCCCAGGTGTGGGTGGTCACCACGCTGCCGAAGTGGGAGCGGGCGGTCTCGAGGTTGTGGTTGTAGCGGTGCACGCCCATCTCGGCCAGCTCGTCGACCTGCTCCTGTGTGAGCATGCCGAGCGAGCAGGCGACGTTGATCTCGACGGCCTCGCGGATCGCCTTGACGCCTTCCCGGACCTGGCTCATGAGCCGCTGATCGGGCCCGCGTACGGCGGCCACGATGCAGAACTCGCTGGCGCCGGTCGCCGCCGTCTCGACGGCCGCCTCGACCAGCGAGGGGATGTCCAGCCACACCGACCGGACGGGGGAGGTGAACTGGCCGGACTGGGAGCAGAAGTGGCAGTCTTCGGGGCAGCCGCCGGTCTTGAGGGAGATGATGCCCTCGACCTCGACCTCAGGCCCGCACCAGGCCATGCGGACCTCGTGCGCGAGCGCCAGCAGCTCGGGCAGGCGGTCGTCCGGCAGTTCCAGGCAGCTCAGGGCCTGCCCGGCGGACAGCCCCCTGCCCTGTTCGAGCACCTGGACCCGGGCGATGTCGAGGATGTCCTTGCTCATCGGCTTCGCTGCTCCCTCGTCGGTTGCGTCACAGACTAAGGGTTTCCCGGAACCTGGAAGGGTCGAACCCCCCACCAAGGAGGGGACCGAGCCCATCGTGGGCAACCCGGGCGAAGGCCGCGCGGCCGAGCGCGCCGGCGCCCTCGGGCAGCGCGCCGGCGAGCGGCCGGGCGGCCAGGGTCTCGAGGTCGGTGACGTTGCCGCGCTCGGCGAGCCCGGGGTCGCGGGGCCAGGACCCGATCACCACGCCCGCCAGGTCGAGCCCGCGCCCCGCGAGCGCCTCCAGGGTGAGCGCGGTGTGGTTCAGCGTGCCGAGACCGGCCCTGGCCACCAGCAGCACGGGAGCGTGCACGAGACGGGCGAGGTCGGCGATCGTGGCGCCGTCCTCGTCGAAGCGCACCAGCAGCCCTCCCGCGCCCTCGACGACGACCAGGCGATGGGTGCCCGCCAGCTCGGCGACGCGTTCGGCGACGGTGGCGAGCGAGACGGGGGGCATGCCGGAGACGCGTGCCGCGGCGGCGGGGGACAGCGGGTGCGGGAAGCGGGCGAACTCGAAGGTCGTGGTCGCCCCGGTCAGCCGGATGACCTCGTCCAGGTCTCCCGCCTCGCCGGTCGCCACGCCTGTCTGCGCGGGTTTCACCACGGCGACGGACGCCTGGCGTCCCAGCGCCAGGGCGGTGACGGCGGCGGTCACCACGGTCTTGCCCACTCCGGTGTCGGTGCCGGTGACCACGAGGATGCTCACCGGCCCAACCTTAGAACCCTGGCGCGGGCGGCCTGTGCAGTCGCGTGACGAACTTGTAGCGGTCGCCCCGGTACAGCGACTGCGCCCACTCGACAGGGTGGCCCTCGGCGTCGAAGGCGTGCCGGGTGAGCAGCAGCATCGGCAGGCCCACGTCCACGCCGAGCACCTGTGCGTCGTACGGGGTGGCCAGCACGGTCTCTATGGTCTCTTCAGCGTCGGTGAGCTGGACGTTGTAGGCGTTGTGCAGGGTCTCGTACAGCGAGGAGTGCATCTCGAGCTCGCGTCGCAGCCGTGAGAAGCGCCGCGCGGACAGGTGGGTGGTGTCGATCGACATCGGCTCGCCGTTGGCCAGGCGGAGCCGGTGGATGCGCAGCACGCGCCCGCCGGGGTTGATGCCGAGGCGGCGGGCCAGGGTCTCGTCGGCCGTGATGTAGTTGATCTCGAGGATCTTGGTGTCCGGCTCCAGGCCCACCGCCCGCAGGTCTCCGGTGTAGGAGGTCAGCTGCAGAACCTGGGCGACCTTCGGCTTGGCGACGAAGGTGCCCTTTCCCTGGATGCGCAGCAGCCGTCCTTCGACGACCAGCTCGGTGAGCGCCTGCCGCACGGTGGTGCGGGAGGTCTCGAAGCGCACGGCGAGGGCACGTTCGGGCGGCAGGGCCGCACCGGCCGGCAGAGACTTGGTGAGTTCGAGCAAGTTCCGCTTGACGTCGTAGTACTTGGGAATTCGGGGGGAGTCTTCCGTCACACGTTCACCTTCATCTCGGCCACCGCGGTGAGCGCGCGTCCGATCACCGCGAGATCATCCGGACCAAGATTGGCCCGGGCGGTCAATCTCAGACAAGAGCGGCCCTGCGGCACCGACGGCGGACGGAAGCACCCGGCGCGCACTCCGTGCTCCGCGAAGACCGCGGCGGCGCGCAGCGCGGCCTCCGGAGGGCCGAGCACGACCGGCACGACGGCCGCGGCGGGATCGGTGGCCGCGAGACCGCGATCGGCGCACGCGCGGGCGAGTGCCGCCGCGTGCCGACGCGCCTGTCCTGGCAGGTCAGGATGGGCGTTCACGATATCAAGCGCGGCGAGCGCCGCCGCCGCCGAGGAAGGGGCGAGGCCGGTGTCGAAGATGAACGGGCGACCCGTGTCGACCAGGGTCTCCACCACCTCGGGCGCCCCCAGCACGGCCCCGCCCTGTGCGCCGAGCGCCTTGGACAGTGTGACGGTTATCACAACCGACGGGTAACCTGCGAGCCCGGCCGCGTGCACCGCTCCCTGCCCCCGCTCGCCGGTCACCCCGAGTGAGTGGGCCTCGTCCACGAGCAGCAGCGCGCCGTGCCGGACGGCCGCCTCGTGCAGCTCACGCAGAGGGGCGAGGTCGCCATCGACGGAGAAGACGGCGTCGGTGACGACCAGGGCGTGCTCCTCGGAGCGGTCGGCGAGGGCCTTCTCCACCGCGTCGACGTCCCTGTGCGGGGTGACGGCGACGCGCGCCCGGGACAGGCGGCACCCGTCGATGATCGAGGCGTGGTTGCCGGCGTCGCTCACCACCAGCCCGCCGGCGCCGAGCGTCGCGACCGCGGCGAGGTTGGCCAGGTACCCGGAGGAGAACACCAGTGCGCGCGCGGCGCCGGTGAAGGCCCGCAGCCGGTCCTCCAGATCGGCGTGCAGGGTCGTCGTGCCGGTGACCAGCCGGGACCCGGTGGAGCCCGTGCCCCACTCGCGGGCCGCGCGCACGGCGGCCTCGGCCAGCCGTTCGTCGCGGGCGAGCCCCAGGTAGTCGTTGGAGGCCAGGTCGATCAGGCCGTCGTGGTCGGGCGTGCGCGGGCGCAGCACGCGCCCGAGCCCCGCGGCCCGGCGGGCCGCGGTGGCGGCGCGCAGCCGGGCGAGGGGGTCGGGCGGCGTCGCCTCGCCTGGGCGACCCTCGCCGCCGGCCATGCCTGCGACCATGTCCATCGGGTGCTCCACGGGGTGAGCGGGCACTGCTGTGTGCTCCATTAAGGGAATCTTCCCAGTGCGGTGACCCGCGATTCGCTTTGAGGCGGGGTTAGCACGCATGATGCACAGGTGCCGACTCTGAGCGAACTGGTGGCCCGTCACACCACCTGCGATCCCGCCGATCTCGAGTGGATGCACTCGCTGGTCTCCGACTGGCAGCTGCTGGCGGATCTGTCCTTCGCCGACCTCATCCTGTGGATCCCGCTGCGCGACGAGTCCGCATGGGTCGCCGTGGCCCAGATGCGCCCGACGACCGGTCCGACCGTCTACCACGACGACGTGGTCGGCTCGATCGTGGCGGCCGGCGAGCGCCCGCTGATCGACACCGCGTGGCGCGAGCACCGCATCTGCCGCGAGGGCGACCCCGACTGGTCCAGCGGCGTGCCCGTCCGCGAGGAGACCATCCCGGTGCGGCGCGACGACCACTTCGTGGCGGTCATCCAGCGGTCCACCAACCTGTCGTCGGCGCGCACCCCCTCGCGGCTGGAGCTCACCTACCTGCAGAGCGCGTCCGACCTGGCGCAGATGGTCGCCGAGGGCCGTTTCCCCTTCCCCGACGAGGGCCCCATCCTGGTGCGCTCCCCGAGGGTCGGGGACGGCCTGCTGCGGCTCGACCGGGCCGGGCGGGTCACCTATGCCTCCCCCAACGCGCTGTCGGCCTACCGGCGGCTCGGGCTCCACGCCGACCTGGTGGGCACCGAGCTCGGCAAGACGACCGCCACGCTGTGCTACTCGGGCGAGCCCATCAACGAAGACCTGATGCTGGTGGCCAGCGGGCGCACGCCCCGCGAGACCGAGGTGGAGGCGGGGGCCATCGTGGTGCAGCTGCGCGCGATCCCGCTGATCGTGGGCGGCGGGCGCATCGGCGCCCTGGTGCTGGTCAGGGACGTGACCGAGCTGCGCCGCCGCGAGCGCGAGCTGCTCACCAAGGACGCGACCATCCGCGAGATCCACCACCGGGTGAAGAACAACCTGCAGACGGTGGCCGCGCTGCTGCGGCTCCAGGCGCGCCGGCTGCGCGTGCCCGAGGGCCGCGAGGCGCTCGAGGAGGCCGTGCGGCGGGTCGGGTCCATCGCGATCGTGCACGAGACGCTGTCCCACACGCCCGAGGAGATCGTCGACTTCGACGACATCGCCGACCGCGTCATCGTGATGACGGGCGAGGTGTCGGCGGCCAACGTGGTCGTCCGCCGGGTGGGGTGCTTCGGCGTGCTGCCGGCGATGATCGCCACCCCGGTGGCCATGGTGCTGACCGAGCTGCTGCAGAACGCCGTCCAGCACGGCTTCGCGTACGGCAGCGGCACCGTCAAGGTGATCGTGTCACGCACCGAGGAGCGGCTGGACGTGGTCGTGGCCGACGACGGCCAGGGACTTCCCGAGGGGTTCGAGCTGGAGGCGTCGACCAGTCTGGGGCTGCAGATCGTCCGCACGCTGGTCGTCGGCGAGCTGTCGGGCCGGCTGGCCGTCAGGCCCGGCAAGGACGGGGGCACCGAGGTCTCGGTGACCATCCCGGTGCTGCCGGCGTAGCGGCCGGCGGCTCGGGCCGTCCCCGGCGCCGCCGGTGTGCGGGGCGGCGGCTCGGCGGGACAGGTCCCGTTAGACTGCTACGCCCGGCCATCGCGCGTGGCGATGCCGGGCGTTCCTGGTTCCGTACGCCGCGATCGTGCGTGACGACGCCGGCGTGTCCTGGTTCCGTCCGCCGCGACGCTGGGGCGGACCGGAAGTGCGGATGGGGGATGCGAGTGGCGGGGCGTGGGTCAGGAGGTGCGTGGCGGTTCAGACGCCCGCACGGGCGCGGGCGCGAGCGGTGCGGCGCTTGAGCGCACGACGCTCGTCCTCGCTGAGGCCGCCCCACACGCCGGCGTCCTGGCCGGACTCGATGGCCCACTTCAGGCACGGGTCGCTGACCGGGCAGCTTCGGCAGACCTGCTTGGCCTCTTCGATCTGCATGAGTGCCGGGCCGGTGTTGCCGATCGGGAAGAACAGCTCGGGGTCCACGTCACGGCAGGCAGCGCGGTGGCGCCAGTCCATGCGTTCCACTCCTTCGTAGGTGGAGCTCGCGGCTCCGTCCGGAGACTGACGGATGTTTGTGAACAATTTCACTAACCAGGGCGAACGTTTGCCCGGACCTGAGGGTGGGGACCGGGAAGTTCCGTCGTGGACGCAGACCTCCGAGGGCGTGGTCGACTCTCAAAGGTCCTACGTTCCGACGTCACGACGAGCTTTTCAGTCGTGCCCAGGTCACGCAAGAGGTTTGGGAGAACGTTTTGCCGGTTATGGATGTCGGATGCATCACACTGTGACGGGCTTGTACCGATTAGACCAAAATTTGTAACGCAGCTGGGATGGATCGAAAGGTCACTCGCTCACGCTCGCCCAGATAGTCGCCGTCGAGCTGGAAGGCCGTGGGGCGCCGGGCGACCAGCGTGAACTCCTCCTCGTCGTGCAACTGGACCAGACCGCGGCCGCGGGGCAGGCCGAGCCGTTCGCCGATGATCTGCCGGGTCAGCCCGTACATGGTGATGATGCCCATCTTGCGCAGCCCGAGCATGTCCAGACCGGTGTCGAACCCGGCCCAGGGCGTGGGGTTGATCGGGCGGCTGCCGACGTAGGTCCACGGGGCGGTGTTGGAGATGATCGCCAGGAAGATGCCGTCTATGTCCGGCTGGTGCGGGCGTTCGAGCCGCAGCGCGGGATGGCGGCGGTCGGTGATGAGGTAGTGCCGCAACGTCGTGTTGACATAGCGGCTCGGGGACGCCTTGTACCCGGCGCCCCGCAGGCCCTCGACCGCGCGCACGACCTCGGCGTCGTACCCGAGACCCGCGCAGAAGGTGAAGTACCGGCGGTCGCGTCCCTGCCGTCCGGCGGGCGCGGGCTCCTCACCGGACGGCTCGTCGCCCATCACGCCGTCCTCCCAGATCGCCTGGCCGAGGTTGACCGTGCGGCGGCGGCCCTCGCGGATGGCCTCCAGCACCGCGCCGGTCGCCTCCACCGGATCGTTGGGCAGCCCGAGCGACCGGGCGAAGACGTTGGCGCTGCCGCCGGGGAGCACGATCAGCGCCGGTCCTGGACGGTCGCCGTCCACCATGCCGTTGACCACCTCGTTGACGGTGCCGTCGCCGCCCAGGACGGCGACGACGTCGAACCCCTTCTCGCGGGCGGTGGCCGCGAGCACGGTGGCGTGCCCGCGATGGCCGGTCTCCTCCACCGACAGGTCGACGGCGGCGCCGAGGGCGCGGATGAGGACGTCCCTCGTGCGCCGGTTGGTCGACGTCGCCGCGGGGTTGATGAGGAGGAGTGCGCGCATGCCGCCCAGCGTATCCACCGGTCGAGGACCCGCGACCTGGGTCAAGTAGGGTGACCGGATATGTCGAACCGTCCGGTGACGCTGACCGTCGCCGCCAGCATCCTCGCGGTCGAGGGCGCCACCGCCGTCGTGCTCGGCGGCTACGTCGGAGTCGAGACGATCATCGGTACCCCCGCCGACGTCAGCAGTTCGATCATCGTCGCGGCCTTCGGCGTCCTCGCCGGGGCCGCGCTGCTGTGGGTGGCCAGGGGCGCGCTTAAGGCGGCCCGGTGGAGCCGGGCGCCGGGCGTGGTCACGCAGATCTTCGCCCTGCCGGTCGCCGTCTCGCTGATCCAGTCGGACCAGGTGGTCATCGGCGTGCTCCTCGGCCTGGCCGCGCTGGCCGGGCTCGTCGCGCTGCTGGCGCCCGCCACGACACGCGCCATGATCGAAGAGTGACCGGACCGGCGGACGGCGCTCGCCGTGCTCGCCGGCCCGGGTCCTCGGGTCGGTGCGGTGTTCGCCGCCGGGTCTTGCGGCCTGCTCAGTCTTCGGCGGTGAGGCCCTCGCGGAGCTGCGCCAGGGTGCGGGCGAGCAGGCGCGAGACGTGCATCTGCGAGATGCCCAGCTCGGTGGCGATCTGCGACTGCGTCATGTTGCCGAAGAACCGCAGCAGCAGGATGCGCTTCTCGCGAGGCGGCAGGCGTTCGAGCAGCGGCTTCAGCGACTCGCGGTACTCCACGCCCTCGAGGGACTCGTCGACGATGCCGAGCGAGTCGGACACGGCGGGCGCGTCGTCGTCGCCGGAGTCGGGGGCGTCCAAGGAGACCGTCGAGTAGGCGTTGGCCGACTCGAGGCCCTCGAGCACCTCTTCCTCGGACATCTGCAGATGGGCCGCCAGCTCGGCCACGGTCGGGGCCCGGCCCTGGCGCTGGGACAGCTCGCTTATGGCCTTCGTCAGCGAGAGCTTGAGCTCTTGCAGGCGGCGCGGCACCCGCACCGCCCAGCCCTTGTCGCGGAAATGCCGCTTGATCTCGCCGACGATGGTCGGCGTGGCGTAGGTGGAGAACTCGACGCCACGCTCGAGGTCGAACCGGTCGATCGACTTGATCAGGCCGATGGTGGCGACCTGGGTCAGGTCGTCCAGCCATTCGCCCCGGTTGCGGAAGCGCCGGGCGAGGTATTCGACCAGAGGAAGGTGGAGCTCGACGAGCTCGTCGCGGATGCGCTGGCGGCGTGGGTCGTCGGGGGCCAACTCGGCCAGTTCGCCGAACAGCCCGCGTGCCCGCACCCTGTCGGGGACGGTGCTGTCACTGCCGGCCACGGCCCGGGTCCTCTCGGTCACGACAGCCTCGCAGACCCTCGGCGCTTGTGGAGCACGATCGCCATGCGATCGGGGGTGTCGGTCACGGCGTCGACGTCGTCGGCGAGCGCGGTGAGCACCATCCACGCGAAGTCGTCGCGCTTGGGCTCGGCCTGGCCGACCGTGCTCACCTCGACTCGGACGATCATCTCTTGACCGGTCAGCTCGAACTCGGCGATCAGGTCGGTGCCGGGCACCGCGTGGCCGAGCAGCATGGCGCAGGCCTCGTCGACCGCGATGCGAAGATCTTCGATCTCGTCCAGCGTGAAGTCGAGCCGTGCCGCCAGCCCGGCGGTCGCCGTGCGGAGCACGGACAGATATGCGCTGGCGGCGGGCAGGCGCACGCTCACAGCGTCACGGATCCCCGAGATGCCACCGGGGATGTCGTCCGCGCGCGTCGCTGTCTCGTCGGTCACGTTCCTCCTCGCACAGAGCTGCTGATTAGCAACTTACCGCCCCGTGCCCCATGGTGCAGGACTGGGACGCGCCGATAGTCGTGATCTTGGGGAATTGCGGCAGGTCTGCCTGACGTCCCGCTGCCCATTCCTTGACATACCGGTGCCCTGGCGTTTTCACAAGGGCGCGAAAGACCTCTGGCCTCACGCGGAAACCGCCGCGCGAGGCCAGAGAACGGGTTGCGCAAGGCTCAGGCGGCCTTGGTCTCCCAGAAGATCTTCGAGATATCGTCGATCTTCCCGAGAAGGTCCTCGGCCTTGCCCACGTCGACCGTGCCCTTGGCGCCGGCGGCGCCGGCGAGCTTGGTCGCCTCCCAGAACAGCTGGTGGAGCTGGGGGTACTGCTCGAGGTGCGGGGGCTTGAAGTAGTCGGTCCACAGCACCCACAGGTGGTGCTTGACCAGCTCGGCGCGCTCCTCCTTGATCGACAGAGCGCGGGCCCGGAACACGGGATCGTCGTTGTCGGCGTACTTCTGCATGATCGCCCTGACGGACTCCGCCTCGATGCGAGCCTGCGCGGGGTCGTAGATCCCGCAGGGGAGGTCGCAGTGCGCGGAGGCGACATGGCCCGGCCGCAGCAGTCGTGCGAGCATCGGTTTCCTTCCTTGATGCTGATAACAGACAGCACTATCGGGTTCCCAACTTACTCGCCTTGATTCGCGGAAGCTGAGGGGGATGTGGTTCATGAGGGTCCGCGTCGAAGGGGAGTCGATGCTGCCCGTCCTGCGGCCGGGCGACTGGCTCGTCGTACGGCGTGACGCGCGGATCAGGCCCGGCGACCTGGTCGTCGCCCGGCTGCCCGCGGAGCCCGCGCGGATGATCGTCAAGCGGGCGGCGTGGCGGGACGGCGACGGCTGGTGGCTGGAGAGCGAGAACCAGCGGGCGCCCGGTCGCAAGGACAGCTGGGACTTCGGCGCGGTCGCGCCCGCGCTGCTGGTCGGCCGGGTCGTGCTGCGCTACTGGCCGCTGCGGGGCGGCCCGCGCCCGCGGTGACGCGCCTGACGGCGTGAGGCTCGTGGCAAGGGTGGTGGGGGAGAGAGGCCCTGCCGGGTCAGGCGCCGTGGCCGCTCAGGTGGCGGCGGCGCGCGCGGTAGGCCGCCACGTTGGCGCGGGTGGCGCAGCGTTCCGAGCAGTAGCGGCGTGACCGGTTGGAGGAGGTGTCGAGGTAGGCCCGGCGGCACGGCGCCGCCTGGCAGACGCCGAGACGGTCGACGCCGAGATCGGTGACCAGGGTGGTGAGCCCCATGACCGCCCCGGCGGCGTACTCGTCGGACAGCCGCCCGCCCTCGGTGAGGTGCAGGTGCCAGCGCTGCCCGTCGTGGCGGGAGATCTGCGGGCGCACGGAGTGCCTGACGAGCAGTGTGTTGAGCCGGTCGACGGCTCCGTTCTCGTCGTGGCGCGCGGCCGCCGCGAACACCCCGGCGAGCTCACGCCGCAGTTCGCGCAGTGCCTCGAGGTCGGCGCGGGTGAGGCGGCTCGCCTGCCGCCCTCGCCCGGCCTCGGTGAGGAAGCGCCGCGCCCCTTCCAGGGAGTCGAGGGCGTCCTCGCTGTTGACCAGCAGCACCGCCAGCTCGGCATAGGAGGTCAGATCCACGTCGGCCCCGGAGCGGTAAGAGACGGTTCGGCTTACCGAGTATTACACGCGTCAAGGTGGGGTGGCCTGGAAAGCCGTACGGGTAAGGGTTTTCGAGCTGCCGGGTACGGCCGGGGGAATCACGACGGGAACGTCCGGGTATGAGTCTCAAACAGGGGGAGAAATAGCGATATGTCCGGATTGATGCGTCTGAACGGCGGATGTGGTGCACGGAATCGTGGCGCCGCGGCCATCGGCAGGCGTCTCGACATGTGGCACAATCAAGCAACGGGTGACCCCCGTACCCCCTCCAAGGACGACCGTCAACGACGACGGCCGCCGGGCGGCTACAGAAGCCTGGGCCTTCGTTCGCCTGCGGCGTCTACAGAAGGAATCCGTCCTTAGACACAGGGGTCGCTGTGGCAGTCACGCCGTTCACCACTTCTCTTGAAGCCCTTGATCTCGATCCCGCGTTCGCGATGCACCGCGGCGGCAAGCTCGAGGTCCGCTCCACCGTCCCGGTCCGCGATGCCGACGACCTGTCCCTCGCCTACACACCGGGCGTCGCCAGGGTCTGCACCGCCATCGCCGACCAGCCCGAACTCGTCTCCGAGTACACCTGGGTCTCCAACGTCGTCGCCGTCGTCTCCGACGGCACCGCCGTCCTCGGCCTGGGCGACATCGGCCCCGCCGCCGCCATGCCGGTCATGGAAGGCAAGGCGCTGCTGTTCAAAGAGTTCGGCAACGTGGACGCCGTCCCGATCTGCCTCGACTGCACCGACGTGGACGCCCTGGTCGAGACGGTGGTCCGGCTGGCGCCGTCGTTCGGCGGCGTCAACCTGGAGGACATCAGCGCCCCCCGCTGCTTCGAGGTCGAGAACCGCCTGCGCGGGCTGCTCGACATCCCGGTCTTCCACGACGACCAGCACGGCACCGCCATCGTGGTGCTGGCCGCGCTGCGCAACGCCGCCCGCCTGACCGGGCGCTCGCTCTCCGACCTGCGCGCCGTCGTCGCCGGCGCCGGGGCATCGGGCGTGGCCGTCACGCGCATCCTGCTGAACGCCGGCATCGGCGACATCGCCGTCTCCGACTCCAAGGGCATGATCTACCAGGGCCGCGAAGGGCTGAACCCCTACAAGGAGGCCCTCGCCAGGGACACCAACCGCGGCGGCCACACCGGCTCCACCGAAGAGGCCCTGGCCGGCGCCGACGTCTTCATCGGCCTGTCGGGCTCGACGATCTCCGAGCGGGCCGTGGCGACCATGGCCGCCGACTCCATCGTCTTCGCCCTTTCCAACCCGACGCCCGAGGTGCTCCCCGATGTGGCGCGCCGGCACGCGCGGGTGGTCGCCACCGGCAGGTCGGACTTCCCGAACCAGATCAACAACGTGCTCGCCTTCCCCGGCGTCTTCCGCGGCGCCCTGGACGTCCGCGCCTCCACGATCACCGAGAACATGAAGGTCGCCGCCGCCGACGCGCTCGCGGCCGTCGTCGGGGACGACCTGTCGGCGGACTACGTCATCCCGAGCCCGTTCGACCGGCGCGTCGCCCCCGCGGTGGTCGCCGCCGTCGCCGACCAGGCCCGTCTCGACGGCGTCGCGCGCGCGTAGCCCGCGCGAGCGCGCCGCCGCGCTCCAGGAAGAAGTCCGTCCGAACGCTCCCGCGCTCCTGCGCCGGAGGACTCCAGCGCTCCCGGGCGCCGGGACGCCATCGTGCACGGCGTCCCGGCGCCCTTCGCGTTCCGCCGGCATGCCATGTCGAACATCCCCTCCGAAATGACGCCGCTTCGTCATGAGGTATCGCTCCTAGGGTCAAGTCTTGGGAATTCCCACACCGAGTCACGCATCGTGCTATAACAAAAACCCTCCGTTACCGGCCGGGGTGGCAGTCGCGCACGAGAGCGCGCGCAGCAGGGCTCGCGGCGGAGCGCCGACAACCGATCCGCCGTGATCCTCCTTGGGGAAAGAGCGATGCGACGCGAGCACAACCTCCTTCTTCGGCACCTCATCGCCGAGGCCGGCTTCTCCCACAAGGGGCTGGCCCGCAGGCTCAACGACCTCGGAGCCGCGCGGGGCCTGACCGGCCTGAGGTACGACCACAGCTCGGTGTCGCGCTGGATCGACGGCCAGCAGCCGCGCGACCCGGTGCCGGCGCTCCTCGCCGAGATCTTCGCTCTGCGGCTCGGTCGGCCCTACACCTCGGAGGACCTCGGTATGGCGGGGGGAGCCACGCCCCTCGACCTCGGCCAGGAATTCCCACATACGTGGCAGGAGGGTGTCGAGACCGTGACAGCACTATGGAGGGCGGACCTGCAGCGGCGCAGGTTCCTCCTCGACTCCGCCTTCGCCGTCGGGGCGGGCTCGTCGGGAGCCCTGCGATGGCTCACCTTGTCCGGCGAGGACAAGCCCCACGCCTCCGGCGTACGCAAGGTCGGCGCCCACGACATCGCCGCGATCCGCGAGGTCACCCGCTCGTTCGGCGAGCTGGACAACCGCTTCGGCGGCGGCCGGGTGCGCCCGGCGGTCGTCAGATATCTCGATTCGGCCGTCGCGCCGCTGCTCAAGGACGGCATTTATGGCGAGGCCACCGGCAGGGCGCTGGCGTCGGCGGCGGCCGGGGTGACCCGGCTGGCCGGGTGGATGGCCTACGACATGGAGCAGCACGGGCTCGCCCAGCGCCACCTCATCCAGGCGCTCAGCCTGGCGCGCGGCGCGGGCGACCACGGCTTCGGCGGCGAGATCCTCGCCGGCATGGCGCACCAGGCCATATATATAGGCCGTCCCAGGCACGCCCTCGATCTCGCGAGGGCCGCCCAGGTGTCGGCCCGGCGGGCGGAGATCCCGTCCCTGCTGGCCGAGGCCTACGTGCTGGAGGCCCACGCCCACGCGGGTCTCTCCGACGGCGCGGCGTGCGCGCTCGCGCTGCACGAGGCCGACCTGGCCTTCGACCGGCGCAGCCCCGAGGAGGAGCCCGAGTGGATCCGCTACTTCGACGAGGCGTATCTGGCGGCCAAGTACGCCCACTGCTTCCGCGACCTCGGTGACGGGGCGCAGGCCGTGCGGTACGCGCGCCGCTCCCTCGACATGGACGGACGCTTCGTGCGGGGGCGCATGTTCAACCTGTCCCTGCTGGCCTCGGCGCACGCCATCTGCGGGGATGTCGAGCAGGCCTGCCATGTGGGCGGCTCCGCCCTCGACCTCGCGGCCGGCCTTTCGTCCGTGCGCACCAGGTCCTATGTCGCCGACCTGCGACGGCGGCTCGCGCCCTTGAGCAAGGAGCCCGAGGTGGCCACGCTGGTGCGGCGCAGCAGAGAACTGGCCCCGGCGGCGTAGCGGCCGGGAACGAGGCCGGCCCGGCCCCAGGAGTCCTGGGGCCGGGCCGGTCGGGCGATGACGGCGCCCTGCCGCGTGCTCGGCGCGGGGCGTGCCCTGCCGCTCGGTGAGCGGCGCGGTCACGCCCTTGCCGTCCGCCCAGCGCGGGAAGGCGCTCAGCGGATGGGGCCGGACCAGAGGTTGGCGGCCTTGCGGTAGACGGCGTAGGTCTCGCTGTCGAAGTACGGCGAGGTGCTGAAGTCATAACGGCCGTTGCCGTCGGAGTCGCCGATGAGGCTCGTCACGCCGTTGACGTAGCCCAGCCGCTTGGTGCTGCTGTACTTGGCGATCCACGGGCCGCCCGCGGAACCGGCGGTCATGGAGCACTTCAGCGCGATCTGCGCCTCGGCCTTGTAGGCGGCCGTGACGCCCGCGGGCTTGGTCGTGCCGTAGCACCACTTCGGCGTGACACCGGTGAACGGCCTGTCGCCGTCAGGGTGCCGGCCGGCGGGGTAACCGAACGCGTAGACCGACTGGCCGATCTTCTGGTTCCAGGCGAAGCCCTGGCCGCCGACGTTGTCGCCCAGGCGGCCGCGGTCCTTCCAGGTGCGTGCGTCGATGCCGTTGTAGACCGTGACGAAGGCGTAGTCGCTGTCGTAGTCCTCGTAGTTGGCGAAGTCGAAGTGCGTGTAGGCCGACTTGCCGACGTAGATGCCGTAGGGCGCCTTGCCCTGGTAGAACGCCGGGACGAACACCCAGCGGTCCAGGGTGTCGCGGTTGCGGTCGGTGTCGTACACGCAGTGCCCCGCGGTCGCGACGAGGTTGTGGTACTTCGACTGGATCGAGGACGCCGAGCACCAGTAGGGCCTGCCGTCGACGCGGAAGAACACCTTGCCGATGGTGCGCGGCAGGTTGACGTTCTTCACCTTGGTCGGGGTGACCTTCTCCTGGCCGATCGGCGGCACGACGCCGGTCTTGCCGTCGGGCTTGGCGTCACTCCCGCCGAACTTGACCTTTCCGTTGACGGAGGAGTCGTTGGAGTAGCGGGTGGCGGCCTTGAGCTGCCGTCCGCCGTTCGCGCTCCAGAACTTCGCGGTCTCGCTCGCCTTGGCCTTGCTGGAGGCGAGGGAGACGTTCGTCGGCTGGGGCTTGGCCGTGGCCCCGGCGGACGAGGTGAGAGCGGCGCCGATCATGCCGGTGGCGGTGATGGCGGCACCGAGAGGGAGGATGAGCTGTCTTGCTCGGATACTCATAAAGCTCCTCTTGTTCTGACAAGGAACATCACTTATGTCCCATGCGTCCCAAAGGGGATAACTTGAGCCTATGTCATTTCTTTACTTAGGCCGTATGAGCAGTGTGGATAATCGGACATAAACCATGTAATGGGATATTAAGTAAGCAAACCCTCACTGAATGGTGAGGTTGACAAAACGAAAGGCCCGGCCGAAGCCGGGCCCTCGTCGCACCCTGCTCAGGGGGTGCGGAACGTCACCTCACGCTCAAGGGACGCGGAGGTCACGCGAGCTCACTTGCCGATCTTGCCCGAGGCCAGGTTCGCGGCCGCGCTGTAGATCGAGTAGGTCTCGCTGTCGAAGTACGGCGAGGTGGCGAAGTCGAACCGGCCGTTGGCGTCGGAGTCGCCGACCAGGCTCGTCACGCCGTTGATGTAGCCGACGCGCTTGGTGCTGCTGTACTGCGTGATCCAGGGGCCGCCGGAGGAGCCCGCGGTCATGGAGCACTTCAGCCCGATCTGCGCCTCGGCCTTGAAGCCGGAGACGGTCCCGGCCGCGGAGGTCTTGCCGTAGCAGTACTTCGGCGTCAGACCGGTGAAGGGCTTGTCGCCGTCGGGGTGCGGGCCGGCGGGGTAGCCGAACGCGTACACGGTCTGGCCGATCTTCTGGTTCCAGGCGAAGCCCTGGCCGCCGACGTTGTCGCCGAGGCGGCCGGTGTCCTTCCAGGTCCACGGCTCGACACCGTTGTACACGGTGACGAAGGCGTAGTCGCTGTCGAAGTCCTCGTAGTTGGCGAAGTCGAAGTGCGTGTAGGCCGACTTGCCGACGTAGATGCCGAACGGCGCCTTGCCCTGGTAGAACGCCGGGATGAACACCCAGTGGTCGAGGGTGTCGCGGTTGGCGTCGGTGTCGTACACGCAGTGCCCGGCGGTGGCGACCAGGTTGCGGTACTTGCCCTGGACGGAGGAAGCGGAGCACCAGTAGAAGTGGCCGTCCAGGCGGAAGAACACCTTGCCGATGGTGCGCGGCAGGTTGACGTTCTTCACCTTGGTCGGGACGACCTTCTCCTGGCCGATCGGCGGCACGACGCCGGTCTTGCCGTCGGGCGCGGCGTCGCCGCCGCCGAGGCGGATCTTGCCCTTCACCGAGGCGTCCTCGGTGTACTTGGTGGCGGCCTTGAGGGCCTTGCCGCCGTCGGCCGCCCAGAACTTCACCGTCTCCAGGGCCGCGGTGGTGGTGGCCATGCTGTCCGCGGCCGGCTCGGCCGCCGCGGAGGCGCTCGCGCCGGTGGTGAGGGATGCCGCGATCATGCCGGCGGCGACGGCGGCGCCGCCGAGAGGGAGCACGAATCGCTTGACTCGGGTGTTCAATGAGACTCCTTGTTCTGCCGCAGAAGATGACTCCTGCCCCACTGATCCCAAAAGGGACAGTAGGCAACCTATCGGGCTGATCATGAGAAACGAGTCGTAAGACTCAACAGAACGTCGATCTGGCTGGTCCGGAGGGTCCGGCGGGACGTCCGGGACGGATCCGCCGGGCCGGGCTCGCACAGGTGGAAACGGTCCAAAGCCGTGTGCGCGAGGCGAGGGGCTGGAGTACACGTTTCGCGTGATGTGACGTAAATCACGCCATCGCTGCCGTCTCGGTGCTCCGCCGTCTCCACCGTGAACAGCTGGAACGACGGAGATGGGCCCACAAAAGGCCGCAGGGCCCGGCACGAATGCCGGACCCTGCGGTTTACAGCTCGGGTCTGCCGTTCCTAATTCTGAGAACGTCAGGCCTTCTGGACGACAGCGCCGTCCTTGGTCACGATCGAGCCGGACCAGAGGTTGGCGGCCGACTTGTAGATCGAGTAGGTCTCGGTGTCGAAGTACGGCGAGGTGCTGAAGTCGATGCGGCCGTTCGTGTCGGCGTCGCCGATGAGGCTGGAGACACCGTTGATGTAGCCGAGACGCTTCGTGCTGCTGTACTTCAGGATCCACGGCGCACCGGAGGAGCCGGCGGTCATGGAGCACTTGAGACCGATCTGAGCCTCGGCCTTGAACGCGGCGGCGGCCTTGGCGGCGAAGGTCTTGCCGTAGCACCACTTCGGCGTCACACCGGTGAACGGCTTGTCACCGTCGGGGTGCGGGGCCGCGGGGTAGCCGAAGATGTAGACCGGCTGGCCGACCTTCTGGTTCCAGGTGAAGCCCTGGCCGCCGACGTTGTCGCCCAGGCGACCCGCGTCCTTGTAGTACTCGATGAAGTAGACCGTCTTGTAGTACTTGACCGTCGAGGTCTTCTCCACCTTGTACACGAGGAAGAAGCGCGTGATGGTGTACGCGCTGTCCTCGATCTTCTTGTAGCCCTTGCCGTTGTAGGCGTCGTACTCTTCCTTGCTGACGATCTTCTTCTCGGTCAGCTCGGGCGCCTGGTGGAAGTTCTGGTTGGCCGGAACGTTGGCGGCGGCGTCGTACTCGTCCTTGGTGACTTCCTTGGTCGCCGTGACGGCGTTCGGGGTCGTCCAGGGAACGATCTTCTCGGAGGCGGAGTCCTTGACGAAGACGGGAGCGTCCTTGCCGAACTCGTCGACGAGCTGCTTGTACTCCTTCTCCGTGATCTCGACGTCCTTGCCGTACTTGTAACCTTCCCACTCGTCGAAGGTCTTCTTGGTGACCTGCTTCTCGCCGGCGTAGGAGATGCCGTTGTAGACGGTCACGAAAGCGTAGTCGCTGTCGTAGTCCTCGTAGACGGCGAAGTCGTAGTGGGTGTAGGCGGCCTTACCCACGTAGATGCCCCAGGGGGTCTTGCCCTGGTAGTAGCCCGGGATGAAGACCCAGTTGTCGAGCGCGCCGTTCTGAACACCCTCGTCGAACACGCAGTGTCCGGCGGTGGCGACCAGGTTGCGGTACTTGCCCTGGACGGAGGACGCGGAGCACCAGTACTCCTTGTCGCCCACCGTGAAGAAGACCTTGCCGATGGTCTTCGGCAGGTTGACGTTCTTCACCTTGGTCGGGGTGACCTTCTCCTGACCGGTCGGCAGGATGGAGCCGGCCTTGCCGTCAGGAGCGGCGTCGCCGCCACCGAGCTTGACCTTGCCCGACACCTGCTGGTCGCCGGTGAACTGCGCGGCCGCCTTCAGGTTCGCGCCACCGTTGGACTTCCAGTAGTTGGCGACCTTCTGAGCGCTGGTCGCGGAAGCCAGGGACACCATCTTCTTCTGCGGCGCGGTGGCGGCATTGGCGGAGGTGACCAGGGTGGCGCCGATCATGCTGGTGGCGGCGAGAGCGCCACCGAGCGGGAGGGCGAGACGCTTGACTCGGGTGTTCAAGGAAACTCCTTGGGCTGTCGTGGAACGCATCTTGCGTGCCATGCGTCAGTAAAGGGATAGCCATGAAGATAGCGAGTAGATCTTGAGCTGTGGGGCCGTTTCGGGGGGAATTTTGGCCTTCGCCCGGGCGTGACCTTTTCGTAACCCCGCAGTCAGGTGAGTCATCCCTCTGCGGTCGCCCAAGATCGCCCCTTAGTCGCAGATCAGAGGGGCTTGGCAGTGGCTGGTTCGGTTGTGACGTAAGTGGTCGGTTACGTCCGGGATGTCGATGGGTGTGACGCAGATCACATCAACCAGATGGAGCCGAATCAGGGTCTCGCTACGTCTAAGCGCCCTGCGAAGGCACTCGACCCTCTCCGAGACGCCTTCGAGCTCACGTGGCGAGCTGGGCGGGGCTCCGGGACCCCGCGACCGGGTCCGCCACAGAAGCGCCTCGTAGGTGGTCTCCACAGCCCGTTCGCCATCTGCGATCTACACCGCCGGGGGACGAGCTCGCTCGGCTGGACGGATTCTGCGCGGGAACGAGTTCGCTTGGTCGGGACAGGTTCGGCACCGGCCGGCGCCGTACAACGCGAAGCGGGGCCCGGCACGAATGCCGGGCCCCGCTAAGAAACTACTGGACTGCTCTGCTCTAGCTGGCTAGAACGTCAGGCCTTGGTGACGACGTCGCCGTCCTTGGTCACGATCGAGCCGGACCAGAGGTTGGCGGCCGACTTGTAGATCGAGTAGGTCTCGGTGTCGAAGTACGGCGAGGTCGCGAAGTCGATGCGGCCGTTCGTGTCGGCGTCGCCGATGAGGCTGGTGACACCGTTGATGTAGCCGAGACGCTTCGTGCTGCTGTACTTGAGGATCCAGGGGCCACCGGAGGAGCCGGCGGTCATGGAGCACTTGAGACCGATCTGGGCCTCGGCCTTGAACTTCGCGGCCGCGGCGGCAGCGAAGGTCTTGCCGTAGCACCACTTCGGCGTCACACCGGTGAACGGCTTGTCACCGTCGGGGTGCGGGGCCGCGGGGTAGCCGAAGGCGTAGACCGGCTGGCCGACCTTCTGGTTCCAGGTGAAGCCCTGGCCACCGACGTTGTCGCCCAGGCGACCCGCGTCCTTGTAGTACTCGATGAAGTAGACCGTCTTGAAGTACTTGACGGCGCCCGGGGAGACGATCGCCTTGTACTCGACGAAGTAGTGCTCGATGGTGTAAGCGCCATCGACGATCTTCTTGTAGCCCTTGCCGGTGTAGGCGTCGTACTGCTCCTTGGTCACGACGTCAGCCTTGACCTGGGGGAAGCTCTTGTAGTTGGCCTGGTTGAAGTTGTGGTTGCCGTTGCCGGCAGCCGCGAACTCGTCCTTGGTCACTTCCTTGGTGTACAGCTTGACCTCGCCCGCGGGGGTCTTGCCCAGCGGAGTGCTGTAGGGCACGACCTTCTCGGCGTCGGGGTCGGCCTTCGCGAAGACCGGAGCGTCCTTGCCGAACTCGTCGACGAGCTGCTTGTACTCCTTCTCCGTGATCTCGACGTCCTTGGCGTACTTGTAGCCGCCCCACTCGTCGAAGGTCTTCTTGGTGACCTGCTTCTCGCCGGCGTAGGCGATGCCGTTGTAGACGGTCACGAAAGCGTAGTCGCTGTCGTAGTCCTCGTAGACGGCGAAGTCGTAGTGGGTGTAGGCGGCCTTACCCACGTAGATGCCCCAGGGGGTCTTGCCCTGGTAGTAGCCCGGGATGAAGACCCAGTTGTCGAGCGCGCCGTTCTGAACACCCTCGTCGAACACGCAGTGTCCGGCGGTGGCGACCAGGTTGCGGTACTTGGCCTGCACGGAGGACGCGGAGCACCAGTACTCCTTGTCGCCCACCGTGAAGAAGACCTTGCCGATGGTCTTCGGCAGGTTGACGTTCTTCACCTTGGTCGGGGTGACCTTCTCCTGACCGGTCGGCAGGATGGAGCCGGCCTTGCCGTCAGGAGCGGCGTCGCCGCCACCAAGCTTGATCTTCTGGTTGGTCTGCTCGGCGCCGGTGAACTGCGCGGCCGCCTTCAGGTTCGCGCCACCGTTGGACTTCCAGTAGGTGGCGATCTTCTGAGCGTTGCTGGCGGAAGCCAGGGACACCATCTTCTTCTGCGGCGCGGTGGCGGCATTGGCGGAGGTGACCAGGGTGGCGCCGATCATGCTGGTGGCGGCGAGAGCGCCACCGAGCGGGAGGGCGAGACGCTTGACTCGGGTGTTCAAGGAAACTCCTTGGGCTGGCGTGGAACGCTTCCTGCGCCCCATGCGTCAGTAAAGGGATAGCCATGAAGATACAGAGAAGATCTTGATGGCGGTAACCCGGAACGTGATGATTTTGTGGGCTTCGTCCTGCGTGATCTTTCTGTGATCGTCGTGCGAGCAGACAGCGGATGTCAGGATCTCTGTGACTCGCGCGCATTCGCCCAGATGAGACCAGGTTTGAGACCTTTGGTGCGCATGTGGCGGGAGTCAACCAGGGCTTGACCGGAGAGCTGCCGGTGTGACGCACATCACACGGAACCGAGGGAGCCGAATGGGTGGGTGGTCACGTCTAAGGGGCTCGCGGGCGCGGCGAAACAGACAAAACGCCCGTTTCTCAACTGGGTCGGGGATGGAACGGACCAACCTGGGGCTGCTCTCCACCACCCGAGACGTTCAGGGTGCCGATGGCCACAGGTGCTGCCTCGACGCGCTCCGCGGACGCGGGATCAGCTGGTCTTCTGCCGGGAGGCGTAGGAGTAGACCAGGTAGGTGGCCTTGTCGAAGTACGGCGAGGACACGCCGTCGGAGCGGCCGTCGCCGTCAAGGTCCCACGTCAGGCTGTTGACGCCGTTGAGGTAACCGATGCGCTTGGTGCCGCTGTACTTGATCACCCACGGGCCGCCGCTCGCGCCGGCCGTGAACGCGCACCCTCGGAACAGCACGCCGCCGTTGAGCTCCCACTTCTCCGTGGAGATCTTCCTGGTGGCGCGGGTGAGGCAGGACTGCATGGTCCGCCCGTCGAACGGCCTGGTGCCGTTCGGATGCGGGCCGGCGGGGTAGCCGAAGGCGTACGCGGCGACGGTGTATCCCCTGTTCCAGGCGAAACCCTGGCCGCCGACCTTGGTCTCCATCACGCCGGTGTCGACGCGCTTGTACGTCGGCAGGCCCTTGGCGTCCTTCTTGGGGGCGCCGTTCGCGTCGTAGTCGGGCTCCCACTTGTAGCCCCGGTGGACGGTGACGAAGGCGTAGTCGAAGTCGAAGTCGCCCGTGGCCGCGTAGGTGTCGTTGAGGTACAGCGTGTGCCCGACGTAGATGCCGAACGGCGTCTGCCCATCGGCGTAGGACGGGATGAAGATCCAGTAATCGACCGGCTTGCCGTTCTTCACGTCGTACGCGCAATGGCCCGCGGTGGCGACGACGTTGCCGTATTTCGAGTGCACGGACGACGCCGAGCACCAGTACTCGGTGGTGCCGTTGCGGAAGAAGACCTTGCCCACGGTGAGCGGCAGGTTGACGTTGCGGGAGTTCACCGTCTTCGGGGCGGCCTTCAGCGGGACGGTTCCGGGCACCGCCGTGGTCGCGGCCGGAGCCTTGGACGTCGTGTCCGCCTTCGCGGCGGCCGTGGTCACCGTGGAAGCGGCGCCGGCGCCCTTCGCGCCGGCGGCCCGGCTGGGCGCGGTGCTCGCGCTGGGCGCGGTGCTCGCGCTGGGCGCGGTGCTCGCGCTGGGGGCGGGCGTCCCGGGAGCGGCGGCGGAGGTCTGGGGTGCGTAACTGCTGGCGCGCTTCAGCCGGTCGGGCGTCCACCATTCGACGACCCTCTGCATGTCGGTGTCGCTCTGCGCCAAGGGGACGGACGTGATGCCGGCGGGCGCGGAACGGGCCGCGGCCAGCGCTCCGGTCGATGCCGGGCCCGCGGACAGGATCACGCTCGCGGCAGCCAGTGCGCCGCAGAGAGTGAGCGCGAACCGTCTCGCACGGGGGGGCATTTCGTACCTTCCAAGGGTCAGTCGTCAGCGGACAGCAGTGAAGGGCGATTTTTCCAGATCATTTGCTGAACGGCACTGTACTTGGCTGACCTGGGTTCACTTCGTTATGGGGAGTGGCCGGCGATCGACGGACTGCCCCGGTAGGGGGCCGGACATGCGCCCGTGCCCCCTACCATGCCCTAAGATCGGTCAGCTTGTCGTAAGCTTCCCGGTCCACAGGCTCGCGGCGGCCTTGTAGACGCCGTAGGTGTCGCTGTTGAAGTACGGCGTCGTGATGTGGTCGTAGCGACCGTTGCCGTCGGTGTCGAGAGTCAGGCTCACGACGCCGTTGAGGTAGCCGGTCCGGTTCGCGTTCTTGTACACGATGAGGAACGGGCCGCCGGTCGCGCCAGGGGTGAAGGCGCACTTGATGGCGAGCTGCTCCTCGGCCTTGTACTTGGACACGGCCGGGGCGGCGGCCGTCTGCCCGTAGCACCACTTCATGGTCTCGCCGGTGTAGGCCTTGTTGCCGTCGAGGTGCGAAGCGGTCGGGTAGCCGAAGCTGAACTGCTTCGCCTTCGTGCTGCGGTTCCAGGTGAAGCCCTGGCCGCCGACGTTGTCGCCGAGACGGCCCGCGGCCACGAAGGTCTTGATGGTGAACACGGTCTTGTAGTACTTGACCGTGGTCGCCTTCTTCACCCAGTACTTCACGTAGTAATGGGTGATGGTGTAGGCCGAGTCGACGATCTTCTTGTAGCCGGGGCCCGTGTACTTGTTGTACGTGACCTCGTCCACGAACTCCGTGGCGGTCTTGGCCGGCGCCTTCGCGTAGTTCACCTTGGCGTTGGCCGCGGGGGCCTTGTCGTACTCGTCCTTGGTGACTTCCTTCAGGACCTTCTGGCCGCCGGCGGCGCCCCAGGGAAGGACGGTCTCGGAGCCGGTCGACTTGGACCAGGCGTCGGCGGTCTCGCCGCCCTTCTCGTCGACCTTCTTCTGGTACTCGTCCTTGGTGATCTCGACGTCCTTGGCCCACTTGGGACCCTTGTAGGCGTCGAAGGTCGCCTTGTCGACGGTCTTCTCGCCGGTCTGCTTGATGCCGTCGTAGACGTTGACGAAGGCGTAGTCGAAGTCGTAGTCCTCATAGACCGTGAAGTCGCTGTGGAGGTTGACCTTCGCGCCGACGTAGATGCCCCACGGCGCCTTGCCCTGGTAGTAGCCGGGGATGAAGACGAAGTTGTCGACGTACTTGTTCTTGTCCGTGTCGTACACACAGTGCCCGGCCGTGGCGACCAGGTTGTGGTACTTCGACTGGACGGAGGTGCCGGAGCACCAGTAGGGCTTGCCGTCGACCTGGAAGAACACCTTGCCGACGTTGGTCGGCAGGTTGACGTTCTTCGACGTTCCGGCGGTCTTGTCGCCGTCGCCGGTCGGGGCGATGGAGCCGGCCTTGCCGTCGGCGGAGGCCTTGCTCGTGCTCGCCTTCAGCTTCGCCGACAGCGAGGAGTCCTCGTTGTAGTGCGTCGCCGCCTTGAGCTTGCTGGGGGTCCAGGCGCCCGCGATGGCCTTCGCGTCGGTCCCGTTGTTCGCCAGCTTGCCGGACTTCACCGGGGTGGGCTTGGTCTCGGCACTGGCGGTGGTGGTGAGGGTCGCGCCGATCATGCCGGTGGCGATGAGGGCGCCACCGAGAGGGAGGATCAGGCGCTTTGCTCGGGTGTTCATTGAACTCCTTCTATGTCATGGGTTGCCCGGGAAGGACCCATGCGTACGTAAAGAGACCTGACGACCGTACTGCGACGATCTTGGCCACTGACCCCCAAATGGGACAAAACGACCGGTGTGTTACCTGGTTGTTATGAAACCGGTGGAACCGGAGAGATATCTGGTGCGTCGCATTCGGCTTGTCGCTCGGCTCTCAGGACGGTTCGCCACGCTGCCTGAGCGCATGACGGCACCCCCGGGCGGGATTGCGGCGCCACAGATGACGAGAACGTTCGACCCAAAGGGCGGGAGGACGCCGACCGCCACCATCGCGAGAAAGATCGGGGGAAACGCATGCGACGCCTCGCAACGGGCCTGACCTGCGCGGTCCTGCTCCTCGGCGCAGCGGCGGCCCTGTCGCCGACGCCCACCACCGACACCGCCGCCATCCCCCGGCAGCTCCCGGCGGGCCCGGCCGCCGAGACCATCCCCCGGGTCCCGATCGAGGAGACCGCCTTCGGATCCGCGATCCGCGAGGCGCCGGCCAAGGGGGTGAGCCGCGTGCTCCTGCTGACGGTCGCCAGGGGCGAGTCGCCCACCCCCGCCGACAAGGCCGTCCTCCTCCAATGCGGCCCGCCCTCCGGCGGCCACCCGAAGGCCGCCGACGCCTGCAAGCAACTCGAACGCGTCTCTGCCGACCTGAACGAGCTGCACGTCTCCCCGGACGCCAACTGCACCAAGGAGTACGACCCCGTCACCGTCTTCGGCGCCGGCCTGTGGGACAGCAGCCGCCTGTCCTACGAACGCACCTTCGGCAACCGCTGCGAACTGAAAGCCGTCACCGGCGCCGTCTTCGGCTTCTGACACCCCGATGCGCAATTCAAGAGGTTGACGAGGGTCGGGACATGAGTCACATTCCCGCTGGTCGGCTCGCTGACCCCGACGTTGGGCGCGTACGCGACCTCGGGGGTCGGTGTCGTCACGTCCTGTACTGGTTCCAGGTCTGCTCGGGGCATCGGGTCCGTCCGGGACCTGGGACTGGTGTGAGATCAGCGGCCTGGGTGGCAGGACCACGTGGGACGTCCCGGCAGGCAACCTGGGCTGGGGCAAGACCCACTGGTGATCGGTCCAGGTCGAGGACACCTCCAACGGGCTCGCCGGCACCCCGGGCGGTCAATGGGTCACCGAGTACGACCTGCTCGGAGAACCCCGGGCCGCCGTGGACCCGACGGGCGCGGCTGAAACGGAACTGGTCTTCTGGACGGATGTCTGGCACCTGCACGCATCTACTGATGGATGACTCAGCGCGTTTTGGCCCCTTCGACCGCTACGTTGACGGTTATGCCGGTCGTGACTGGTAGCCGTCGGGCGGCCTCGGGTCGGAGACCAGGTACGTTTGTGGCGATTTGAGGGTGCGGCGGGAGGTCTGGTCGGCGAGGCGTATCGGCTGGGGGATGCGGTAGCGCGGGGTGCTGTTCAGGGTCACCTCGCATGCGACTTCCAGGCTCATCATGTGGCCGATCGACACGAAGACCGGTTTGACCTGGGCGGCGGTTCTGAGGACGCTTCCGATGACCTCTCCCTGGTCGGTGAGGGGTGAGCGGTCTCCCTTCGAGGGTCCCGGTTCCTCGTACGTGCCGATGAGTGCCTGTTTGGCTACGCCGATCGTCGGGATCTGGGTCACCACGCCGAGATGGCAGGCGAGACCGAATCTGCGGGGGTGCGCGATGCCGTGGCCGTCGCACATCAGCAGGTCGGGTAGGTGGTCGACCTTCTCCAGGGCGGCGAGGAGCGGGGGGAGTTCCCGGAAGGAGAACAGGCCGGGGAGGTAGGGGAACCTCGGCTTGGCCTCGTGCACGACGACGTCCTGGACCTCCAGCGTGGCGGCGTCGAGCACGACCACGGCGGCGATGAGCCGGTCATCGTCCTTGCTGTAGGTGACGTCGAGGCCGGCCAGGCGCCGGATCTCGGGGACGGCCGGGCCGGTGCGCGTGACGGAACGGCGCAGCCGGGACTGGAGGGCGGTGGCCTCTTCCGCGCCGGCGGGCCATGGTTCGCGGAAGTTCACGTCGGATCACACCTGGCCGAGTGGAGGCGGAGGGCGGCATCGAGTTCGCCGAGGATGGCGATCTCCGATCCTAACCGCGCTGCCCTCCGACCCCGGGCTTGGTCACCGGCAGGTGGCATGGAGGCCGTCGCGTCTGTCTCGGTCAGGGGTGGAGGGAGAGGCCCTTGAGGGTTTTGTCGAGGAGGTTCTTGGGGGCGTGGAGGGCCAGGCCGACGAGGGGGAGGGTTTCGGCGGGGTGGGCCTGGACGGTGGCGCGGTTGGCTTCGTCGTGGCCGGTCTTGAACATGTCCTCGATGTAGACGGCTGTGGGGATGCTCCGGGCGAGGGCCTTGGTGTGCGTGCGGGCGAGGCCTTCGGCGTCGGTGGCGTAGACGAGGACCGGCTGGCGGAACATGGCGAGGTAGGCGTTGCCGGAGGCGTCCGCGTACGGCTCGCCGATGACCTCCTCGGAGGTCGCGGCGATGGCACTGGCCAGGAACGCGGTCACGTTGAGCTTCTGCCAGACGGCCAGGTCTTCCCGGACGACGATGGCGATCTTCGTGTCGAAACGCATGGTGAGCAGCTTGGCGACAGCCGGGGCTCGGCGTCTTGTACGCCGGTGCGAGCCGCGGTGACGGTCTTGGACGCGGGGCCGCGGTGACGATCCCGAAATGAGGCGCCGTGACAGCGTTGGATGTGGGTTGCGGTGATGATCCCGATATGGCGGCCGTGACGGCCTTGGGTGTGAGGTCGCGGCGACCTTCCGATATGAGGCGCCGTGACGGTCTTGGAGGTGGGGTCGCGGCGACCTTCCGATGTGGGCGACCGTAGCGGTCTTTATGGGGGACTCAGGTGTAGGCCGGCCGGTGGGGGACGGGGGGCTTCAGAATGGAGGGCATGGGAGGGGACTGGGCGCGGTACTGGCGGGCCGCCGATCGGCCGTTGGAGGCGATGCACGCGCACTTCACTCGGCACGTCTACCACCGGCACAGCCACGAGACGTACTCCTTCGGGGTGACGGAGGACGGCGCACAGAACTTCACCTGCCGGGGCGCCGCTCGCACGAGCGCGGCCGGCATGGTGATGGTGTTCAACCCCGACGATCCGCATGACGGGCACGCGGCGGACCAGGTGGGTTTCACCTACCGCATGGTGCATATCGGCCCTGAACTGGTCGCCGAGGTGGTGGGGGAGGCCGCGGGCAGGCGGATGGGGCTGCCGCTGTTCACCGAGCCGGTGGTGACGGATCCGCTGCTGGCCGATCGCCTGCGGCGGTTGCACATGGCGCTGGTCGGGGACGGGGAGGCGACGGCGCTGCGCCGGGACGAGGTGCTCGACGCGGCCGTGCCGGCCATGGTGCGCCATGCGAGCGGGCGCGTGCCGGTGTCCCTCGCCGGGCGGGGCCGGCGCCCGTCCGACCTTGCGGCCGTGTGGCCGGGCGCCGGCGGCAGGGCGGGCCCCGCGGAGGCCGGTACGGCGCGCGTGGCGCGGGAGCTGCTGCACGACCTGGAGGGCGACGTGGTCTCGGCGAACGACCTCGCGGCGGCCACCGGGCGCAGCCGGTTCGCCGTCTACCGCGCGTTCCACGAGATGTACGGCATGTCGCCCAGTGACTATCAGCGCCAGCTCCGGCTGCGCGCGGCACGCAGGCTCCTCGCCCAGGGGCGGTCGCCGGCGGACGCCGCGGCGGCGACCGGCTTCACCGACCAGAGCCACCTGACCCGCTGGTTCGCCCGCTGCTACGGAGTGACCCCCGGCGCCTACCGCCGAGCGGTCGCAGCCCCCGCTGAAGCTGAAAGGGACGGCTCAGCCGTCCACTTCCACACGGACTCCGTCTCCTGAACGAAGTACGCAAGGGAGCAGGACGGCCGCTTCTGCTGACCGTCGGTCGATGTGACGTTCTGTGCATTACCGATCGCGGAGTGCTGATCTTCCGGGGGTGCGGAAATGACGGGCTTGTCGTCGCGGAGGGGCCACAGGGGAGGGGTTAGTCGGTGATGATGATCATGGTGCCGGGGGGGAGGTGGGTGACGGCGTCGAGGGCGGCTTTGGGGAGGCGGACGCAGCCGTGGGAGATGGCCTGGCCGAAGACGCTCTTGTCGGGCCAGCCGTGCAGGCCCACGGTGCCGGGGCCGCCGTCGAAGGTCTTGAGCTTCTCCGAGTGCGCGCCGAGCGGCAGGATCACCGGGCTGTAGTCCACGCCGGAGGGGGAGAGCGCGGCGAGCAGGAAGGTGCGGCCGACGGGCGTGGGCGTCTGCTTGGTGCCGATGGCGACCCGCCATGATCCGGTCTCCCGGCCGTCCTCGTGCACGGTCAGCCGGCGCGTCGACAGGTCGATGCGCACCTCGTAGGGGCTGTGCGATTCCGTGGTCTTGCCGTCGCCGGTGTGGATCCAGCCGGTGGAGCCGTTGGGCCTGCTCGGGAGCAGGACGCGCATCCAGCCGGGGCGCGTCTCCACCACCGGGAGCCAGGTGGGCTTGTCGAGCTGGGTGGTGGGGAGAACGGCGATGGCGGGGCCGCCGGGTTCGGCGTAGACCACCTTGGGGGCGCGCGGGTGCACGACGTGGCCGTCATTGGCGGCGTAGGGCTCCGGGTCGGGTCCGGCCTTGCTGATCGTGGTCCACGTCGTCGATCGAGGCAGGGCGGCGAACTGCTTGGCGGTCACCTTCGCCGGAGGGATGGGCTTGACCGGGGTGGGCGTGGCCGGCGGGGTGGCGAGCTCGCGGTCGAACTTCCAGTTCGTGAAGATCACCAGCATCGCCAGGCCCAGCAGGACCGTGGCGACGACCGCGGCGACGATGACGAAGGTGCGCGTGGATCGGCGGCGAACGTACATGGGGACCCCCGGAATTACTGGCTGCTGCTCTTCGCGGTTCGCGGGAGGCGAGCCGGAGGGCCCGTCCAGGTGATCGGACGGGCCCTCGTGGCCCCGGGACGGTGGA
Source organism: Sphaerisporangium dianthi (assembly GCF_042654065.1). Taxonomy (NCBI): domain Bacteria; kingdom Bacillati; phylum Actinomycetota; class Actinomycetes; order Streptosporangiales; family Streptosporangiaceae; genus Sphaerisporangium; species Sphaerisporangium dianthi. Next base: position 22,913 of record NZ_JBHSFP010000039.1, on the reverse strand, counting down.
TCAACCCGTCACGGCGAAGTGATGGACCGGCCGCGGCCGCTCCTTCTTGTAGTGCTTCTTGTGGTGGTAGGGCTTCTCGTGGTGCCTGTGCATGGGCACCCACCGGTGACGCTTGGAGTCCCAGTACTCGCGGTGACCGCCGCCGTGGTCGAACCAGCCCTCGATGTGCCGGCGGATGCCCTTGTCGAGCAGGATGGTCTTGTCGTTCTCGTCGTGCCACCACTTGTCGCAGCGGCGGCGCAGGTTCTCCCACTCCTCCTTGGTGTGGTGCGAGGAGATGCCGTGGCGGTCCTCGGCGTCCTTCAGGCGCCTGCAGTGACGCTCGTCCTCGTCGTCGTGGCGGCTGAGCTTGGAGTCGTCCTGGTCGTCCCACTCGTCATCGTGGTCGGACTTGGCCGCTTCCTTCTTCTCGGACTCGACTCGATGGACGAGCGTCGCGATGCCACTGGGGTCGAAGGAGGTGTTGCCCAGGTACTGGGCGGTGATGGCGTGGGTGCCCTCGGCCAGGGTGGTCGTCGTCAGGGTCGCCTGGCCGCCGGTCAGGAGGTCGACGGTGCCGAGCTCCACGGTGCCGTTCTTGAAGACGACCTTGCCGGTCGGAAGGATGCTGGTACCGGTCGCCGTCACCGTGGCGGTGAAGGTGACCGCGTCGCCTCGCCGGGACGTGGTGCGTGACGAGGTGAGTGTCGTGGTCGTGGCGATGGCCCGCCGCACGGTGACGGTGAACCCGGGCTTCACGGGCCCGGCCGGAAGCAGGGATGCCGCCTTCGTGCCGAGGTCCTGCGGGGCCGTGACCGCGCTCGCACTGGCGGGTGCCGCGGCGAGCGCGCCCATCGCGAGAGCGCCCGTGAGAGCTGCCGTCAGCCATGAACGACCGACATTACGTTGGAGAGAGCGTGGATGACCGACGTCTATCATAAAGCGGTCCTTTTCTTTCTGCAGTTCAAAGTAAAGGAGCACCTCGATGCTGGCGCGCCTGCATGTCCGACCCTACTCATGGTCGACCTCAATACCGTTGTCCGACATGCGGGAGATTCGCGTAAGCGGCGCGGTAATTGCAAAAAACAGAAGGCGGCTACTCGGCCATTTTTCGTGATAAGTCGGGCGGCGTTCGGGCTGCTCCAAGCGCTGGAAGCCCTGCCACAGCGCGGAAAGCGGCTCCGGGTAAAAATCGGACGACCCGCATCAGCCATTCAGCGTGGCAGCGTGAAATTTCTGTGGTGTGCGCGTGTCGGCGGATGCGTATTGTGATGATCTGTCCGTGATTGCGGTCTTATTCGGACAATCGCCGCAGGCGTCGGCGAACACGCCGTGGCGAAGCGGTTGGCCCCAAGGGAGGCTTTCCGGGATTTCGCGATGATATCGACGGGTTTCTCCTCCCGTGGAGAGCCGAACCAGGGGCGCGCGGCCTCGCGCGCGAGGGGTGGGAGCGCGGGACAAGGTCGATCTCGGCGGTAGGGTGCGGCCATGTTCGCCGTGACATGCGCAAGCACCGACCCAGACAACCCTCTCGCCGGGCTCGCCCTCGGCGAGCATCCCGAGCCGAAGGCCCCCGACGGGTGGGCCGTGGTCACCGTCAAGGCGACCGCGCTCAACCACCACGATCTGTGGACGCTCAAGGGCGTCGGCATCCGTCAGGACCGGCTCCCCATCGTCCTCGGATGCGACGCCGCCGGCGTGGACGAGGACGGCAACGAGGTCATCGTGCACGCGGTGATCGGCACCCCGGTCGAGGGCGACGAGACGCTGGACCCCAGACGCTCGCTGCTGTCGGAGGTCCACGACGGCACGTTCGCCGAACGGGTCGTGGTCCCGCGCGCCAACCTGGTGCCGAAGCCGGCCGCGATCTCGTTCGAGGAGGCCGCCTGCCTGCCGACGGCGTGGCTGACCGCCTACCGGATGCTCTTCGAGAAGTCCGGGCTGCAACCCGGGTCCACCGTGCTCGTCCAGGGGGCCGGCGGCGGGGTGGCCACCGCGCTCATCGCGCTCGGCCGCGCGGGCGGCTATCGGGTGTGGGCGACCAGCCGCTCGGAGGACAAGCGGGCCGGGGCGCTGGAAGTCGGCGCCGACCAGGTGTTCGCCTCGGGAGCCCGCCTGCCCGAGCGGGTCGACGCGGTGATGGAGACGGTGGGGCAGGCCACCTGGGACCACTCCCTGAAATCGCTGCGGCCGGGCGGCCGCATCGTCGTCTCGGGGGCGACGAGCGGCGCGGTGCCGCCGGCCGATCTGAACCGCGTCTTCTTCCTGCAGTTGTCGGTGGTCGGCTCGACGATGGGCACGCGCGACCAGCTCGGGCGGCTCGCCACGTTCCTGGAGCAGACCGGTGTGCGTCCCATCGTGGACCGCGTGCTGCCGCTCGGCCGGGCCGAGGAGGGGTTCGCCGCGCTGGAGAGGGGTGAGGTGTTCGGGAAGGTCGTCTTCACGCTGCCCGCGGGCGGGTGAGACGCCCGGCGAGGCCGTCCTGCTCGGCGGCCTCGTCCTGCTGGACGGCTTCCGGCTGGTCGTTCCACGGCGCGCACGACTGAGGGTGGGCGCCGAGGCGGAGCAGCGGGGGGCGGAAGCCGTACAGGATCATCATCGGAGCGTGGAACGGATGCGGGTGGCCGCCTCGTACAGGGCGTCCTGGGCGGTGGCGAGGGCCTCGTCGCTCACCGAGGACGCCGCCGCGGCGCCGCGGATCTCCTCGACGAACTCGGCCAGCATGCGGCCGAGCTCGGCGTCGCGGTCGCGTGAGCCGTGCCCCTGCCAGGCGCCGCCCCATGCCCCGCGCAGCCAGTCCTGCTTCCAGCGCTGGGTCTCTTCCTTCCAGACCCGCCTCTGCCGCTCGAACTCCTGCTTCTGCTCCTTCCACACCTGCTTCTGCTCGCGCCAGGCCTGGCGGTAGTCCTCCTTGGCGGTGCGGAACTCGTCCTTGGCCTCCCGCTGCTCCTCGCGGCCGGTCTGGCGCACCTCCCGGGCCATCTGGGTCAGCTCGTCGCGCAGGGAGCGCACGGTGTCGCGGACGTCCTCCTTGACCTCGCGGGCGATGTCGCGGACGGACTGCGAGATCTCCTGTTCCAGGTCGGCCAGCTCGTCCATGCGCGCCTCCAGCTCGGCGCGGCCCTTGGCGGTGATCGTGAAGACCTTCTTGCCGTCCACGACCTCGTGGGTGACCAGGCCTTCCTCCTCCAGGCGGGCCAGCCGCGGGTAGATCGTGCCGGGGGAGGGCGAGTAGACGCCGAGGAAGCGGTCCTGCAGCAGCCTGATCACCTCGTAGCCGTGCCGCGGGCTCTCTTCCAGCAGCTTGAGCAGGTACAGCCGGAGGCGGCCATGGGCGAAAACGGGGCTCACTGGTCTCTCCTCAGAAGCGTCACGTCGGCCGACACCGTGACCGCCGACAAGGAGGCCATGCCTCCGCCGAGCCGGCCGGACATCGATTTGGCACCGGGGCGGTTGCTGTTGTCAAGGCCCGCGAACGCGCTGTTCAACCGGCCGGACGTCGAGCGCAGCGACACGTCGGCGTCGACGGTGCCCGGCAGCCGCACGACGATGGCACCGGAGACGCTGTGCAGGGTGACGTGGCCGGTCGGCGGCAGCGCGAGGTCGGCTGTGATGCGGCCGGACACGGTGTTGGCGCGCAGGCGGCGCGGCGTGCCGCCGGCCACGGTGAGCTCGCCGCCGACGCTGGTGAACGACAGGTCTCCGGCCAGCCCCCGGCTCTCGACCGCGCCGGACACCGTCTCGGCCTCGATCTGGCCGCTGACGCCGTCGAGCACGATCTCGCCGGACACGCTCTTGACGTTGGTGCGCCTCTCGAAGCCGGCGACGACCGCGGAGGCGGAGATCACCCCGGCCTGGACCGGGCAGTCCTTGGGGACGGTGAGGGTCAGCGTGGTGTCGCGCCGGCCGGGCCGCAGCCAGCCGAGGATGCCGTCCCAGGTGAGATCCTTGTACGCCACCGTCAGCCGGCCGTTCTCGTCATGCTCGACGATCAGCGGGGGCGTCTCGATGTCGCTCACTTCGAGGCTCGGCGGCCCGTCACTGGCGAGCACGGCGAGGCGGCCGGCGACGATGCGGACGCTCAGCTCGCTCACCGCCTCGAACGTGAGTTTCTCCGGCTTGTCGATGGTCCATCTGGGCATGGTCTCGCCCTTCGACGACGTTGTGGATGCTTCCACTGGACACGATATATCGCGTTGGCGAGAAGTCAAGATGTATCGCGTTCGGCGAAGGTCGTCGCCGTCAGTCGTCCTCGTCGTCCAGGCGGGCCAGCCACGTGGCCAGGCGCTCGACCGGGACCTCGAACTCGGGGTTGAGGTCCACGAACTCGCGCAGCCGCTCGGCCAGCCAGATGATGCCGACCTCCTCCTCGCCGCGCCGCTCGACCAGCTCTTCGATGCCCCTGTCAGTGAAATACATCGATCCTCCATGGCATAGGCAGACATATGGGGAAGTCCCCCACAGGACGCCTGTGGGGGACTTCTGTGATGCGGATGACCGGCGTGATCGGTCAGCCGAGAGCCTCGGCGACGATGTGCTCGATCTCGGCGTCGTGCGTGGCGTGCGAGCCGGCCGCCGGGGAGGAGTTGGCCGCACGCGACACCCGGCGCAGCCGCCGGCCGTCGAGCAGGCCGGGCTCCTCGGTGAACTTCAGGGTGAGGTACGGCCACGGGCCCATGTTGATGGGCTCGTCCTGCGCCCAGACCAGTTCGGTGTCCGCGCCGTAGCGCGACAGCTCGGCGCGCAGCTCTTCGGCCGGGAACGGGTAGATGCGCTCGAGCCGCACGACCGCCACGTCCGTGCGCTCCTGCTTGTCACGGGCGGCCGCCAGGTCGTAGTAGACCCTGCCGGAGCAGAGCACCACGCGCCTGACGTTCGACGGGGTGACGGTGGCGTCGCCGATCACCGGGCGGAAGGCGCCGGAGGTGAACTCGGCGGTCGCCGAGGCCGCCGCCTTGTGCCTCAGCAGGGACTTCGGCGTGAAGACGATCAGCGGCCTGCGGCGGTTCGACAGCACCTGCCAGCGCAGCAGGTGGAAGTAGTTCGCCGGCGTGGTCGGCTGGGCGACCGTCATGTTGTCCAGCGCGCACATCTGCAGGAACCGCTCGATGCGGGCGGAGGAGTGGTCGGGCCCCTGGCCCTCGTAGCCGTGCGGCAGCAGCAGCACGACCGAGGAGCGCTGGCCCCACTTCTGCTCGCCGGACGAGATGAACTCGTCGATGATCGACTGCGCGCCGTTGGCGAAGTCGCCGAACTGCGCCTCCCAGGCGACCAGGGCGTCCGGTCGCACGACGCTGTAGCCGTACTCGAAGCCCATGGCCGCGAACTCCGACAGCAGGGAGTCGTAGACGTAGAACTTCGTGGTGCCCTGGTTGAAGGCCTTCAGCGGCGTGTGGTCCTCGCCGGTGACCCGGTCGACCAGCACGGCGTGCCGCTGGCCGAAGGTGCCCCGGCGGGAGTCCTGCCCGACGAGGCGGACCGGATGGCCGTCGATCAGCAGGGAGCCGAAGGCCAGCGTCTCGCCCATGGCCCAGTCGACGGCGTCCTCGGTGATCATCTGGCCGCGGCGTTGCAGCACCGGGGCCAGACGCGGGTGCACCGTGAAGCCCTCGGGCAGGGTGAGCTGCGTCTCGACGACCCGCTTGATCGTCTCTTCGGAGATCGCGGACGGGGTGTCGTCGTGCGACCACGGCACCACCTCGTCGGGGGCCGGCTTGACGACCGCGCCCGGCTCCAGGGGCTTCTTGCCGGCCTCACGCGTCTCGGTGAAGGCCCGCTCGAGCTGCTCCTGGTAGTCGCGCAGCGCCTGCTCGGCCTCTTCGACCGTGATGTCGCCGCGCCCGATCAGCGCCTCGGTGTACAGCTTCCGGATCGAGCGCTTCGCGTCGATCAGGTCGTACATCAGGGGCTGGGTGAAGCTCGGGTTGTCGGCCTCGTTGTGCCCGCGGCGGCGGTAGCAGACCAGGTCGATGACGACGTCCTTGCGGAACTTCTTGCGGTACTCGTAGGCCAGCTGCCCCACGCGGACCACGGCCTCGGGGTCGTCGCCGTTGACGTGGAAGATCGGCGCCTGGATCATACGCGCCACGTCGGTGGCGTACACGCTTGAGCGGGAGGAGGCGGGGGAGGTGGTGAAGCCGACCTGGTTGTTCACCACGACGTGCACCGTGCCGCCCGTGCGGTAGCCGCGCAGCTGCGACAGGTGGAGCGTCTCGGCCACCACGCCCTGCCCGGCGAAGGCCGCGTCGCCGTGCACGAGCACCGGCAGGACGGTGAAGCCCTCTTCGCCGCGCTCGAGGAGGTCCTGCTTGGCGCGGACGACGCCTTCGAGCACCGGGTCGACGGCCTCCAGGTGGGAGGGGTTGGCCACCACCGACGCGGCGATCTTCTTGCCGCGGGGCGTGGTGAAGTCGCCGGACGCGCCGAGGTGGTACTTCACGTCACCCGAGCCGTGGGCGCTGCGCGGGTCGAGATTGCCCTCGAACTCGCCGAACACCTGGGCGTAGGACTTGCCGACGATGTTGGCGAGGACGTTCAGCCGGCCGCGGTGGGCCATGCCGATGACGACCTCGTCGAGCTCCTCGTCGGCGGCGTCGCTGATCACCGAGTCGAGCAGCGGGATCAGGGACTCGCCGCCCTCCAGCGAGAAGCGCTTCTGCCCGACGTACTTGGTCTGGAGGAAGGTCTCGAACGCCTCGGCGGTGTTGAGCCGGCGAAGGATGTGCAACTGCTCTTCGCGGCTCGGCCGGGCGTGCGGCTTTTCGACCATGCTCTGGATCCAGGCCCGCTCTTCGGGGTTCTGGATGTGCATGTACTCGATGCCGACCGTGCGGCAGTAGGAGTCGCGCAGCACGCCGAGGATGTCGCGCAGCTTCATCAGCGGCCTGCCGCCGAAGCCGCCGGTGGCGAACTCGCGCTCGAGGTCCCACAGGGTGAGGCCGTGCGACTTGATGTCCAGGTCGGGGTGCTTGCGCTGGTTGTACTCGAGCGGGTCGGTGTCGGCCATGAGGTGGCCGCGCACGCGGTAGGCGTGGATCAGCTCGATGACGCGGGCCGACTTGGCGACGTCGTCGTCGTGGGTGGCCGAGATGTCCTGGACCCAGCGGACCGGCTCGTAGGGGATGCGCAGCGACTGGAAGACCTCGTCGTAGAAGCCGTCCTGGCCGAGCAGGAGCTGGTGGATGCGGCGCAGGAAGTCGCCCGACTGCGCACCCTGGATGATGCGGTGGTCGTAGGTGCTGGTCAGCGTCATGACCTTGCTGACCGCCAGGCGGTTGAGCGTCTCGGGGGAGGCGCCCTGGTATTCGGCGGGATACTCCATCGCGCCGACGCCGATGATCGTGCCCTGGCCCGGCATCAGGCGCGGGACCGAATGGACGGTGCCGATGGTGCCGGGGTTGGTCAGGCTGATCGTCGTGCCCGCGAAGTCGTCCACGCCGAGCTTGCCGCTGCGGGCCTTGCGGACGATCTCTTCGTAGGCGGTCCAGAACTGGCGGAAGTCGAACGTTCCGGCGTTCTTGATCGACGGGACGAGGAGCTGGCGGGTGCCGTCGCTCTTCTGCACGTCGATGGCGAGGCCCAGGCCGACGTGCTCGGGCTTGATCAGCGTCGGCTTGCCGTCGATCTCGGCATAGGAGTGGTTCATGTCAGGCATCGCGGCGAGCGCCTTGACTATGGCGAACCCGATGAGATGAGTGAACGACACCTTGCCGCCGCGACCGCGGGAGAGGTGGTTGTTGATGACGATGCGGTTGTCGATGAGCAGCTTCGCTGGGACCACGCGGACGCTCGTGGCGGTGGGGACCGCCAGGCTGAGGTCCATGTTCTGCGCGGTGCGGGCGGCCGCCCCGCGCAGCCGCACCTCTTCGGCGCCGGACGGGGTGGCCGGCGCGGGCTTGGCCTTTTGGGGCTGCGCGCTAGGAGCCGGAGTCGTCGGGGCGGCCGGGGGAACGGCCTTCGCCGGCGCGGGCTGCGGCGGCGGTGCGGTCGCGGTCGCGGCTGCGGCGTCGGCCGTCGTGCCGTTGGACCCCTCGGGCGCCTGCGTGCGGCTCGTGCCGGAGTTGGGGTTGTAATCAGCGAAGAAGTTCCACCAGGCGCGGTCGACAGACTCGGGGTCCTGGAGGTACTTCTGGTACAGCTCGTCGACAAGCCACTCGTTCTGGCCAAAGTTGGTCATGGGGTTTGTCCGCGACGACTCAGACGACACGGCGGAAATCGCCCTCTTCCGCAGATCGGCGTTGTTGATTGAAGAACCTGTCCAAGGCTACTCGCCCGCAGAAGTAACGTGTGCGCTCTGTGGCCGGGCTCACGCCCGATCATCCCAGGACCGTTCAAACTGGTCACGCCCAGGTAGTCAGTCCGGGGGGTGAGGCCATGCTCACCTTCAGGACCGTCGCTCTCGCGGCGTCGCCACATGCCCGCCCGGCGGGTTTGCGCGGGCGCGGACATGGCGGAAGGACAGGCGGGCCCACGAGCCGTGGCCCGGCGCGGACAGGGCGGGAGTTCAGGCGGGGCCCACGAGCCGTGACTCGACGCGCACGCTGGGCGTGATCTCGCGCAGCAGGCCGCGGAGCTCGTCCTCCGCCGCCGACAGCTCCTCCAGCGACATCGGCGCGAGCCGCTCGAGCAGGAACAGCGCGTCCACGGTGCTCTCGGTGATGCGGGTGCGCACGCACTGGCGCCAGTTCCACCTGCGGCAGGTGACCCCGCGGTCGTCCCGCCAGACCACCTCGCCGATCTCGGGATGGTCGATGACCGTCTCCCCCTTCTCGACGGCGTCGAACGGCTCGTCGCCGCTCGCCCGGACGAGCCTTGCCGTGCCCTCGTAGTGCGCCAGGTCCTCGCCGCCGACGGGCAGGACATGGCGGATGCTGACCGAGTTGTAGGCGTCCACGACCAGGTTGATCTCGGGAGGCGGCATCCGGCGCACCAGCGCGTCGACCGAGGGGCGGGTGCGCTGTGGCTTGGCGCCGAAGGCCCGGTAGGCGTCCTGCCAGGCCAGGATCTTCTCGTGGTCGGGCCGCGCCGCGGTCGCCGCCGCCTCGGCCAGCCACGCGCGCGAACGCTCGTCGGACGGCCCGTTGCGCAGGCCGTACGCGCCGATGGCGAGGACGTGGAAGTCCGGCCGCAGGAGGGTGACCGCCTCGTCGACCCAGATGGCTCCGATCATGCGCACGACCATAACGCCTGCCGCTGCGGGCCCGTTCCCGGCCGGCCGGGGGAGGCGGCCGGCCGGGTCAGGGGCGATCGGGGCGGGAAGGGAAGGGGTCAGGCGCAGGCGGCGCCGTTGAGGGTGAACAGGTCGGGGTTGGGGTTGGCGCCGCCGGAGGTGGTGCCGAGGAAGCCGAACGTGATCGACTGTCCCGGCCTGATCTTGGAGTTGGTGGACACGTTCTTCGCGGTGACGGTCGCGCCGCTCTGGGTGAGCCCGGCGTTCCAGGACTGGCCGGCCTTCTGCCCGCCGAGGAACGACCACTTGAGGCTCCAGCCGTCCACCGTCGTGCCGCCGGTGTTCTTGACGGTGACCTGGGTGGTGAAGCCGCTGGGCCACTGGCCGTGCGTGGTGTAGGTGACCTGGCACGTGCCGGGGGCCTTCACGGTGCCGTCGCCCTGGTCGGCGACGAACGCCGAGACCCACGACAGCGGCGAGTTCCAGTTGATCGTCAGCTCGTTGGTGGCCCAGGAGTTGATGTCGTCGATGTAGCAGAACTGCGGCTTGCAGTTCTTCAGCTTCTCCGCGGCGAGCGGGTCCTGGATGCCGGAGTTCGGGCCGCCGGCCAGGGTGCCCTTGGGCGGGTTCGGCAGCGTGGCGTCGAGCTGGTGGGTGTACCACCGGCTGTGCTGGTTGTGCGAGCTCACCTCGCCGTACCCGGTGACGTACGACTGGTTCAGCGCGTTGCGGCCGAAGATGTAGTCGATGCCCTGCAGCACGCCGTCGCGGTACTTGCGCGTGCCGGTGATGTCGTAGGCCGCGGCCATGACCACCATGTTGTTGAGCACGAGGTTGTTGGAGCCCCAGTCGTAGGTGGGCGGGTTGTAGGGCACGCCGTACGGGTGCGCGGTGAGCGTCGCCAGGTACTTGTCCGCGCCGGCGACCACGGAGGCGCGCACCTGGTCGCGGCCGGGCAGCGCGTTCGGCACCGTGGCGAGGTCCAGGCGGCCGAGCTGGGCGACGTGGCCCCAGTCGAAGCCGCGCTCGCCCCAGATGTCGGCGGTGTGCAGCGGCGACGCGAGCACGTAGTCGTTGAACTCCTTCTCGCCGGTCGTGATGTACAGCTCGGCCGCGGCCCAGTAGAACTCGTCGCTGACGTCGGCGTCGTCGTAGGTCCCGCCGCCGGTGCCGTCGGAGGGCGAGGCGAGCCGGCCGGGGTTGGCCTTGGCGGCGGCCCAGGCCTTGCGGGCGGCGGTCAGGTTCTTGGCCGCGAACGCCGCGTCGTAGGGGGCGAACAGCCGGGCGGCCTGGGCGGCGGTCGCGGCCAGGTTCAGCGTGGCGGCGGTCGAGACGGGGTGCAGCTCGCGCTTCTGCGGGTCGAGGTGCGGCAGCGTCGGCAGCCCGGTCCAGGCCTGGTCGTGGATCTTGTGGTGGGCCATGCCCGCGTACGGCTTGCCGTCGGGGACCTGCATCTTCAGCAGGAACTCCTGCTCCCAGCGGGCCTCGTCCAGGATGTCGGGGACGCCGTTGCCGCTCTCCGGCAGCCGGAGCGCGCCGTCGCCCAGGGGCTTGGCCGTCGGGGCGTTCTTGGTGCGCTCGAACTCGCTCATCAGCTGGGCGACCGAGATGCCGCCGTTGACGACGTACTTGCCGTGGTCGCCCGCGTCGTACCAGCCGCCGGAGACGTCCAGGGTGTAGTCGCAGACCCCGGGCTGGCAGGGGACGGTCGTGTCGCCCTGGTTCGGCGCGACGCCGACGTGGCCGGCGGGACGGCCGTAGCCGGGGCGCAGGTCGTCACTGATCGCGATGCCGCTGCGCTGCGGGTAGTAGAACTTCAGCGCGTCGGAGCGCAGGGTCTCGTACGCGCCGGCGCCGATGTCGAACGGCCGGCTGGTCTCGCCGTCGGCCGTCAGCGTGTAACCGGCGCCCGGCTTGGTGTAGGCGCCGAAGTCGATGGAGTGGACGTTCTGCCCGGAGCTGGCGTCGACGCCGCGCGGAGTGGAGGCGCCGGAGGCGACGACCTTGCCGGCGGAGTTCTTCAGCCGCCAGGGCAGGGCGGCGGCCGCCTCGGTGACCACGGTGGCGTTCTTCGGGCCCTTCGGCAGGTAGGCCACCTGGTTGACGCGGACGCGCGGGCCGGTGTCCGGAACGTACACCTCCGGCTCGGCGCCGCCCTTGAGGCTCACGTTGTCCAGGCAGAACCGCCATGGCGTGGCGCTGCCGCCGAGCTGGAACACCACCTGGCCGGTGGCCAGGTCGACCGGCGAGGTGAAGGTGAAGGCGTGGTCGCCGCCGTCCGGGGTGAGCTCGGGGTTGGCGGTCAGGTACGCCGTGTACGGGTCGACGGGCAACTGCACCAGCGCCCGGCCGACCTTCGCCGGGTCGGCGGAGGCGGAGAAGCCGTACGCGTAGGTCTCGCCCTGGACCAGGGGGATGTCGTTCTGGCCGATGATGACGTCCCACGGGTTGATCGTGCCGCCGGGGATGTCGGCGCAGAGCTTCCCGCCGGTGGTGTCGAAGGTGATGTTCTCGGTGTGCCACCAGGGGTCGCTGCCGCTGTCGAAGGTCCCGTTGCGGATCTGCTCGGGTCCGTCGAGGGCGGCGGCGCTCGCGGCGGCGGTCCGCGCCTTCGCGGGCGTCGTGTTCGTACCGGACGCTTGGGCGGCCGGACTGGAAAGGGCGGACGCGGCCAGCGCGGCCGCCGCGGTGACGGCCAGTGAGGCCGCCCACCGCCGGGATGGTCTGATCACGCGATTTCCCCAGGTGTCAAGGTCGGAGCGTCTGCGAGAACGCGTGTGGGAGCGCTCCCAAGACGACGGTTCCCGTGATGTTTCCAATGCGTGTCCGGACCGTCAATGGAACGGTGCCGCCCTTGTGGCCGCCGCGCGATCGGGCGCGGCCGGGGTCGGTCACCGGTGTGACGCCCGCCGGTCCCCGAGGTGTGCGGACTGCCTCTCGGAGGTCGCCGCGTCGCCGGTCGCCGGTCTGCGGCCGCTGCGGCGTCCCGCTGAAAGTTTCAGGCATCCAGGTCGCGAGGAGTGAGGGGATCATCGCGTCGAATACGGCAAAGATACCTTTGCAAAGTCAGCTTTGCAAAGGTATCTTTGCGATATGAGCGAGGACTCCGACACCTACCGGGTGAGCGATCCGCAGGCACTGAAAGCCGTGGCCCATCCGCTGCGCGTGCGGTTGCTGGGCGCGCTGCGCGTCGACGGGCCGGCAACGGCCACCGAACTGGCCACGAGGTTCGGCGAGAGCTCCGGCTCGACCAGCTACCACCTGCGGCAGCTCGCGCGATACGGCTTCGTCGAGCAGGATCCCGAACAGCGCGACGCGCGCGAGCGCCGCTGGCGGTCCGTCCACGTCTACACCTCGTGGAGCGAGCTGGAGATCGGCGGCACCGCCGAGGGCCGGGAGGCCGCGGGATTCATGCGCGACAGGCAGACAGAGGTGCTGATGGCCAACCGTGAGGCGTTCGAGCGCGAGCGCGACGCCTGGGGCCCGGAATGGATCGACGCCGCCGGCCAGTCGGACGACCTGGCGCGGCTCACGCCCGCGTCGCTCAAGCTCCTGTACCGGCGCGTCCAGGCGATGGTCAAGGAGATGGAGGCCGCCGACGCCGCCGACCCCGCCGCCGAGCGGGTCATGCTGCACTTCGCCGCCTTCCCGATCAGGAGGTTCGTCAAATGAGCGCCGACAGCCCCGCCGCCGCGGCCTTCCCGGGCGGGGGGTGCGCGGCATGAGCGCCGGCCGCCCCGCCGCCTCCGGCCGCGGCGCGCTCTCCGCCGGCGCCGCGCTGCGGCGCTACCTGCTCGTCAGCTTCCTGACGTGGTTCCCGACCGGCCTGATGCTGGCGTCGATGGTCCTGCTGATGACCTCCCGCGGGCTCGACCTCGCGCAGGTGGGCGTCGTGACCGCCGTCTTCTCGGTCGCCGCCGCGGTCCTGGAGCTGCCCACCGGCGGTCTGGCCGACGTCCTCGGCCGGCGGGTCGTGCTCGCCGCCTCCGCCCTGTTCAGCGTCGTGGCCATGAGCCTGATGGCCGTGGCCGGCTCGTTCTGGGCCTTCGTCGTGGTGGCGGTGTTCAAGGGCGTCGCGCGTGCGCTCTCCAGCGGGCCGGCCGAGGCCTGGTACGTCGACACCTTGCACGCGGCCGAGGGGCCCGAGGCCGATCTCAAGCCGGGCCTGGGCAGGGGGGAGGCCATGGGGTCGGCGGCGCTGTGCGTCGCCACCCTCATCGGCGGTTTCCTGCCGCTTCTGGCGCCCGGCGGCCTGGCCGCCTCCATGGTCGCCTCGGCGGGGGCGGCGGCCGTGCTGTTCGTCGTCGTGCTCTTCGCGATGCCCGAGCCGCCGCGCCCGCGTCCTTCGCTCAGGTCGGTGCTGCGGGACGTGCCGGTCACCGTCGGCTCGGGCCTTGAACTGGCGTTCACCCGCGCCGGGCTGCGCCGCCTGGTGTTCATGGCGTGCGTCCTCGGCGTCGGGCTCAGCGCCGTCGAGATGCTCACCCCGGGCAGGCTGGCGGCGCTCACCGGCACGGTGGAATCCGGTGGCTCGGTGTACGCGCTCGTCGCCGCGGCCGGGTTCGGCGCCAGCGGCCTCGGGGCCTGGCTCGCTCCCCGGGCGGCCCGGCTGATGCGCGGGCCGGTCGCGGCGGCGGTCGCGGGCACGGTGGCCGGCGCGGTGGCGCTGGCCTTCCTGGCGGCCTCGGTGGCGCTGTCCGGGACGGCGGGCATCGTGGCGGCCGGCGGCGCCTACGTCGTCATGTTCGCGGCGGTCTCCGTCGCCGAGATCATGCGCGCCGAGATGCTGCACCAGCGGGTCGCCTCCTCGCGGCGCGCCACCCTGATGTCGGTCGACTCGCTGCAGCTCCAGCTCGGCGGCCTGGCCGGCTCCCTCGGCCTCGGCCTGCTGGCGGAAAGGGCGGGCACGGCCGCCGCATGGTGGGTCGCGGCCGGGGTGCTGCTGCTCTCCGCCCCGCTGTACCTGCGGCTCCCGCCGGCCGGAGCCGGGCCGCGGGCCGGGCACGAGCTCGTCCGCGAAGAGGAACCGGAGCCCGCCTAGACCGGCGGCGACCACCCCCGAGTAGAACAACATTCGGTGGCCGGTGCACAATCGTGGACGTCGGGCCGGTCGCGGATGCCGGTGCCGGCGGCAGGCGTCGAAGTCCGGAGGGAGCGCGAATGGGCGAGCAGGGGGCGGGGCCCGCCGTCGAGGCGGCGCGGGACGCGGCGGCCGAGCCGGGCAGGCGGGTGACCCCGGCCAACCCGGCGCAGCGGGACGCCTGGCTCGGCGGGGCCATGCCCGAGGTCGAACAGGTGCGTCCGGGGCTGTGGTCCATCCCGGTGCCGATCCCGGTCAATCCCCTGAGGTACGTCCTGGTGTACGCGCTGGAGCTTCCCGGCGGTGTCGCCATCATCGACGCGGGCTGGAACACCGAGGAGGCGTACGCGGCGCTCGCCGGCGGCCTCGGCGTGGCGGGGTACGCGATGACCGACGTGCGCGCGGTGCTGGTGACCCACATCCACCCCGACCACTACGGCCTGGCCGGGCGGGTCCGGGAGGCGTCCGGCGCGTGGATCGGCCTGCACGAGGCGGACGCCGCGCTGCTCCACGAGCGCTACGACGAGTCGAGGATCGACGCGCTGGTCGAGCGCGAGCGGGCGCAGCTCGTGCGCGGCGGCGTGCCGCCGGTCAGCGTGGACGAGCTGAGCGGGGCGTCCAAGATGATCCGGCAGTACGTGACGATGGCCGGGCCCGACAGGCTGATCGAGGACGGGGAGGTCCTCGACCTGCCCGGATGGGACCTGCGCGCCGCCTGGACTCCCGGGCACTCGCCGGGGCACCTGTGCTTCTACTCCCCGTCCCGGCGGGTGCTGTTCTCCGGCGACCACGTGCTGGCGAGGATCACGCCGATCGTCGCGGTCCACTCGCAGTCGGCGCCGGACCCGCTCGCCGACTACCTCGCCGCCCTGGCGTCGGTCAGGGATCTCGCGGTGGACGAGGTGCTGCCCGCGCACGAGTTCCGCTTCCTGGAGCTCGCCGACCGGGTCGACTACGTGACCGCGCACCATGTCCGCCGGCTCGCGGAGATCGAGGCGGCGGTGGCCGGGTCGCGGGGGGCGGCGTGCTGGGACATCACCACCCGGCTCACCTGGTCACGGCCGTGGGAGACGATCCCGGCGTTCATGCGCAGGGCCGCCACGAACGAGACCCTCGCCCACCTGGTGTACCTGGAGGCGCGGGGACGGGTCCGCCGGGTCCCCGGCGCGAGGGAGGACGAGCCAGACCTGTGGCACCCGGCGGACGAGCCGGCGGCTTCGCCTTTCCGGTGAACGCCGCGCGCCGAATGCTCGTATCCCGGTACGAACCAGCCGTGGGGATGTCGCGCGCGGCGCGGTGAGAACGGCACAAGGGCGAGGTGGACGCAGCATGGGCAGGACGTCGGGCATTCCAGCGGTCGCGCTCGCCGCGTTGCTGGGCGTGTGCGGGGTGACCGGTCTCACCGGGTGCGCCTCGGCGTCCGGCGGCCGTGCCGTCTCGGTGGCCGCGACCTACGCCATCCCCTACAACCTGACGGACGTGCTGTTCTCGCGGGAGATGATCCTGCACTACCGGCAGGCGATCACGATGGCGCGGCTCGTCCCAGGCCGCAGCCGTGACCCGTTCGTGCGCGGCCTGGCGGACCGGATCGTCAAAGAGGAGGGCGCCCAGATCGACGTGCTGGCCGGCTCGCTGAGGACCTGGGAGTTCTCGGTGCCGGACTCCGGCAACCCGCCGGTGCACCAGATGGAGGGCATGCTGTCCCCCGCCCGGTTGCTGCTGCTCAAGGGCAGGTCGGGCGCCGAGTTCGACCGCCTCTGGCTCACGACGCTCGCCCGGCACACCGACTACGGCGTGCGGCTCGCCGAGAAGGCCGGCGCCGAGGGCAAGGACGCCAGGACCGTCCGGCTCGCCCGCGCCACCGCGACCGCGCAGAAGGCCCTGCTCGCCCAGATCATCCAGCACCTGTCGTGACCGCGAGGCCGGCCGGTCAGGGGAGGCGGGTGGTGTTGCGGCCGGTGGCCATGGGGAGGTCGAGGAGGGTGCGGATGCCGGGCGGGGCCGCGCACACCGCGGCGATCGAGTTGACCGCGTGCGCGGCGGCGCCCGCCAGCCCGTGGGACATCTCGTCGATCTTGAGCATGAACTGCGGGCGACCCTCGATGTGGATGGCGAAGCCCGGCTCGGGCCACCGGCGGACCTTGGCGGCGTCGGCCTTGTAGACGCACTCCACCGTCATGAACGGTCGTCCCCGCACCAGCCCCGAGAAGATCCACCGCGAGGCGCAGACCGTGCCGGGACGGATGACGCCGGCGGTGATCTCCAGCTGCTCGGCCGCCAGCTCGTACTCGTCGGTCTCTTCGACCTCGTCGAGCTTGACGCCGAGCGCCTCCGCGACGAGCTGGACGCTCTCGGAGAACAGCGCGCGCTGGACGGCCCTGAAGGGGCGCACGGTCGTCGCGTAGTCCTTGGGCGGGCGGCCGAAGCCGATCAGGTCCATGACGATCCGCCGTGACGGGTGCCCCTGGTAGTCGGAGGACTCGCGCACGTAAATGTGGTCGAGCCGCGTCGACAGGCCGGTGAGGGCCAGCGGCAGCAGGTCGCTCATGAAGCCGGGGTTGATGCCGGTGCCGTGCACCGAGGTGCCGCCGGCTTCGCACGCGGCCTCCAGCTGACCGACGACGCCGGCGCCGTACACCTGCGGGTAGATGAACCCCGTGGTGGTGATGACGTTCTTGCCCGAGGCCAGCAGCGCGCAGACCGTCCGCAGGTCGGAGGCGTAGTGGCCGCCGAAGTAGGCGGCGGGCAGGGGCATGTGCAGCACGCAGTCGGCCTCGGTGGCCATGACGCGGTCGACGTCGTCGTGGCACAGGACGCCGGTCTCGGGCAGTCCGACCAGCCCGCCGGCGTCCAGGCCGACCTTGTCGGGGTCGTACACGAGCACCCCGGCGAGCTCGAACTCGGGCCGGGTGATCAGGCTGCGCAGTGCGTAGCCGCCCACGGCGCCCGTGGCCCACTGGATCACGCGGAGAGGCGGCTGTGCGGGCATGCGAGCCTCCAGCCCGGCATGTCTCGGACGGGGCCGTGCGGAGATAGGGGTCGACGCTGACCCTCGCCCTGGGGGGCAGAAACTCTAGCAGAACCGGCCGCGTCCGATCACTATCCGCTACGTGCGGATGCGGGTTGTTCCGCGGGGGTCTGGGGGATGACGGCATCGCGCGATATTCTGAGATCAGCTTTCTAGAATCTTATTCTCCTGGATTCCCTCGAAGGGGTGGGCGGCATGTCGGAACTCAGGTTCGACGGAAAGGTCGCGGTCGTCACCGGGGCCGGACACGGTCTCGGCCGGTCGCACGCGCTCCTGCTGGCCGAACGCGGCGCCAAGGTCGTGGTCAACGACCTCGGCGGCGCGCTCGACGGCACCGGCGCGTCCGCGGGTCCCGCGGCCGAGGTGGCCGAGTTGATCACCAAGAACGGCGGCGAGGCGGTCGCCAACGCCGACAACGTGGCGACGCCCGAGGGCGCGGAGGCGGTCGTCCAGGCCGCCCGCGACGCGTTCGGACGAGTGGACATCGTGGTCAACAACGCCGGCATCCTGCGGGACAAGTCCCTCGGCAAGATGGCCGTGGAGGAGTTCGACGCCGTGCTGGCCGTGCACGTGCGCGGCTCGTTCCTGGTGAGCCGGGCGGCGTTCCCGCACATGAAGGAGCAGCAGTATGGCCGCATCGTCAACACCTCCTCGCCCGCCGGCCTGTTCGGCAACTTCGGCCAGGCCAACTACTCCACCGCCAAGATGGGCCTGGTGGGGCTGACCAAGACCCTGGGCATCGAGGGCGCCCGCGCCGGCATCAAGGCCAACGCGATCGCGCCGATCGCCTGGACGCGCATGACCGAGTCCCTGCTGCCGGCCGAGTTCGAGGAGAGGTTCACCGCCGACCGCGTGAGCCCGCTCGTCGCGTTCCTCGCCCACGAGAGCTGCGAGACCAGCGGCGAGGTCTTCAGCGTGGGGGCGGGCCGCATCGCCCGCGTCTTCGTGGCGGAAGGGCCGGGCTGGCGGACCGACGACCTGACGGTGGAGGCCATCCGCGACAACTGGGAGGCCATCCTCGCCGAGGAGCCCTACCTGCGGCCGACCACCTTGGGCGAGCAGGCCACCGCCTCCATGAAGGCCATGCTCTGACCACGCGTCCGACGATGCTCTGAAGGGGCCGCGCGATCACGGACGTCTCCCGCGACCGCGCGGCTTCGTCGTTCGCGGGGGCTCCCCGGTGGGGGGAGGGGTTGGACAGCGGGGGTGACCTGGGTCACGAGCTTTTGTTGATAACAGCGAAAGTTGTGGATCGTCATCAAAAAGTGCTTTTCAGCACGGCGGAAGTGAACTAGCTTCAGCGTCACATCACTCCGAACCGGAGGTGCTGTGAAACGCATGCCCGTACGGCCGGACAACGTGCACCAGGCGGCTCTGCTGCGCCTGCTGCGCGATGGCGGCCGGTCGCGCGCGGAGCTGGGGGACGACATCGCGCTCTCCCGCTCCAAGCTCAACCTCGAGCTGGACCGCCTCATCGAGACAGGTCTGGTCGAGCAGGCCGGCCTGGCGGCCTCACGCGGCGGGCGGCGCTCCGGCATGGTCAAGCTGTCGTCCGCGATGCGGTTCGCCGGCATCGACATCGGCGCCACTTCGGTGGACGTGGCGGTCACCAACGGCGAGCTGGAGATCCTCGGCCACGTGAGCGAGCCGTGCGAGGTGCGGCAGGGACCCGTGGCGGTGCTCGGCGTGGCGATGGAGCTGCTCGCCAAGCTCCGCGAGCAGGGGCTGTTCACCCAGCTCCACGGGGCCGGCATCGGAGTGCCCGGTCCGGTGAGCTTCCGCGAGGGCGTGCCGTTCTCGCCGCCGATCATGCCCGGCTGGGACCGCTACCCGGTGAGGGAGGCCGTCAGCCAGGAGCTCGGCTGTCCCACCATGGTCGACAACGACGTGAACCTCATGGCGCTCGGCGAACTGCACACCGGCCTGGCCAAACAGGTCGACGACTTCCTGCTCATCAAGATCGGCACCGGCATCGGCTGCGGCATCGTGGTCGACGGCAAGATCTACCGGGGCGTGTCGGGCAGCGCGGGCGACATCGGCCACATGCGGGTCGACGACCAGGGGCCGATCTGCACGTGCGGCAACACCGGCTGCCTGGAGGCCTACTTCGGCGGCGCCGCGCTCGCCAGGGAGGCGGTCAGGATCGCCCCGCGGTCGCCGTACCTCACCGAACGGCTGGCCTTCGGCGGCAAGCTGTCCGCCGAGGACGTGGCGGCGGCGGCGACCCTCGGCGACCCGGCCGCGATCCAGCTCATCCGGGACGGCGGACGGCAGGTGGGACAGGTGATGGCCGGCCTGGTCAGCTTCTTCAACCCCGGTCTAGTGATCATCGCTGGAGGCGTGGCCCAACTGGGCCACGTACTACTGGCGGAGATCAGGAGCGTCGTCTACCGAAGATCGCTGCCGCTGGCCACGGGGAACCTGCCGATCGTGCTCTCCGAACTCGGCGGCGCCGCCGGGGTCATCGGGGGCGCACGTCTGATCAGCGACCACGTCTTCACCGCCCCATAGCCGCCCGTGCCGGGACCGGCCCCCGGGGCCACCGCCCCGATTCACCGGAAAATGACCCTTTCACCCGCCTCTCCCACCCCGCTAGCCTCTCCCGCACCGTGACTTGTTACTCCCCACCCCTACCCCCCACCCGATCCACTTCGGAGGCCCCGTGAGCGACCTGCTGATCATGCGCGGGATCGTGAAGCAGTTCCCCGGCGTCCGCGCCCTGGACGGCGTCGACCTGGACGTCCGGGCGGGCGAGGTCCACTGCCTGCTCGGGCAGAACGGCGCGGGGAAGTCCACCCTGATCAAGATCCTCGCCGGAGCGCACCGGCCGGACGAGGGCACCGTGACCTTCGGCGGCGAACCGGTGCGCTTCGCCGGGCCCATCGCGGCCATCAAATCGGGCATCTCGACGATCTACCAGGAACTCGACCTGGTCGACGGGCTGTCGATCGCGGAGAACATCTTCCTCGGCCACGAGCACGCCGCGTTCGGATTCACGCGCAAGCGGGACATGAACCGGGCCGCCGTCGGGCTGCTCAACCGGCTCGGCCACGGCGAGATGCGGCCCGCGACCGAGGTCGGGCGGCTCTCCGCGGCGGGAAAGCAGATCGTCAGCATGGCGCGGGCCCTGTCGCACAAGGCCCGGCTGATCGTCATGGACGAACCGTCCGCGGCCCTCGCGCACGACGAGGTGGCCAACCTGTTCCGCGTCATCAGGGACCTGACCGCGCAGGGTGTGGCCGTCGTCTACATCTCCCACCGGCTGGAGGAGATCCGCGAGATCGGCGACCGGGTCACCGTGCTCAAGGACGGCAGGACGGCCGCCGTCGGGCTTCCGGCGCGCGAGACGCCGACCTCCACGGTCGTGTCGCTGATGACGGGCAGGGAAGTGGAGTACGTCTTCCCGCCACGGCCCGCGCCCGGATCGCACGACGACCGTCCTGAGGTGCTGAAGGTCGAAGGCCTGACGCTGCCCGGCCACTTCGCCGACGTCTCGTTCAGCGTGAGGGCGGGCGAGATCGTCGGCTTCGCGGGCCTGGTCGGCTCCGGCCGGTCGGAGATCGTCGAGACCGTCTACGGAGCCCGCAAGGCCGCCGCGGGGCGGGTGCTCCTCGAAGGCCGGCCCGTGACGCCCGGCAGCACCGGCCGGGCCGTACGGCTCGGCATGGGGCTCGCGCCGGAGGAGCGCAAGTCACAGGCCCTGCTGATGAACGAGACGGTCGCCCGCAACATCACCATCGCCGGGCTGACGAAGTACTCCTGGCTGGGCTGGATGGACCGCAGGGGAGAGAACGCCGCGGCCGCGAGCCTGGTCAAGTCGCTCGACATCCGCCCCCCCGACCCGGGTCGTCCGGTCAGGACCCTCTCGGGCGGCAACCAGCAGAAGACCGTGTTCGCCCGGTGGCTCATCGAGGACCGCAAGCTGCTGATCCTCGACGAGCCGACCCGCGGCGTCGACGTCGGCGCCCGCGCCGAGCTGTACGCCGTGATCCGGCGGCTGGCCGACGAGGGAGTGGGCGTGCTGTTGGTGTCCAGCGAGGTCCCGGAGGTGCTCGGCCTGGCCGATCGGGTCCTGGTCCTTCGCGAAGGCAAGGTCATTCACGAGTCGGACGCACGCGATCTCGACGAGCCGCGCGTCCTCGACATGATCATGGAAGGGAGCGCGCTGTGACGGACGCACGCGCCTCGGACGGCGGCACTCCGCGCGATGTCGGCGAGCCGGCCCCGCAGGACGACCGCGCGCCCGGCGGCGGCACATCTCAGGACGACCGCACGCCCGAGGAGGCTCGGCCGCCCGCCGACGAGCACACCCGCGTGGAGGATCAGGCGCGGGCCACCGCGGCCGCCTCCGGCCCCGGTGTGCTGGGCCGGGTGGGGCAGGCCCGCCATCTCGGCCTGGTGGTGGCTCTGGCGCTGCTGGCGGTGGTCGGCCTGGTGACCACTCCCGAGAGCTTCGCCACCTCCTCGAACCTCGTCAGCATTCTCGCCCTGGCCTCGACGATCGGCGTCATCACCGTCGGCATGACCTTCGTCATCATCGGCGGCGGCATCGACCTGTCGGTCGGGGCGATCATGGCCATCGCGTCGGTGTGGGCGACGACGCTCGCCACGCAGGCGTACGGGCCGGTCGTGATGGCGATCTGCGCCATCCTGGTCGGCACGGGCGCGGGACTGCTCAACGGCTTCCTGATCTCCTACGGGCGGATGGTGCCGTTCATCGCGACGCTCGCCATGCTGGTGGCGGCGCGAGGCCTCGCGCAGCGCATGTCCGACCGCAGGACCCAGCTCGTGCAGCCGGACAACAGCGCCATCGTGGAACTGTCCACCACACGGGTGCTCGGCCTGCCTCTGCTGGTCTACATCTTCGCGCTGGTGGTCGCCATCGGGTGGCTCGTGCTCAACCGCACGACCTTCGGACGGCGCACCTACGCGGTCGGCGGCAACCCGGAGGCCGCCCGTCTCGCCGGCATCAACGTGCGGCGTCACACGATGACGCTGTACGCGCTGTCCGGCCTGTGCTGCGGCATCGCCGCGGTGATCATCATGGCCCGTACGACCACGGGCTCCAGCACGCACGGCGATCTGTACGAGCTCGACGCGATCGCCGCGGTCATCATCGGGGGAACCTTGCTCACCGGTGGCCGGGGAACCATCATCGGCTCGATCCTCGGGCTGCTGATCTTCACGGTCATCACCAACCTGTTCATCCTCAACGGCCTCAACACCAGCGATCAGCTCATCGCCAAGGGACTGATCATCGTGATCGCGGTGCTGCTGCAGCGGCGAAGCCTGGAATCGCGAACGTAGGCAGGTCACCGCGCCTGCCCGGTTCAGGCCCACGACCTCGGGCCCGCGGTCCTGCTCGCAGCCCCAGCCCGCAGGCCCGGAACGCGTTTCTCGCGCCGAGGCCCGCGACCCCCCGAAACCAGAAGGAGAAAGTCATATGGATAAGCGCGTCGCCAGGCGAGGGTTCCTCGTCAGCGGAGCCGTCGTCGGCGCGGGTGCCCTCGTCAGCGCCTGCACCAGCAACGAGCCCGCTGCGGCTCCTGCCAGTTCCGCCGCCGCCCCTGCGGCGGCCGCGGGCGGCACTGACAACGACAAGCCGGGTACCAAGGTCGTGATCGGGTTCTCGGCTCCTGCGGCCGATCATGGGTGGA
>NZ_JBHSFP010000038.1:0-80327 GCF_042654065.1 Sphaerisporangium dianthi | reverse complement strand
CCTTCCTCGACGAGCACATCGTCTACGCGATCGTGCTGGCGGGCCTGGCCCTGGCCGCCGCCGGCGACACCCTCGGCCTCGGCGAGTGGTGGAGCCGCACCACCCTGGTCAAGCGGTACCCGATCCTCAAGTGACCCGGCCATGGCGCTCCCGGCGCCCGCCCTCCGCCAAGGAGGTGCGGGCGCTCTCGCGTGCGCGGGCCTCGTGCCCGGCCAGGACCCGCGGCGCCCCGGCACTCGCGCCGGGGCGCGGGTGGTGGCCGGTTACTCGGCGTCGCGGTCGGGCTTGTCGGCCTTGAGGCGGGCCGCCAGCGCCGCCACCTGGGTGCGGCGCTGCATGTTCAGCTTGGCCAGCAGGTTGGAGACGTAGTTCTTGACGGTCTTCTCCGCCAGGAAGAGGCGCTCGCCGATCTGCCGGTTGGTCATCCCTTCGCCGATCAGCTCGAGGATGTGGCGCTCCTGGTCGGTCAGCGCGGCCAGCGGATCCTTGTGGGAGGCCTGCTGGCGCAGCCGCTGGAGCATGGTGGCGGTGGTGCGCGGGTCGAGCAGCGACTGCCCCGCCGCGACGGTGCGCACGGCCCCGACCAGGTCGGAGCCGTGGATCTGCTTCAGCACATAGCCGGCCGCGCCGGCCATCACCGCGTTGAACAGCGCCTCCTCGTCGGCGTACGACGTCAGCATGAGGCAGGCCAGCTCGGGCATGCGCGAGCGGACCTCCCTGCAGACGTCGACGCCGCTGCCGTCGGGGAGCCGGACGTCGAGCACGGCGACGTCGGGCTTGAGCGCGGGTATGCGCGCGATCGCCGACTCGGCGGTGCCGGCCTCGCCGACGACCTCGATGTCGTCCTCGGCCTCCAGCAGGGCCGCGACGCCGCGCCGGACCACTTCATGATCATCTACTAGGAACACCCGAATCATAGTCGGACGGTAGCCCCTCAGGCGTGCTCCGTGGTAGCGACGCTCAGCGGCTGTCGACCCCGTGCGCGCGGAACCGGGCGTGGACGCGCTCCAGCAGCTCGGCCGACGGCGGTTCCACGTCGGCCAAGGGGTAGCGAAGGCCGAGGTCGGCGTACTTGTGCGCGGCCATGCGGTGGAAGGGCAGCACCTCCAGGTGCTCGACGTTGGGCAGCGTGGCGACGAACTCCGCCAGCCCGTCGATGTGGGACTCCGCGTCGGTGAGCCCGGGGACCAGGACGTAGCGGATCCACGCCGGCCTGCCGAGCTCGGCCAGGCGGCGGGCGAAGCGCAGCGTCGGGGCCAGCGGGGCGCCGGTCAGGCGCCGGTAGACGGCGGGATCGAAGGACTTGATGTCGAGCAGCACCAGGTCGGTGTCGGCGAGCATGGCGTCGGTGGCGCGCTCCCCCAGGTACCCGGAGGTGTCCAGGGCGGTGTGCAGGCCGCTGTCGTGGCAGCGGCGCAGCAGTTCGCCGGTGAAGGCGGGCTGCAGCAGCGGCTCTCCCCCGCTGATGGTCACCCCGCCGCCGGCGACCTGGATGAACCTGCGGTACTTGCCGATCTCGGCCATCACCGCGTCGGCGGTCTCCCGGTGCCCCTCGCGCATGCGCCAGGTCTCGGGATTGTGGCAGTACAGGCAGCGCAGCGGGCACCCGGCGGTGAACAGCACGAACCGGGTGCCCGGTCCGTCCACTCCTGTCGAGATGTCGAAGGAGTGGACGGACCCGCGCTCACAAGGTGCCGTGGAAGGTTCGATCGACGACATCGCTCTGCTGCTCCGGAGTCAGTCGGACGAAGTTCACGGCGTAGCCGGAGACCCGGACGGTGAGCTGCGGGTACAGCTCGGGGTGCTCCATGGCGTCAAGCAGGGTCGCCCTGTCGAGGACGTTGACGTTCATGTGGAAGCCGCCGGCGTCGAAGTAGCCGTCCAGCACCCCGGCCAGGTTGGCGGCCCGCTCGTCCTCGGTGCGGCCCAGGCCGCCGGGGGTGACGGTGCTGGTGAGCGAGATGCCGTCCTGCGCCTGGTCGTAGGGCAGCTTGGCCACCGACAGGGCCGAGGCGACCACGCCGTGCCTGTCACGCCCGTTCATCGGGTTGGCGCCCGGGGCGAACGGCTCACCCGTGCGGCGGCCGTCGGGGGTGTTGCCGGTGTGCTTGCCGTAGACGACGTTGGAGGTGATGGTGAGCACCGACTGGGTGTGCTCGGCGCCCCGGTAGGACGGGTGCCGCCTGATCTTGCGCATGAACGCGCCGACCAGCTCGACCGCGAGGGCGTCGGCGCGGTCGTCGTTGTTGCCGTAGGAGGGGTAGCCGCCCTCGACCTCGTAGTCCACGGCCAGCCCCGTCTCGTCGCGGATCACCTTGACGCGGGCGTGCTTGATGGCCGACAGGCTGTCGGCGGCGACCGACAGGCCGGCGATGCCGCAGGCCAGGGTGCGCTTGACCGGGTAGTCGTGCAGCGCCATCTCCACGCGCTCGTAGGCGTACTTGTCGTGCATGTAGTGGATGACGTTGAGCGCGTTGACGTAGGTCTCGGCCAGCCAGTCCATCATCCTGTCCAGCGCGGCCGAGACCTCCTCGAAGTCGAGGTACTCGCCGGTGAGCGCCGGGTGGGCCGGGCCGATCTGCTCTCCGCTCATCTCGTCGCGCCCGCCGTTGATCGCGTACAGCAGCGTCTTGGCCAGGTTGACGCGGGCGCCGAAGAACTGCATCTTCTTGCCCACCTCCATGGCCGACACGCAGCAGGCGATCGCGGTGTCGTCCCCGAAGCGCACGCGCAGCAGGTCGTCGCTCTCGTACTGGATCGAGCTGGTCTCGACGGAGATCCGCGCGCAGAACCGCTTGAACGCCTCGGGCAGGGACGGCGACCACAGCACGGTCAGGTTCGGCTCGGGAGCGGGGCCGAGGTTGCGCAGGGTCTGCAGGAAGCGGTAGCTCGTCCGGGTGACCAGGGTGCGGCCGTCGGCGCCGATGCCGCCGAGGGACTCGGTGACCCAGGTCGGATCGCCCGAGAAGAGCTGGTCGTAATCGGGGGTGCGCAGGAAGCGCACGATGCGCAGCTTGATCACCAGGTCGTCGACGAGTTCCTGCGCCTGCTCCTCGGTGATCGTCTTGTCGTCCAGGTCACGCTGGAGGTAGACGTCCAGGAAGGTCGAGACGCGGCCGAGGGACATGGCGGCGCCGTTCTGCTCCTTCACCGCCGCCAGGTAGGCGAAGTACAGCCACTGCACGGCCTCGCGGGCGTCGCCGGCCGGGCCGGAGATGTCGTACCCGTAGGAGGCGGCCATCGTCTTCAGCTCGCCCAGGGCCCTGATCTGCTCGGACAGCTCCTCGCGGTCGCGGATCGACTCCTCCAGCGAGGGCCGGTCGTCCAGGGTGTGCAGTTCGGCGGTCTTGACCTCGACCAGCCGGTCCACGCCGTACAGGGCGACCCGGCGGTAGTCGCCGATGATCCTCCCGCGCCCGTAGGCGTCCGGCAGGCCGGTGATGATGTGCGAGCGCCGCGCCCGGCGGATCGCCGGGGTGTAGGCGTCGAAGACGCCGGCGTTGTGGGTCTTGCGGTACTTGGTGAAGATGTCGCGCACCAGGGGGTCGAGCTTGAGGCCGTAGGCCTCGAGGCCCGACTCGACCATGCGCAGGCCGCCGTTCGGCATGATCGCCCTCTTCAGCGGGGCGTCGGTCTGCAGGCCGACGATCAGCTCGCGGTCCTTGTCGATGTAGCCGGGGGCGTGGGAGGTGATCGACGAGGGCGTGGCGGCGTCGACGTCGTACACGCCCCGCCGCCGCTCCTCGGGGAACATCGCGGCGATCCTGCCCCAGACGGCCCGCGTCCGCCCGGTCGCTCCCGTGAGGAACGACTCGTCGCCCTCGTAGGGTGTGTAGTTGGCCTGGATGAAGTCGCGCACGTCGATGGCGGTACGCCATGTGCCGCCGGAGAAGCCGCGCCACGACCTGTCCGCCGTCCGCCCGATGTCGGCCTTAACGCTCACGATGCACCTTCCAGAACGGGGTGGCTGTCGACTCCACCCTGCTCCCGTGCCGGGCCGGGGCGTATGGGCGAACGTCCCGGGAGCCGATGACCTTCGTCGCGCGGCGGCCCGCCTGCCGGCGGAGACCAACGTCCCTGGTCGTGGTGACCTTCACCGCTGATGGGGCCGCCCGCGCGCGGGCATCGTGGAGGTGAGAGCAAGGAGGTTCGTCATGACGATGAAGGTCAGGGACGTCATGGGAATGGTGGCCATCACGGCCTCCCTGGACGCGCCGTTCGCCGAGCTGGTGGAGACGATGCGCCGCTTCGGCGTGGGCGCCGTCACGATCGTGGACGCTGACCGCAGGCCGGTGGGCGTCGTCATGGCGGACGACGCGCTGCTGAAGGAGATCCACCCCGGTTCCACGGCTGGCGGGTTGTTCGAGGGCCGGACGCGGCGGGCCGAGCACCGCAAGGCCGCCGGCACCACGGCACGCGAGATCATGACGAGTCCCGCCATCACGGTGACCGAGGGCACCCCTGTGCGCGACGCGGCGCGGCTGATGCACGTCCACCGCATCAAGCAGCTCCCCGTGATCAACGTGATGACCGGCCGGGTGGCCGGAACCGTTCACCAGGGGGATCTGCTCAAGGTCTTCACCCGCCCGGCCGCCGAGATCGAGCGCGACGTACGGCGGGCGATCGCGGAGGCCGACGCCGATCCGGCGCCGCTGAGCGTCCTGGTGGAGGCCGGTGTGGTGACGCTGCGCGGCCGTGTCGCCCTGCGCTCGCAGACCGAGCGCGTCACCGGCGCCGTCGAGGCGGTCGACGGCGTGGTGGGCGTGGACGCGGGCCTGACGTTCACGACCGACGACCTGGCGTCCGCCCCGCAGGTCTACCTTTGACCTCCTGCCCTGCCTGGACCGGAGGCCGGAGCGCTACGGACCCGGTGGGACACGGGCTCAGGCCTGGAGGAGCCGGCGCGGACAGGGGCGATCAGCCCCTTCCCGCGCCGGCTCCTTCGCGTCGTGCCGGGCGATGGCCGCGGCGCCTACGACCTGCGGATGCGACGGCCGGTGATCTGGACCGGGTTGATCCGGACGTACAGCCGCCGCTCATCGCCCGCCCACGGCTCCACGGCGGCGCCCCGCACGGCGGCGAGCTCGTCATCGGAGGACACCCGGTGGGCGGCCCCCTGGATCAGGACGCTCCAGCCCACGCGGGCCGCCACGTCGAAGTCGTCCACCTCGAAGGCGACCTTCAGCTCGACCCCCGCCACCCCGGTGCTCAGATCCTCGTCCAGCGGGCCGCCGAGGGCCGTGCGGAACAGCACCGACTTCTCGTACAGGGTGTAGTTGACCGGCAGGATCACCGGACCGCCGCCCGCGGTGAAGCCCACCCGGCCGACTCCTCCCGGGGCGATCAGCCGCAGGCACTCCTCAAGGTCGAGCTCTTCCAGCGACGGAGGGGCGACGCGGTCGTTCATCTCTGTCCTCTTTCCATGGTCGTGGCCCCTCACCGCAGACGACGGCGGTACGGGGAAGGCAGCGGCGAGGCGGAAGCCAGCCGCACCCGTACATCGACGGCGACCGCGCCGGAGGGCATGACGATCACCGGGTCGAGGTCGAGCTCGGCGATCTCGGGAATGTCGTCCATGAGCCGCCCTACCCCGATGATGTTCGCCTCCAACTCTTCCACGTCCACCGCGGGACGGCCGCGATACCCGTGCAGGAGAGGAGCGCACCGCAGTTCGCCGAGCATACGCGCGGCCTCGGCGTGACTGATCGGCGGGACCCGGAAGGCGCGGTCGGCGAGCAGTTCGGCGATGACCCCGCCCATGCCGGCCATGACCAGCGGCCCGAACGCCTCGTGCGCCACGCCGCTGACGATCATCTCGACGCCTTCGCCGGCCATGCGCTGGACCAGCGCGCCGGTCATCGCCGGCCCGACGCGCTCCGCCATCGCCCGGTAGGCCTCCTCGACCTCCGCGGCGTCACGCAGTCCGGCCCGGACGCCGCCCACCTCGCTCCTGTGGACCAGATCGGGGCCGGCCGCCTTGAGCACGGCGGGCAGGCCGAGCCGGGCGGCGGCCCGCCCGGCCTCCTCGGGGCCGGTCACCGTCACGGTCTCGGCCACCCGCACGCCGTAGCAGCCGAGCAGCCGCGCCGCGGCGTCGTGGTCCATCCGGCGTCCGCCCGGGTTCCCGGCGAGCTCGTCGCGCACGATCCGGCGGGCGGTCGCGGTGTGGACCGGCGGCACCTCCACCGGCGGGTCGGCCGGACGCGACCGCCACGCGGCGTAGTCGACGGCACGCCCGAGCGCGTGCACCGCCTGCTCGGGGAAGGCGTAGCTCGGCAGACGGGCGCCGATCAGCCCGTCGTGCCCGGCGACGCACGCCAGCACGGTCTTGGCCGCCCCACGGGCCGCCGCGTCGATCGCCTCCCGGGTCGCCGCGAGGCCCGAGCCGAACGGCGGGGTGTAGACGATCAGCACGGCGTCGACTCCCGGGTCGGCCAGCACCGCCGTCACCGAGCCGGCCAGTTCGGCGGCCGTGCCGTCGGCGGTGACGTCGACGGGGTTTGCGAGCGCCGCGGCCGGGCCCAGCCGTGAGCGCAGCGCCGCGAGGGTGGCCGGGGAGAGCTCGGGGACCACCAGGCCGCGCTGCTCGCAGGCGTCGGCGGTCAGGGCCTGCGGCCCGCCGGAGTTGCCGACGATCGCCACCCGGCGGCCGGCCGGGAGCGGCTGGAGCGCGAGCAGCCGCGCGGTGTCCAGCATGTCCTGCACGCTGTCCTCCCTGATGACTCCGGAGGCGCGCAGCAGGGCGTCCACCGCGGCGTCCGGGGTGGCGGCGGCCGCGGTGCGGGAGCGCACGGCGCGGTCCGCCGCGGCGCCGCGGCCGCTCTTGACCACGACGACCGGCTTGACCGCGCTGACCCTGCGGGCGACGCGGCCGAAGCGGCGCGGGTTGCCGAAGGAGGAAAGGTAGAGCGCGACGACCTCGGTGGCGGGGTCGTCCTCCCAGTACTCCAGCAGGTCGTTGCCGCTGACGTCGGCCTTGTCGCCCACCGAGGCGAAGGAGGAGATGCCGAGGCCCACCTCGGCGGCGCGGTCGATCACCGCGACCGCGATGGCGCCGGACTGCGACATCAGGCCGAGCCCGCCGGCGCGGGGCCGGCGGGGCAGGAGGCTCGCGTTGAGCGAGGTGGTGGTGTCGGCGACGCCCAGGCAGTTGGGGCCGACCAGCCGCATGCCCGCCTCGCGGCAGATCTTCAGCAGTTCGGCCTCCTGCTCGCCGTGTCCCGCCTCGGCGAAGCCGGCGCTGACGACGACCAGCGCGCGCACGCCGTGGCGTGCGCAGTCGCGGGCGACGTCGAGGACCGTCGCCGCCGGGGTGGCGACGACGGCCAGGTCCGCCTCTCCCGGCGCGGAGGCCAGGTCGGGGTAGGCGCGCAGCCCGCACACCTCGGCCGCGTGGGGGTCGACCGGGTAGATCGGACCGGGGAAGCCGCCCTCGACGAGGTTGGCGAGCACGCGGTGCCCGATGCCCGTGGGGGCGCGGCCCGCCCCGACGACCGCGACGGCCCGCGGGGCGAACACGGCGGCCAGCGAGTTGCGGTCGGCCTCGTGCTCACGCGCCTCGATCCTGGCCAATAGTTCGCCGGTGGCGCCCGTCGAGATGACGACCTGCACCATCCCGTCGACGTACGCGCGCGTGACCCGCAGGCCGGTGTCGCCCAGCACCTTGAGCATCGGCCGGTTCTCCGGGAGCACGTCCGCGACGATCTCCTTGACGCCGTGCTCCGCGGCGTCGTGCGCCAGGTGCTCCAGCATCACCGTGCCCAGGCCGTGACCGTGGCTCTGGTCGTCGAGCAGGATGCCGAGGTCGCCCCGCCCGCCGGGGTCGCCGCCGACGCACTCGGCCACGCCGGCCAGCCGGCCGCGCAGCAGCGCGACCAGCGCCCGTCCCTGGTAGCCCGGACCGGTCATCCTGTCCATGTAGCTGTGCGCCGTGCCGGTGCCCCCGGTGCAGAAGCGCAGGTAGGTCGAGCGTTCGGAGGAGCGGTCGACCAGCGCGTGCAGCGCTTCGGCGTCGGAGGGCCGCAGCGGCCGGATGTGCGCGATGCCGCCGTCGCGGAGAAGGACGTCGCATTCCTCGGGCAGGACCGGTGTCATGCCTCCAGGGTCGCCCCGCCGCCGCGGGCGGCCACAGGGGCGAAGTCCCTCCACGCTCGGGACCATCCTCCCTCGGACGGGCCTCACGTCCGCCGGCGGGGCCGGAGTAGCGTCGGACATGACGGACTCGAGCGCGGTCCGCGCGCCAAGGGGTGCCGGCGGCCTGGTCCGGTGACGCCGGGCCGGCGTGGTCCGCGCCCACAGGGGGTGCCGATGCCATACGGGACGACCTCGCCCGGCGACCTGGGCCGCCGCGTCGCCTACCACCGCCGGAGACTCGGACTGACCCGGCGGCAGGTCGCCGAACGCGCCGGCATGGCGCCCGGCTACCTGGAGTACCTGGAGACCTACCCCTCCTCGGCCGACGAGGGCGTGCTGCTCCGCCTGGCAGCGGCCCTCGAGACCACCGCCGCCGAACTCCTCGGCGGCGGCACCGACCGGCCCCCGGGCCAGGGCAGGCCCGCCGTCCGGCCCGTCCTGCGGGCGCTCGGCCGTGACGAGTGCCTGCGCCTCATCTCGCCGGGCGGCGTCGGGCGGGTGGCGTTCAGCGGCCCCACCGGCCCGGCGGCGTTCCCGGTCAACTACGCCTTCCAGGACGGGGCGATCGTCTTCCGC
Organism: Sphaerisporangium dianthi; assembly: GCF_042654065.1. NCBI lineage: Bacteria > Bacillati > Actinomycetota > Actinomycetes > Streptosporangiales > Streptosporangiaceae > Sphaerisporangium > Sphaerisporangium dianthi. The sequence continues at coordinate 71,618 of NZ_JBHSFP010000038.1, read as the reverse complement.
ACCCGGGCGGGCGGCCCCATGGACCAGAGCCTGCGCAGCGGCGCGGAGGGCGTCGACGTCAAGGTCGGTTTCGAGGTCGACCACATCGACGAGGCAAGGCGGGAAGGGTGGAGCGTGCTCGTGCAGGGCCCGGCGCACCATCTGTCCCCCGGCGAGGGGCAGGGCGTGGAGCCGTGGGCGGGCGGCGGGCGCGACCTGTGCGTCCGCATCGTCCCGCACGAGATCACCGGCCGCCGCATCCGCGGCATGTGAGCCGGCGCCCTCGCGGAGATCGCATGCCGCCGGACCCGCGTGCCGCGGACCTCACCTGCCGCGGGACCCGCGCGCCGAGGAGATCACCTGCCGCGGGGATGCTCGGGCGGCAGCACGGGCTCCAGGCGGAACAGCCCCGCCACGACCTCGCTCGGCCCGGTCGCGGGCATCTGCCGCCCGGCGACGGCCCGCAGCACGTCGGTGGCGGTGACCAGCCCTTCGAGGGTGCCGGCGGCGCCGACCACGGGCACGACGTCGACGCAGGAGTCCACCATCGTCGCGGCGATGCACGACACCGCCGTCTCGCGCGCCACGTGCGGGCAGCGCCGCGAGCCGAGGAGCTGCCGCACCTGGCCGCTGGACTGCTCGGCCGGCCCGCCGGACCAGTGGGAGGCGATGTCCTCGCGCTTGAGCACGCCGAGCACGTGGGAGTGGGCGTCCACCACGGGCAGGTGATGGACGCCTCCGCGCCGCATCAGCTCCCAGGCCATCAGAGGCGACTCGTCCGGCCTGACCGTGACGACCACCCGGCTCATCACATCCGCCGCGGTCATGCTCTCGATGTCCATGGCGCCTCCTCAAGGAAGATCGGCGAGAGGCCGTGGCGGCTCGCCCGTCACCTCATCGAACACCATGACGCCGGGCCGGGGCAGGTGCCGAACGTCCCACCCTCGCGGGACCTCCGGCTCGGGCCGGTCCCTCCGGGACGGCTCGCCTCACCCTCGTACGACGGCTCGCGCGCCCCCGGGCTGCGATGCGGCCCGCGGCCCGCGCGCGATGACGGCGGAAGGCGCGGCCATCCCCGCGGAGGAGACGAGCGACAGCGGGCGCAGGTGGTCCAGAGCCGCGCGGAGCCGCGCGCGGACGGCCGGGTCGGCGATGCGCCCCTCGGCGTCGAAGTGCCCGAACATGGGCGAGACGGCCAGGTCGGCGCCCCAGGCGTGCGCGCCCGCGGAGGCGAGGGCGCGCCGCAGCCGGGTCTGGGTCCACATCGACTCGTAGTCGCGCGGGCAGGCGGTGACCACGAGGGCCGGCTTGCCCAGCAGCACCGTGCCGCCGTGCTGGGAGGCCACCCAGTCGAGCGTGTGGATCAGCTGAGGAGGCAGGACGCTGTGCGCCGGGGCGGTGATCAACATGCCGTCCGCCCGGGCGAGACGATCGCACAGCTCCTCCAGCGAAGCCGGCAGGGGGCCGTCCTCCACGGGTGGCACCCGCTCCAGTCCGTCCCAGACCTCGAGCTCCAGCCGCGCGGGCAGCTCCCGCGCCGAGGCCTCCAGCAGCCTGCTGACGTAGGCGTTGGACAGAAGACTTCCCGCGATGCCGACGATTCTCATGCTCTCCCATCTCTGTCGCGACGTTGCGACGCTCCGAGGCAGGGGCGGGCCGCCCCTCACAGTCCACACCTGGGCGCTGCCCCGAAAAGGGGAGGACGAACGCCGGACCGCGCCGTGGCCCGCGGTCGCGCCGCGGCGGCCCTCCATCAGGGCGACCGGTCACCACGACCCCCGTGAGAAGACCGTTCACACCGTGTGGTCGACTGCCTATAGGGGGATTTGGCATGAATCGGGGGCACCGGTGGCCGGTGAAGCGCCGCCTGACGCTGTACGTCGGCGTGGTGGCGACGCTGCTGTGCGCCCTTCTGGCCGCCGTGATCCTGATCGCCGTACAGCGCACCACCACCGCGTATCTGACCAAGGAGATCCTCGGTACCGCCGCACGGGTCGCCACCGAGGTCGACCGCGGCAACGTCCTGGAACCGATCCCGCACGGCGTGATCTACGACATCCAGGTGATCGACCCGCTGGGCAGGGTCGTGGCGGCGTCGAAGGAGATGGCGGGCAAGCCGCCGATGGCCGGTCCGCGCCTCACCGGCGGCAGGAACGGCATCACCACGACCGTGTGCGGCGGCCCCGCCTTCCCTCCCGGCCATTGCTCGATCGTGGCCCGCGACCAGGTGTTCCTGTCCGGCCGGGACTGGACCGTCTACACCGCCGCCCCGGTGATCCCGCCCCTGGTCCACCCGCTGGTGGCCGCTGCCGTGATCGGCGGCGCGCTGCTGCTGATCGCGGGGATCACCTACGGCACCCACCGGGCCGTGGGGGCCTCCCTGGCCTCGGTGGACGCCATCCGGACGGAGCTGGACGAGATCAACGCGAGCTGCCCGGGAAGGAGGGTGCCCACCCCTGAGGCCGACGACGAGTTGCACGACCTGGCCGAGAGCGTCAACCTGACCCTCGGGCGGCTGCAGGCGGCGGTGGAGCAGCAGCGCCGCCTGGCCTCCGACGCCTCCCACGATCTGCGCACCCCGATCGCCGCCATCCGCGCCGAGGTCGAGGACGCCCTCATGGACACCGGCGACCACGACTGGCACGCGACCAGCCGGGCCGTCCTTTCCGGGCTGGACCGTCTGCAGGCGATCGTGAGCGATCTGCTGACGCTGGCCCGCCTGGACGCCGGCACGCCCGGCGCCAGCGACCGGGTGGACCTGGCGGAGCTGGTCAGAACCGAGACGGCGGCCCGCCACCCCGACAAGCGGGTGGAGTGCGTCCTGCACGAGGGGGCGACGGTGGTGGCCGACCGGGTGCGGCTCTCCCGGCTGGTGACCAACCTGATGGACAACGCCGAGCGGCACGCCGAGAGCACCATCACCATCAAGGTGTACTGCGACCCCAGGCCCGGCGGCGGCCCGGCCTACAAGGCCGGCGCGGCAGTGCTGGAGGTCCTGGACGACGGGGCGGGCATCGCGCCCGACAAGCGGGAGATGGTCTTCCAGCGCTTCACCCGCCTGGACGCCGCGCGCAGCAGGGACACCGGCGGGACGGGGCTCGGCCTGCCCATCGCCCGGCAGATCGCCGAGATGGCCGGCGGCACGCTGACCATCCACGACAGCCCGCGCGGCGCGCGGTTCGTCCTGTGCCTGCCGAAGGCGGCCTCCCCCGCCGGCGACGTGCCGGCGCGGCGCCCGGTCACCCCGCGGCCGGGTCAGGCCGGGTCGCTCGCGGACGGGTAGGGGGTCACGCCGCCGAACTCGGCCGCGAGGCGGGCCTGCGACTCGCGGACGGAGCGGGTGGCCGCCTCGAACTCGTCGCCGGCCCCGATCATCAGTCCGGTGAGCTGCGCCTCGAACACCACGCCCGCGTTGCACGGGTCGATGAGGTATTCGCCCAGTTCGAGGGTGACCAGCCCATGGACGGCGGTCCAGAGCTGGTGGGCCACCAGCTCCGCGTCGCCGGCGCGGAACCGGCCCGCCTCGATGCAGCGGGTGGCGCACCGCACCACCGTGCCCAGGGTGTAACGGCCGTGCTGGCGGTCCTCCGCCGTGAGGGAGAAGCCGGCCGGCGCGGCGCCGCCGAACATGACGGCGTACAGGTGGGGGTTGGTCAGGGCGTTGTGCCGGTAGGCGCGCCCGAGCAGCGCCATGTCGGCCACCGGGTCGCCGGTCTCCGGCACGTGGGAGAAGTAGGCCTCCAGCCGGGCGAACCCTTCGTGCACCATCTCGCGGACCAGGCCGCTCATGCCGCCGAAGTTGGTGTAGACGGTCATCGTCGAGCTGCCGGCCTCCGCGGCGATGCGGCGGGCCGACAAGGCCTGGGGCCCTTCTCCCGCGAGCAGGCCGGCGGCGATGTCGACGAGGGCGGTTCGCGTCTGCGGGTCGGTTCGGCGTGGGCTCATACTTGACAGTATGGCATAACGGCGTTATTTTTTTCATAACGCCGTTATGCCCATCGCCTTCCTGGAGGTGTCCGATATGACCGTCGCCGAGCACGCCGCCGCGATCACGGCACCCGATCGCGTACCGCACGACGCGCCGCTGACCGTCGACGGCGCCGTCCCCGCCGATCTCGACGGCGCTCTGGTGTGCGCGTCCGCGCATCCCGCGGGCACCCGGGCGGGCGACGCCGCTCACGCCTCCCGGCCCGCGCTGGTGTACGGCGTCCGCCTCGGCGGCGGCGCCGCGCGGCGCCTGATCCCCGCCGCCGCCGACCTCACCGGGGTCCACGCGGGCGACCTCCCCCTGCTCCCCTTCCCCGCGCCCGGCTGGATGCGCGAGGGGAACCTCGCCGTCTGCGGCGAAACGCACGACGCGCCGTCCCAGGGAGCGCACGACACGCACGCCGCCCACCTCGCCGCGCCCGTCCGCGACCACGCGGGCGGCGAGTGGCACACCGTCGCCGTGCGTCCCGGGTCCGACGTCGCCGAGCACCTCGTCCTCGGGCCCGGCGGCGAGGTCCGCGACGTGCGGCCGTTCGCGCTGCCCGGCGCCCCGCTCCTGCACGCGGTAGCGCTCACCGAGCGGTTCGTCGTCGTCTTCGACCTGCCGGTCGTCCACAGCCGCGCCGCGGCCCTGATGGGCTCCTCCTCGCCCTACCGCTGGCGGCCGGGCCGTCCCGCCCGCATCGGCCTGCTGCGGCGGGACGCCTGGGATCCCTCCGGGCCGCGCTGGTTCCCCATCGACCCGTGCTACGTGTTCGAGGCGGTGAACGCCTACGAGGACCGCGGGCGGCGGGTCGTCGTGGACGCGGTCCGTCACGCCCGGGCCTTCGACACACCCGTGGGGGACCTCGGCCGCGACGCCGAGCCGGCCTCGGTGCACCGCTGGACGCTCGACCTGGCCACCGGCACGACGTCCGCGCGGGCGCTGATCGGCTCGGCGGCCGAGGCGTCGGCCGACCCGCGCAGCGCCGGCCGCAGGCACCAGCTGGTGTTCGCCCGCGCGGCCGGCGGGCAGGCGGTCGTCGGGCTGGACCTGGCGGCGGGAGTCACCCAGGTGCGCGAGCTCGGCCCGGGCCGGCGCGCCGGGCGGCCCGTCTTCGTGCCTCGTCCTGGCGCCGTCGAGGGCGACGGCTGGATCATGGTGCTCACGCGCGACCTGGCCCGCCGCCGCGGCGAGCTGCTGGTGCTCGACGCGCACAACCTGGCCGGACGCCCCGAGGCGGTGGTCCACCTCCCAGGCGCCTTCCCCGACGCGCGGCGCACCGCCTGGCTCGGCGCGTCCTGACCACGACGCCTCACGGCCCTCCGGCCCGTGCCGGGCGGCCCGGCGTCGCGCCTCCCGCCTGCGGCGTTCGCGTCACGCCGGCCTCGCCGACAACTTCGACCGTCTTGACAATTTTTTATTTCGGTGACACGGTGATTCCCAGAGCGGCACCGGCAGGACGAGGACGCCGCCTCACCCGAGACCGACACCGACGGCGCCTCCCAGGGGCGCTTGACCAAGGAGTTCTCCAGATGCCGCACGAGTTCGAGCTTCGCAAGCAGATCACCCTGCAGGCCGGCCCCGAGCAGGTGTGGGAGGCGATCGCCACCGGCCCCGGCATCGACTCCTGGTTCATGGGACGCAACGAGATCGAGCCGCGCGAGGGCGGGGCCGTCCGGCAGTACTTCGGCGACTTCGCCTCGGAGGCCACCGTCACCGCGTGGGAGCCGGGCGAGCGCTTCGCCTTCCGCGGCGACCAGAGCCCTGAGGGGCTCTTCATGGCCTTCGAGTACCTCATCGAGGGCAAGGGGCAGGGCAGCACGGTGCTGCGCCTGGTGCAGAGCGGCGTCCTCGGCGACGACTGGGAGACCGAGTACGACGCCCTCCAGCGCGGCTGGGACCTGTACCTGCACACCCTTGGCCAGTACCTCTCCCACTTCGCCGGCCGCACGGCAGCGGTGATCTTCGGCGCGCGCCCGTCCGCGGGCGACGGCGGCCAGGTGTGGGAGACGCTCGAGCGCGGCCTCGGTCTGAGCGGCCCGGTCGCCGCGGGCGACCGCGTGCGGCTGGCCCCCGAGGGGTTGCCGCCGATCGAAGGGGTCGCCGACTACGTCGCCCCCGGATTCCTCGGCGTGCGCACCGGCGACGCGCTCTACCGCTTCATTCTCGGCATGCACGACACGCTGGTCATCGGCCACCACCTGTTCGACCCGGCGGACGCCAAGGAGGCCGGGCAGGCCTGGCAGGCGTGGCTCGGCAAGCTCGCCTGAATCGGCGACCGCATCGGCCGGCGGCGGGCGCCGGCCCGCCGGCCGCGGCCCGTCAGGCGAACGCCTGGGCCAGCCAGGACTTCCACGCCTGCTCGGTGGCCTGGACGTCGACGCCCTCGGTGAAGCCGTGCTGCTCCACGACCACCGTGTCGCGGTAGCCGTGCATGAACATGTACAGCGCGTCGCCCGTGCAGACGCTCGGGATGCTCGGGTAGTCGGTGCGCTCCACGACCCCCTCGGCGGCCGGCAGGCCCGGGACCGACAGGCGCACCGGCGTGCCCTTGGCGACCTCGCCGGCCACGCCGAGCGCCCCCTTGAACGCCTCCCACACCTGCTCGTGGCCGGGCACCCGCGGGCCGGGCACCAGCAGGTTGAACCTCGAGGTACGCCCGGGGAAGTGCTTGAGGTAGGCGGCCAGCTTCTGCAGGTACATGCCGTCGCCCTTCTTCAGCGCGTCGTACTGGGCCTCCCAGTCGTCGCCGAGGAAGCCGCTGTGCACCAGGCGCAGCACCGTGCTGCCCTGCCCTCGGCCCTCGATGAGGTAGTCGAAGGCCATGAACGTGCCGTCGGGGCTCGGGTCGGACTGGTAGGTGAACCGCTTGCCCGGCTCCCAGGCGGTGACCGTCGCGGTCGTCGTGCCTCCCATGAGGCTGTGGCGCACGACGTTGCCCTCGCCCGGCTCGATCTCGCTGCGGCCCATGAACCAGGAGTCGACGCCGGGGCCGGTGGAGATCGCCTCCCAGACCTCCTCGGGCGTCGCGTCGAGCGCGATCTCCTCGCGCACCTCGAATTCGTGCCGCATGCCGCTCACTGCTCCTTGCTCGCGCTCGTGGTGGCGCCGGTGTCGCCGGAGCCACGGGTGATGCTCGGGTGGACGGCCACGACGACCCGGTGGTCACGACCGCCCTCGGCGCCCTCGGCGTGGTACTTGCCGACCAGCGCGATGACCGTCTCGGCCAGCTCGCGGGCGAAGGCCGCACGGTCGGCGGCCGAGGCGAAGCGGACCTCGCCGTCGATGGCGAAGGTGGCGACCTTCTGCCGCGCCTTGGCCGCGCCGGTGATCAACCGGCCGACGTCGCGCACCAGCTGCGAGGCCACCGCCAGCATCCAGCGCGCCGACAGCTGGTCGGGCGCGCGGGACGGATCGGGCGCGACCGCCGACAGCGCCACCGGCGAGATGACGAAGGATGCCGCGGTGGCGCGCATGATGCGCTCGGTGACGTTGCCCTTGCGCCGCTCTTCCACCAGCTCGACCAGGCCGTACCGCTCCAGCGTCTTGAGGTGGTAGTTGACCTTCTGACGGGGCAGGCCGACCTTGGCCGCCAGCATGGTGGCCGACCCCGGCTCCGACAGCTCGGCCAAAAGCCTGGTCCTCACCGGATCCAGCGAGACCTCGGCCGCCGCCGGGTCCTCGATCACCGCCACATCCAACATGCCGCAACCCTCGCAGCGACCGGCCCGTCAAGGCAAGCCCGACGACCGGCGCGGCGGCCCGGCGAGCTCGGGCCGGCCCTGCTCGCGCCGGCCATCGGACGCCGCGGTCAGCCGGTGGTGTGCTCTTCGATGGCGTCGACCCGGTCGGGGTAGAAGGCGAGGTGGCCTTCGATCTCGGCGACGGCGGTGGAGGGGGTCTCGTAGGTCCAGATGGCGTTGACGCCCTTCTCGCCGGAGTCGGCGAGGCTGTAGTAGGAGGCGTCCCCCTTGTAGGGGCAGTAGGTCGCGTGGTCGGTGCGTGCGAGCCGTTCCATGTCGACATCCTTGCGCGGGATGTACTGGACGGGCGGATAGTCGGCTTCGCGAAGGGTCAGGGCGTCCTGGGTGTCGGCGATCACCCGGCCTCCCGCCGACACCACGACGCGGGCGGGGTTGCGCTCGACCGTGATGGGGTGGTCCGGACCTGGGGTCAGCACCGGCTTGTCGGCCATGGTCGCCTCTTCTCCGTTGACTCATATGGGCACACGTGACTCGTATCGGCACACGGCCTCCCGGCCGCCCGGACGGGCCGCGGACGGTGGGCGGTGACCGGTTCCGTCCGGTCCGCCGGTCCCATTCTCACCGCCGCGGCGGCCGCCCACCACCGCCGGCCACCGGTTCGACGGGGGGCAGGGCGGGAAGTTTTTCGAGTATTTATGCGCTTCTGATATGACTTCATCGTCCGCGACAACCGGACGATCGCCGCCGCGGTGGCGCCGGCGCTCGCCGTTGTCCTCACCCCGCTTCCCGCCGGTCTAAGGAATTCACATGTCCTCCGTTCCGATCCGCGCCGAGGTGCATCACAGTCACAGGGACGTGACCGGCGGCTGGCTGCGGCCGGCGGTCTTCGGCGTGATGGACGGGCTGGTCTCCAACGCCTCGCTCATCGCCGGAGTGGTGGGCAGCGGCGCGAGGGCGCACACCGTCACGATCGCCGGGCTGGCCGGGCTCGCCTCCGGCGCCTTCTCCATGGCCACCGGCGAGTACACCTCGGTGCGGTCGCAGACCGAGATGACCCTCGCGGAGATCGACGTGGAGCGCCGGGAGATCGCCCGCAACCCCGAGGCGGAGGAGGGCGAGCTCGCGGCGCTGTACGAGTCGCGCGGACTCACCCCCGGACTGGCGCGCGAGGTGGCCCGCCAGTTGCACCGGCACGACGAGGTCGCCTGGCGGGTGCACGCCCGCGAAGAGCTCGGCGTCGACCCCGACGACCTGCCGTCGCCGTGGAAGGCCGCCGGCTCCTCCTTCCTGGCCTTCGCGATCGGCGCGCTGATCCCCCTGCTGCCCTTCCTGCTCGGCATCGGCTCGGTGGCGGTGGCGGTCGTGCTCACGGCGGCCGGGCTGTTCGCCACCGGAGCGCTGGTCGCGCGGCTCACCCGGCGCTCGTCCCTGTTCGGCGGCGGCAGGCAGCTCCTGCTCGGGGCGGCGGCCGCCGCCGTCACCTATGGCATCGGCCACCTCGTCGGCGCGGCGGTCTCGTGAGCGGCGGCCATGCTCCCGGCCACCGAGGACCCGGCGCCGGCGCGCGACCCGATCCCGCCGGCGGCGTGCGGCCCCGGCCGGCGCCGGATCTTGCGCCCGATCTTGCACTCTGTCGCGGATTTGCCGGATATACGGGTGCTCTGGGGTGGGCGCGGCGGCGCTCAGGGGTAACTCATACCCCCTATGACCGGCCAGGCTTTCGTCACCACCACCGATTCCCGTCTATTGTTTCGACGTGCCGATGAACGGAAACGACCCGCGAAGCGCCCTGCCGATCCCCCGGCCCGACCGCTCGGTGCTCGTCCTCGCCCCTCCTGGGGACGAGCCCGGCAACTGGGTGGGCGCACCCAGCTCCGTCTACAGCGACGGCGTCTTCTACCTCGCCTACCGCCTTCGCCGCCCCATCGGGGAGGGGCGCGGCTACGCGGTCGCCGTCGCACGCTCCTTGGACGGCGAGCACTTCGAGACGGTCTACACCATCACCCGCGAAGAGGCCGACACCGAGTCGCTGGAGCGTCCGGCGCTGGTGCGCACGCCCGGGGGCGTGTGGCGTCTCTACATCAGCTGCGCCACCTATGGCACCAAGCACTGGCGTGTCGAGGTCATGCAGGCCGGCGACCCGTCGGCGTTCGACGCCTCGCAGCGCGAGGTCGTGCTGCCCGGCGACCCCAAGACCGCCGTCAAGGACCCGGTGATCCTCTACCACGACGGCCTGTGGCACCTGTGGGCCTCCTGCCACCCTCTGTCGGACCCCGGCGAGGAGGACCAGATGGTCACCGACTACGCCACCAGCGCCGACGGCTTGGAGTGGACCTGGGAGGGCACGGCGCTCACCGGGCGTCCCGGCTGCTGGGACGCGCGTGGCGTCCGCGTCACCGCGGTGGTGCACGACGGCGACACGATCCTCGCCGCCTACGACGGACGGGCCAGCGCGGCGGAGAACTACGAGGAGCGCACGGGCCTCGCCACCGGCGCCGACCACTCCACGCTCACGCCGGTCGGCACCGAGCCCGTGGCCCAGTCGCCGTACGGAGGGCTGCGCTATCTGGACGTCCTGCGGCTGCCCGACGGTCGCCGGCGTCTGTACTACGAGATCACCCGGCAGGACGGCTCCCACGAACTGCGCACCGAGCTGCACTGACCTTCGGTCAGTGCACGCGCGGGCGGCCGTTGCGCGCCTGGCCCTGACCGGGCGGACGGCCGCCCATCAGCCCGCCCGACCTGTCGCGCGGGCGCAGCCAGTCACCGAAGTCCTCCCCCGTCACCTTCTCCAGCAGCGCGATATCGTCCCGGAACCGGGGGATGAGAGCCTGGCGCTGCTCCCAGCTGAGCGGACGGCGCGGGCGGCCGCTCTCCTGCAGCGCCTTCTCCAGCGGCTCGGTGAGGCTCGCTGCCAGCCGGCCGGGCAGGTGACGCCCCACCGTCGCGCCCGCGCGCATCAGCCGCGACAGCGCCCGGTGGCGGAGCGTCGGATCGGGATGCGCGGTGACGTTCTCGCGGGGCACCTCGTCGATCAGCCCCTGCTCCACGCCGAGGAAGGCGCAGATGCGGTCGAGCGTCGCCGCCGGCTCGTCCACCAGGTCGCGGTAGCGGAACTGCAGGACGTTCTCCCGGGGGAACAGTCCGTAAAGGTGCTCGAGCTGCTCGCCGTACCGGCCGAGCGACACATAGTGCCAGAACGCCGACCAGCCGGCGGCGACGCGGCGCTCCTCCTCGGCGCAGGCGCGCACCACGTCCCCGACGGGTTCGAGCCCCGCCGACCACAGGTGCGTCCAGTTCGAGTGGGCGCGCTCGACCGGGTCCCGCAGCACGACGATGAGCCGCGCCCCGGGGATCAGCGCCTGGATGCGCCGCTGCGCCTGCCGGTCGTACAAGTAGAAAGGTGTCGACTCCCCCTTGAGCGTCCCCCGCGGGGCCTGGTCGAAGAGCGCCTCGTAGTCCGCCCTGCGCCACACGTGCTCCTTGAACGTCTGGGCGTCTCCGGGGCCGCCCCGGTCCGGCGGCGGGCCGTCGGTGAGGAAGAACTTGGGTTCCTTGACGGCGGACATGAAGATCTGGGGATGACGGGCGAGCGCCGCGTGCAGGGCGGTGGTGCCGGACTTGGGCGCGCCGATCACCAGGAAATCCGGTAGGGCCATCCGATCTCCTCGTTCAGATCACGACATCGAGCATCATACCCACTTAATAACTAGGGATTATGGACTTAAACGTCGCACACCGAAACCCTGCCCTTCGCCCTCGTCATTCACGCGGCCTCCGCGGTGAGCCGAGGGGGCGGCCGAGGTAGGCGGCCAGGCGGTCGGCGGGGGTCGCGCCGACCGGCGCGGGCCGCTCCGGGGCGAACGAGCCGCCGGGCGTGCGCGGCAGGTCCCCGTAGATCTCCCGCACGGACGGCATGATCGCCGTGGCGACGTCCGGCACCAGATCGGCCGGCCGGCCGATCGCCGTGGCCAGGTCCCAGCCGTGCACGATCATCTCGATGACGACCTGCTCCACCAGCCGCCACCCGGGCGCGGGCCCATATCGCCGGGTCAGCATGCCGGGCCGGCCGAAGGCGGCCATCGTCGCCTCCGCCGCGGCGCGGAACGCGGCGACATGGTCCCCGCCGAGATGATCGGCGGCGAAGTCGGAGCGAGGGACGCCTTCGGCGAGGCTGGTCCACAGCAGGTTCTCCCAGACCAGGTGGTCCAGCAACGCCCGCACGTCCCAGTCCTCGCACGGCGTGGGGTCCCCCAGATGCCCGGGCGGCACGGCGGCGACCAGCTCCCCCACGTCGGCCAGGACGCGGGCGCAGCCGTCCAGGATGCCCGCCGGACCGGCGTCCTCCCCCTCGCCGTCGCCGTCGCCGTCGCCGTCGCCGAGTATCGCGGCCACGCGGGTGGCGCGGGCCCCCGGCTCGGCGTTGGCCCGCAGGGCGGTCGTCAGCCACCGGCCCGCGGCCGCCATGCTCGGCCGCACCGGCCGGTCGTTGATGACGCACATCAGCTGCCAGTACCGCTCCAGGCGGGCGTCGGCGGCGTTCTCCAGCTGTTCGAGCAGCATGCGGCGCGCCGCCACGCCGTCGCCTTCGGGGCACCCGGGGACACGGGCCTGGGTGGGCAGCCAGGCGGCGACGACGGCGGCCACCACCGGCTCGGCCGCCGGCGAGTCGGCCGCAAGGCCCGCCTCGGCGGCCGAGGTGACCTGTCCGACCCACAGATCGGTGACCCGCTCCGCCTCCCGCACGTCATCCTCGTCGTGCTCGCGGAGCGCGTGCCGGGCGGCGTACTCGGCCATGTGCCGCATGGCCGAGCGCAGCGCCGGGTCCTCCATCAGCTCGCCCAGCTCGAGCCAGGCGTCGACCTGCTCGGCGGTGGGCTCCCGGGGCAGCTCGGGCAGGGCGGCGAGCAGCCCCGCCCGGTAGGCGGGAGCGTCCGCGTCCCCGACCGCGTCGGCGACGAACTCGCGGACGACGGCGTTGCGCTCGGCGGAGGACAGCCGCGCCAGCCTGGTCATCACGGCGAGCCTTTCGGCGGTGGTCCCACGGGCGGTGATCGATCGCAGCACCGCCTGCCGCGACCTGAGCGTGCGGATGTGGACCTCCAGCGCGTCCGCGTGCACCGCCGCCACCTCGCCCAGATCACGCTCACGGGCGGCGACGTCCTTGATCGCGGCCATGCCCAAGCCGAGGTCACGCAGGGCGCGCGCGAGCTCGAGCCTGGCCACCGCCTCCGGCGCGTAGAGCCGGTAACCGGCCGCCGTGCGGCTCGCCGGCGGCACCACCCCGATGTCCGACCAGTGACGGATCAGCTTCACCGACATGCCGGTGCGCTCCGCCAGCTCTCCGATGCTCAACAATGTCCTGTCGTCGCCATGCATCCGATCACCTTGAGGTCTCCCACGATGGGAGGGTCAAGGCCCGGCCGTGGTCGGCTCGCGGTGCGTGCGCAGCCGCGAGTGGTAGTCGTCGGCGTCGTCCGGGCCGTGCGGGTCGGCGTGGACGGTGGCCGCCCGCAGGCGGGGCACCTGGTGGATCAGCCGGTGCTCGGCCTCGACGGCGACCGCGTGCGCCTCGACGAGCGACAGGCGGTGATCCACCTTGATGTCGACCTCGGCCCGCAGGACGTGGCCGATCCAGCGCATCCGGACCGACCCGACGCCCCGCACGCCCGGGGTGTGCGACAGGACATCTTCGGCCTGGTCGAGCAGACCGGGGTCGACGGCGTCCATGAGCCGGTGGTAGATCTCCCTGGCCGCGTCCCGGAGCACCAGGACGATCGCCACGGTGATCAGCAGGCCGACGATCGGGTCGGCGATGGGGAAGCCGAGCGCCGCGCCGCCCGCGCCCAGCAGCACGGCCAGCGAGGTGAAGCCGTCGGTGCGGGCGTGCAGGCCGTCCGCGACCAGGGCGGCCGAGCCGATCTCGCGTCCCACCCGGATCCGGTAGCGGGCGACCCACTCGTTGCCGAGGAAGCCGATCAGACCCGCGCCCGCGACCCAGCCCAGGCCCCGGACGTCCTGCGGATCGAGCAGGCGCTGGATCGCCTCATAGCCGGCCAGGATCGCCGAGGCGGCGATGATGACGATGATCACCAGCCCGGCGAGGTCCTCCGCCTTGCCGTAGCCGTAGGTGAACCTGCGGGTCGCCGCGCGCCGCCCGAGCCAGAAGGCGATGCCGAGCGGGACGGCGGTCAGGGCGTCGGCGAAGTTGTGCAGGGTGTCGCCGAGCAGCGCCACCGAGCCGGAGAACGCGACGATCACGGCCTGCACGACGGCCGTCGCCAGCAGGATCGCGAAGGACAGGCCCAGCACCCGCATGCCCCGGCTGCTGGACTCCAGCGCCGTGTCGGTCTTGTCGGCGCTGTCATGGCTGTGCGGGGTCAGGATGTGCGCGCCCCACGCCAGCAGGCGTCCCAGGACGCCCCCCTTCGCCGCCCCATGCCCATGCCCGTGCCCATGCCCGTCTTCGTGCCCGTGCCCGTCCTCGTGCCCGTGCTCGTCTTCGTGCCCGTGCTCGTCTTCGTGCCCGTGCCCGTCTTCGTGCCCATGCTCGTCTTCGTGCCCATGCTCGTCTTCGTGCCCGTGGCCGTGCCCATGCCCCTGGCCGTCTCCGCTCTCGCGCTCGACGCCCCGCTCGTGCCCGTGGTCGTGCTCCGGCTCGGGATGCTGCGGGTGCGGGTGCGCGTGCGGCTCGGGATGCGGGTGCGCGTGCGGCGCGTGGCCCACGTCGTCCGTCTCCGGTCCCGGCGCCGGACCCTGTTCGCCTTCGCGAGCGCCGAGGTGGCCGTGCCCGTGGTCGTGCCCCTCGAGCCTGCCGGGGGCTGAATAGCCGGACCGCTGCTGGTCAGACATGGCTTCCTCGCTTGCGGACGGGGATTCTTGCGTGGAGTATATGTAGTCATGTACGCACGCGACAACGGATCAGATGCGCACCTGTTGCAACAGCAGCCCACCGGTGCTCAGGTCGAGACGGCCGTCGAGGCGTTCCGCATGCTCAGCGATGGGACGCGTCTGCGGCTGATGTGGCTTCTGGTCTCCGGCGAGTACGACGTCTCCTCACTGGCCGAGATCATCGGCGTGGCCCGTCCTTCGGTCTCCCAGCACCTGGCCAAGCTGCGCCTGGCCGGGCTGGTCGACACCCGCCGTCACGGGCGCCGCGTGCTCTACCGCGCGCGTGACGCCCACGTCCGCCGGCTGATCTCCGAGGCCTTGTTCCACGCCGACCACGAGGTCTCCGGCATCCCCCGCCACCAGACCTGACCATCCCCATCGCGGGGCAGCCCGCCGGCCGGCCCAGGGCCGCGGGAGTCTGCGCGGGTCATGCGGGGCGCAGGGTCAAGACGAGCGCGCGGGGCGCCTGCGCGACCGGGGGCGGCAGGGCGAGCGGCCCCGACCCCGGGGTGAGTGCGCCGAGGATGCGCGCGGCGCGCGCTCCGGTGCCCATGGGGACGGTTCCCGGCAGGCCGTGCACGGTGTGCCAGCCGATCAGGGCGAAGGCGATCGCCTCCTTGCCGTCGGCGGGCGCGCCGTACTCGTCACTGAGCCGGAAGGTCACGCCCGGGAGCGCGCGGCGCAGGCCGGCCATGAGCACCGGGTTGCGGCATCCGCCGCCCGAGGCGACCAGAAGGCCGGCGCCGCTCGCCGCCACCTCCCGGGCGACCGCGCGAACGGTGAGCTCGGTGAGGGTCGCCATGAGGTCGGCCGTGCCGGGCCGGGTTCCCGCCGCCGCAATCGCCGCCTCGACATACCCCAGGTGGAACACCTCCTTGCCGGTGCTCTTCGGGGCGGGAAGCCGGTAGTAGGGGTCGTCGAGCAGGACCGCGAGGAGGCGTTCGTCGGCCACGCCTGAGGCGGCGATCCGCCCGTCCTCGTCGAAACCGAGGCCGTTGAGCCCCCGGCTCACCACGACCGCGTCGATGAGCGCGTTCGCCGGGCCGATGTCGTAGGCGACGACATCGGCGGGACCGCGCACCACCGTCAGGTTCGCGATGCCGCCCAGGTTGAGCGCTGCGGCGATACCCCTGTGCCCGGCGAGCAGGAGGACGTCGAGCAGGGAGACCAGGGGAGCACCCTGCCCGCCGGCTGTGATGTCGCGAATGCGCACGTCCGAGAGGACGGGCGCGCCCGTGCGCTCGGCGATCCACGCGGGCCGGCCGATCTGCAAGGTGCCCAGGGCGCGCGCGCCGTCCACCCAGTGGAACACGGTCTGCCCATGGGAGACGATCAGGTCGACCGGCCCGGCCCGTTCGATCGCGCCGGCCGCGGCTCCGGCGAAGCTCTGGCCGACGAGGGTGTCGAGCTCGCACACCTCGCCGAGCGTGGTCGCCGCCGGAGGGAGCGCGTTGACGAGGCGGCCTCGGAGCCCGGGCGGGTAGGACGTGGAGGCGGTGAGTTCGACGACCCCGCTGAGCGTGCCACCGCCGTACGCGGGGTCGAAGTCGACCAGGGCCACGTCGACGCCGTCGTGGGAGGTGCCGGAAATCATGCCGAGGATTCTCATGATGACTCTCCGCGTGCCGATCACGGCCCGCCGCCTGCGGAGGAGGCCCGCCGTGGCGGGCCGGTTCGCGCGAGCCGACGGCCGGCGCCCGCGCCGGTTCCTCGGATTCGAGCGTATCGGGCGGGCCGTCACCGGGCGGACCGGGCCCGGCTGCGGGCTGCACGGCGGGCGGCGCCCCGGGCCGCCGGTGAAGCCGTCCGGCACGGCGTCGCGGCGGGCGGGCAGAGCGGAGCGGTCGCGGCGGAGCGGTCGCGGCGGAGCGGTCGCGGCGGAGCGGCACGGTGGGGCGGGATCGCCCCGCCGTGCCGCGAGACCGCTTCTACGGCCAGGTGTGGTTGAGCTCGCGTTCGAACACGGCGTACCCGGCGCGGTGGAAGGCCTTCGCCATGGGGACGTTGGCGACGTCGGTAGCCGCGCGAATGCGCGGGACGTCCTGAGCGGCGAGGATGCGGGTGCCCTCGGCGAGCAGTTCGCCGATGTGACCGTTGCCGCGATGCGCCGGCACGACCCCGATGTAGGCGATGATCGGGTTGTAGGAGTTGTGCGCCGGGATGACGAAGCCCACCGGATCGCCGCCGGGCAGCGTCGCGACGCGCCACCAGTCGCGGGGGCTCAGGTAGCCCTCCAGCTCCTCCTCGTACTGCCGCACGGCGGCCTTCTCAGCGGTCATCCGGGTCAGCTCGTCGCGGCTGTGGGCGTCCAGCGTGCCCTCGAGCACCTTGACCATCAGGGCCACGAGCTCGTCGCGCCCCGCCACCGGGCGGAACTCCAGGCGGCCGGTGGGAGCGGCGATCGGGGTGCCCGGCCGCCATTCCAGGCGCAGCCGCTCCACGAACAGCCGGGCGCCCGTCCGCTCGAGCGCGGCGGTCCTGGTCTCGACGGCACGGCGCTCCGCCGCGTCGTCACGCCAGCCGGGTGAGGCGTAGCGGATGTACTCAGGTGGGCGGGCGCCCTCGGGGAGGACGTGCGCCATGGCCGTCCGCAGCAGCCGGACGCCGTCGTCCGCCTCGCCGGGACCGCCGGCCTCGTCCGCGACGTCGAAGACGTCGAGCAGGAAGGGAGCCGGCTCGCCGGGCCTGCTCCACCACGCGAGCCTGGCCACCAGCCGGTCACCACGCAGGGCGACCCACATCCATCCGGGCCGCCTCCTGCCGGAGTCCAGGTCGCCGGCCAGCTCGTGGTCGAGCACGTAGGGCAGCCGGGTGAAAAGGCCGAGTTCTTCGGGCCCGGTGATCGGGCGCATGATCAGATCTTGCTGTACAGCGGTCACAACACTCTCCTGTGGAGGCGCGCCCGCCCGGTTCCAGGTCAGCGCCGGGGCGCGACCTCGGAGGACATGAGCGCGGTGAAAACGGTGGTCATCGCCTCTTCCCTCCTCTCGTCTCGGTCCCGCCGCCGTCGGCGGGAGGTCCGGCCGCAAGTTCTACCGGCACGCGCACCCGCGGCGCAACCGCTTTTCCGCCCGCCCCGCCCGCCGTCACGCCTCCCCCCACTCGCCGTCGCGCCCTCCCCCGCCGATCACTCCGCCTCGCCCGCCGTGACCCCCTCCCGACGATCGCCGTTCCCGCCCGACCGTCGCCGCGCCGCCCGGCGGGCGGGCCGGTCAGCGCGCCGTCCCGTGCCCGGGGGCCGCGTGGTCGCCGCTCCCGGCGGTGAGCCGCAGGTACGCCTCCTCCAGGGAGGCTCCGCGCGGTGACATCTCGTGCACGGCGATGCCGTGACGGGCGGCCAGGTCGCCGATGTCGCTCACCTCCAGCCCGCTCACGGAGAGACACCCGGCCGGGCCGGACGCCACGGCCGCTCCCGCCCCGGTCAGGACCTCCGCCAGGTCCGCCGCGCGCGGCGAGCGCACCAGCACGCCCTGCCCGAACCTGTCGGCCAGCTCGCGCACGGAGGTGTCGGCGATGAGCCGGCCGCGCCCGATGATGATCAGCCGATCGGCGGTCAGCTCCATCTCGCTCATCAGGTGGCTGGACAGCAGGATGGTGCGCCCCTCGGCGGCCATCTCCCGCATCAGTTCGCGGATCCAGCGGACACCGTCGGGGTCCAGGCCGTTGACGGGCTCGTCGAACAGCAGGATCCCCGGATCGCCCAGCAGGGCCGCCGCGATGCCCAGCCGCTGCTTCATGCCCAGGGAGAAGCCGCCGGCCCGCCGGCGGGCGACGCCGGCCAGCCCGGCCTGTTCGAGCACCTGGGCGACACGCGCGTCGCCGATGCCGTTCTCCCGGGCCAGCCACCTCAGATGGCTCAGGGCGCTGCGGCCAGGGTGCAGGGCCCCCGCGTCGAGCAGGGCGCCGACCTGCCGCGCCGGGCGGCGCAGCGACGTGTACGGGCGGCCGCCGACGAGCGCCGCTCCGGAGGTCGGGGCGGCCAGGCCGAGGACGACGCGCATGGTGGTGGACTTGCCTGCGCCGTTCGGCCCGAGGAAGCCGGTCACCTCCCCCGGCCGCACCTCGAAGGACAGCCGGTCGACGGCGAGGGCGCGGCCGTACCGCTTGGTCAGTTCTCTCACTTCGATCACGAGTGCCAGGCTCCCCCGGCGGGCCGGGGCGCCGCATCGGCCCTGGGCCGCGCTCTCGCCGTGCTGCCGCGGGCGCATGCCGGCGGGCGTGGAGGCCGGATGTCCGCCTGGAGGATGACATCCCGCGGTGGGAGGCTCCGGCGGCGGGCACCGGCTAACCTCCAAGGGTGGACGACGCGCAGACCGCCGGGCTGCGGCCCTCCCCCATCGCGGGCCGCTCCGCCTCGGAGTGGCCGCCCGGGCCACGGCCGGGCCGGCTGATCAGCCTGGACGCGCTGGCGGCGACGGTCTACGTCCTGCCGCTGGTGAGCGTCGCCCTGGCGCGAGACCCGGCTCCCGGCGCGCTGCCGCCGGCGGTGCAATGCCTGATCATCGCCGGCATGGGGCTCCCCCTCGCGGTGCGGCGCCTGTGGCCGGCCCCGGTCTTCGGCGTGGTGCTGACGATCACGGTGCTGTCGCTGTTCACCGACATGGTGCACGACGCCTTCGCCGCGGCCGCCTTCGCGCTGTACACGGTCGCGCTCACCCGTCCCGGGCTTCGCTGGGTGCCCACCCGGACGATCGGCGCGGTGAGCGCCGTCCTGGTCGCCGGCTCGACGGTGGCCGGACCCGTCAGCTGGGGGGTCGACGGCTTCCCCTTCCCCAGCGTGCTGTTCGGCGCGCCGCTCATGGGCCTGGCCTGGACCGTCGGCCGTGCCGTGCGGGAGCGCCGCCTGTACGTCGAGCGTTCGGCGAGCGAGCTCGCCCGGCGGGCGGTCACCGACGAGCGCCTGCGCATCGCCCGCGAGCTGCACGACGTCGTCGCGCACAGCATGACGTTGATCACCGTCAAGGCGGGCGTGGCCGACCACGTCGCCGAGGTCAGGCCGCAGGAGGCCCGCAAGGCGCTGCGCGAGATCGAGGCCGTGAGCCGGGGCGCGCTCGTCGAGATGCGGCACATGCTGGGCGTCCTGCGTTCGGAGGGCGACGGTGAGACGGCGGCCGAGCTGTGCCCGGCGCCGGGGCTGTCCGAGCTGTCCGAGCTGGCCGAGCGGGCCGCCCTGGCGGGCGTGCGGGTCGAGCTGGACGTGACGGGCGCCGGCGGCCTGCCGGAGGGCGTGGAACTGTCGGCCTACCGCATCGTGCAGGAGGCGCTGACGAACGTCGTCCGGCACGCCGCGCCCGCGCACTGCCGGGTGACGGTCCGCGGCGGCGGTGGCGAGGTGCGGGTGCGGGTCGTCGACGACGGGCCGGGGGCGCGCGTGCTGCCCGGCCCGGGCGGGCCGGGCGGCGGCCACGGGCTGGTGGGGATGCGAGAGCGGGTCGTGATGTACGGGGGCTCCTTCGAGGCCGGCCCGCTGGCCGCAGGCGGCTTCGCGGTCACCGCCACCCTGCCGTACGAGCCGGCGGCGCAGGACCCGCCTGGTCCGGCCCGCGGCGGGCGCAGGGCGGCGGCAGGCGGCGAGGACGGCTCGGCCGGTGGCGCGAGGAGTGCGGCCGGCGGCGAGGCCGGGGCGTCGGCAGGCGGCGGCCGGGCCTCTGAGACCGCCTCCGGAGCCGCGCGGTGAGCGAGAACATCACGGGCGCGGCGCCGGCGGACATCGGGGAGAGCCTTGCGGGGAGCCCCCGGACGACGGCGGGCGAGGCCGGGGAGGGCGGCCGTGGCGGGGCCGGTGACATCCGCGTCCTGATCGCCGACGACCAGGCGCTGCTGCGCGGCGGCTTCCGGTTGCTGATCGACACCGCGCCGGGGCTCACGGTCGTCGGGGAGGCCGGAACCGGCGCCGAGGCCGTCGACCTGGCCCGCGGGCAGCGGCCCGACGTCGTGCTGATGGACGTGCGGATGCCCGAGATGGACGGCATCGAGGCGACCCGCCGCATCTGCGGGGACCCGCTGACCGCAGGGGTGCGGGTGCTGATCCTGACGACCTTCGATCTGGACGCCTACATCTACGCGGCGCTGCGGGCCGGGGCCAGCGGGTTCCTGCTGAAGGACACCCGCCCGGCCGACCTGCTGGCCGCCGTCCATGTGATCGCCTCGGGCGAGGCCCTGCTGGCCCCCACCGTGACCCGGCGGCTGATCGCCGAGTTCACCCGCAGGCCCGAGCCGGCCCGCGCGCTGCCGCGCCGGCTCGACGGCGTCACCGAGCGGGAACGCGAGGTGCTCACCCATATCGCCCGGGGATTGTCCAACGGCGAGATCGCCGAGCATCTGCACCTCAGCCAGGCGACGGTGAAGAGCCACGTGGGGCGGCTGCTCGCCAAGCTCCATGCCCGCGACCGCGCCCAGCTCGTCGTCGTCGCCTATGACAGCGGCCTGGTCACGGCCCCGCCCGCCGGCTAGCGCGAGCCGGGGAGTCCTTTGCGAGGCCGGCGCGGCCAGCCGGCCACGGGCGAGCCGGTCGCGGCGCCTCGTGACTAGGGTGCCGGAGCTCCGCGGCGGCCACGCGAACTCGTACGTCGTACACCGTACTTTGTGCCGAGCATGGTTGATGGGAGGATGGCCGTGTGCCGCCTACGATCGACCGCAGCGGCGCCGGAGATCCGGTGCGCACCCTCGAACTGCTCTGGAGGCGGCCAGGAGCCCGCCCGCCGCACCGCGGGCCCCGCCAGGGGCTGACCCTCGACGAGGTGGTGAAGGCGGCCGTGCGGCTCGCCGACGCCGAGGGCCTGGCCGCCCTGACGATGCGGCGGGTGGCGCAGGAGCTCGGCGTGGGCGCGATGTCGCTGTACACCTACGTCCCGGGCAAGGCCGAGCTGCTCGACCTCATGCTCGACATGGTGTTCGGCGAGATGCCCCGTCCCGATCTGTCGGGCCTGCCCTGGCGCGCGCGCCTGGAGGCCGTGGCACGCGACAACCGCGACCTGTACGAGCGCCACCCCTGGGTGACCGCCGTCTCCACCAGCCGCCCGCCGCTCGGCCCGGGCCTGCTCGCCAAGTACGAGCACGAGCTGCGCGCCTTCGAGGGCCTGGGCCTGGACGACGTCGAGATGGACGACGCCCTGACCTACCTGCTCGGCTTCGTCCACTCCTCGGCCCGGTCGGCCGCCGACGCGCGCGCCATCCAGCACGAGGGCGCGATGACCGACCAGCAGTGGTGGGACGCGAGCGCCCCCATACTCGCCCGCGTCTTCGACGCCGAGAAGTACCCGACGGCCGCCCGGGTCGGCGCGGCCGCGGGCGAGGCGCACAACGCCGCCTACAGCCCCGGCCACGCCTACGAGTTCGGCCTCCTGCGCGTCCTGGACGGCCTGGGTGTCCTCATCGAGCAACGCCGCGGCACCGCCCTCGACCCGCCGTCCTGACGCCTGGCCGCCCTGTCCGGGCGGGCGGCCCAGGAGCCTCAGGCGACGGGCGTCTCGTCCATGGACCTCAAGGCGGTGGGCACCTTGTCCGGGAACCTCAGTCGGTGGGCACCTTGTCCATCCGCCTCAGGCGGTGGGCACCTTGTCCATCCGCCTCAGGCGGTGGGCACCTTGTCCAGGAATCCGAGCACGTCGCGCAGCCGGCCGTCCTCGGTCAGCACCACCACGTCGAACCCGTCCACCACCGACTCGGCGGCGGCGTCCGGGGCCAGGCTCCAGCCGAACCGGGCCAGGTGGTGGTGGGCGTCCACCGGCCCCGACAGGCGGAACACGAACCCCGGGAAATGACTCTGCGCGGCGGCGATCACGGAGTCGATCGCCGCGTGTCCCTCCGCGGCCGCCAGGGGGTCCACGTAGGTGCCGTCCTCGGCCCACAGCCGGTCGATGGCCGCGCGGCGGGCGGCCGGGTCGGTCTCGTTCCAGACCGCGATGTACTGGTTGACCAGTTCGTTGACGTCGCTCATCGTTGTCGCTCCCTCATGTCCGGCCGGGCACGGGCGCCGGCGGCGTCCGTGCCCGCGATCGGCGGCGGCGAGCCGCCCGATGCCTCAACGATGGCGGCCTCGCGCCGCAAAATCGATTACGCGCCGGGTAACCGGGCCGCACGCGCCCCCGCCTCTCGCCGGGCGTTGCACGGCGGCCGAGCACATGGGGGAACACGCTCACCCGGCGGGTGAGATCGCCGGCGCGGCCGGGGCGTCGTACGCCGCGACCGACCAGGCTCCAGGACGCTCACCCAGGTCGGCGGCCAGCCGGTCGGCCGTCTTCGGGCTGGTCAGGTCGTACTTCCCCTCGCACGCCCCCTCGGGCACACACGCCCCGCGCCCGCGCGCGACGGGCGCGTCGGGGGGGAAGACCCAGAACGTGATCGTGTGATCGCGGCCGAGCCAGCCCGGCTCGTGCGCCTTGTCCGCGAGCATGCTGAGCGCGCCGTCCGGGCCGCAGACGCCGCCCGCGCTGCTCCCTCCCTCATTGCTGTAGAAGATCGAGCCGGGCGTCTGGCAGTAGACCACGATCGCGATCTTCACGCTCGAGGGACGGAACCGGAGGCTCACTTTCGTCGCCGACCGTGGCATCCTCGCTCCCGCCAGATGATCAAGCCCCTTGTAGGCGCGCGGCGCCTGCTCGAAGGCCGGAGGGGCCGCGGGCGAGGGCGCGGGTCCGGAGACCCCGACGAGGTTCGACACGATGACCACCGTCGTGACGACCACCGCGGTGGCGACGGCGGCGCCCACCGGCCAGCCCCAGTGCCGGCGCGTGCGGGGCCGCCTCGCGGGCGCCTGGCGGGTGGCCAGCCGCTCGCGCGCTCTCGCCACGGTCTCGGCGGACGGCGGCGGCACGTCCGGTACCGCCCGGGCGAGCAGTGTGAACTCATCCATCGTGCGCCTCCATCAGCGGGTTGACGTCGCCCAGTGCCTTGCGAAGCTGCTTGCGCGCCCGGTTGAGCCGGGACGCGACGGTGCCGTAGGGGATCTCCAGGGCGGCGGCGACCTCCCGGTGGGTCAGCCCGCCCAGCGCGACCAGCAGCACCACGTCCCGGTCGCCGCGGTTCAGGCCGGCCAGCGCCCCCGCGAGCCTGCCGGTGAGCCTGCCGGCCGTGACGCGCGCGAGCGTCGCGTCCTCATGGCTTTGCGCCTCGCGCTCGGAGGTCCGGCTGAGCGCTTTCCACCTGCGGATCTCGCCGCGGTGATGCCTGGCGATGAGCTTGGTGGCGATGCCGTACAGCCAGGGCCTGGCCTGCCCCCGCGAAGACTCGTATCCGCCTCTGGCGGCGACGAGGAAGACCTCGGCCGCCAGGTCGTCGGCGTCGTCCGTGGAAAGCCGGCGGGCGATGTAGCGGTGGATCTCGGCGAAGTGCGCGTCGAAGATCCGATCGAGGTCGATGCCCACATGGGTCGGAACGCTCATGCCGGCCGCCCCGCCGGCGTCCGTGATTGGGTCACGCACTGCTCTCCATCCGATTCGGAAAGGTGGTCACCTCTGATTGCCCGACGGGCCGGAAAGCTTTCACGCGTCCGGGGCGAGCCTCGGGCAGGGCCGTCCAGGCGTCGGCCCTCGGAGCTCCCGCGGCGCCGACTCCTGCCGCGCCGGCCACGGACGGCCGGCTACCTGCCGAGGAATCCCTCGACCGCCTCGGCGAAGGTCCTCGGAGCGGTGACCCAGGGGTAGTGAGCCCCGGGCAGCACGATGCTGGTCCCGCGCGGGAAGATCCCGGCCAGCTCGGCCGCGTGCGCGGGCAATGGTCCTGGATCCCGCTCCCCCGCGATCACCAGGACCGGCGAGGTGACCTTCGCCAGACTCGCCCGGGTCCTCTCGGCAGCGGGCATGTCGCTGTGGAAGCGCTTCGCCGCCTCGGCCGAGCGTTCGGCGAACCGTGTGGCGTGCGCTTCTGCGGCCTCGTTCCAAGGACTGTAGAAGAACGGCTGCGCCCTCAGGCGCCGGCTCTCATCGCCCGCGTCCCACGCCTTCAGGTCCGGCAGCCTGCTCTCGTACCAGCTCTCATCGGCTCGGCGCTCGATCTGGGCGCACCACTGCTCCTCGGTGATCTCGATCCCCACGGGGTGCACGATCGGTGTGACCAGCACCAGGTGCCCTACCCGTTCGGGGTACCGGGCCGCGTACAGCAACGCCGGCCCTCCGGCCGCCGAATGCGCGAGCAGGTCCATCCGCTCGAACCCCAGGCGCACACGCAGCGCCTCGACATCCTCGACCATGCGGTCCATCGCATAGGTGTCCGGATCAAGTGGCGCCGCGGACGCGCCGGTTCCTCGATTGTCCAGCAGGAAGAGCCGGCGCCGAGCCGCCAGGCCGCCGAGGTCTCCCAAGTATCCCGAGGACCGCCCCGGCCCGCCCGGCAGGCACACCAGCGCCGGCCCTTCTCCTCGCTCATGACAGACGAGCACGGTCCCGTCATATGAAGCAAAACTGATCATCTCCGCATCCTCGCATCGCAGCCCCGGCGGCCGTCACGCCACGATCTCGATCTTCAGCCCGGAGCCGATCGAACTGTTCGAAAAAGAGCGGTCAATCTCATGCGCGGCGCGCCGGCGTCCGCGAGGATGGTCGTGATCTCTGAAGCGCGAAGAAGGAGCCGACGCGATGACGAAGTACCTGATCTCGTTCCCGAGTGGCGCCATGGTCTTTCCCCGCGAGGACCTGCAGGCGGTCGCGGATGCGGCGCACGCTGTGGTGCAGGAGGCGAAGGACGCCGGCGTCTGGGTGTTCGGCGGTGGCATCGACGAGAGCGTCCCGCCCGTCATGGTGGACGGGGACGGGACCGTGACCGAGGGCACATACCCGCAGACGCGGCAGCTCGAAGGCGGCTACACGGTGCTGGAGCTGCCGTCCCGCGAGGCGGCCCTGGAGTGGGGCGCGAAGATGGCGGTCGCGTGCCGATGCGCGCAGGAGGTCCGCGCGTTCCAGTACGACCCGGCCGGCTGACGGGCATCGACCTCGGGAAATCGCATCCGGCCTCGGCCGGATCCTCTCCTCGCGGTCCGCGCCGTACACGTGCGGCGTGATCGCGGCCGTGCCACCGGTGTCGCGTACCCGGCGGGCGCCCCACACAAGGTGGCCGTGGATCTCCGTCACCTGGCCGCCACCACCCTGCACAGCGAGAACGCGCCTCGCTGTGCGGGGTGCGGCCCTCGGGCGGACCCGCCCGTTCGGCCGCGGCAAAGCGGAGCGAGGCGGCGGGGGCGTCAGCGGTCGAGCGTCCTGTACCGGCGGACCGACAGGGGGAAGAAGATCGCCAGGAGCAGCAGCGGCCAGGCCAGCGCCAGGAAGGGCGCGTGCTGCGCCGCCCAGGAGTCACCGCCCCAGCCGGGGTTGCCAAACAGCTCACGGGTCGCCGAGACCGTCGCCGACATGGGGTTCCATTCGGCGACCGCGCCGAGCCAGCCCGGCATCGTGGCGGGCGAGGCGAAGGTGTTGGACAGGAACCCGAGCGGCCACACCAGGATCTGCACGGCCATCACGGCCTCGGGATTCTTGATCGCGAGCCCCATGTAGACCCCCGCCCACAGCAGGGCGAACCGCAGCAGCAACAGCAGGCCGACGGCCGCCAGGGCCGGGCCGAGGCCGTGGTTCCACCGCCAGCCGACCGCCAGCCCGCACACGATCATGACGGCCAGCCCGAGCGCCGAGTTCAGCATGTCCGCGGCGCAGCGCCCGCTCACCACCGCCGACGGGGCCATGGGCAGGGAGCGGAACCGGTCGGTGACGCCCTTGGCGGCGTCGGCGCTGACCGCGGTGAACGTGGCCTCGACGCCGAAGACCATGGTCATGGCGAACATGCCCGGCATGAGGAACTCCCGGTAGTCCCCTCCGCCCGGGATGGCCATGCCGCCGCCGAACAGGTAGGCGAACATCAGCACGACCATGACCGGGAACATCAGCTCAACGACGACCTGGGCGGGCCGCCGGGCCCGGTGCGACAGGTCGCGGTGGGTGATGGTCCAGCCGTCGGCCAGAGCCCACCGCAGCCGGCTCGCCGCCGTGCGAGGCGGCGCCGCCACCGAGTCGATGGCCGTCACGCCGCCACCTCCCGCACCGGCTCCGCGGTCGCGCCGCGGCGCCCGGCCGGGTCGCGGAACGCCGTCGTGGTCGTCGTCACGCCGCCACCTCTTCCGTCTTGTCCGTCGCGCCGGCGCGGTGGCCGGTGAGGTGGAGGAACACCTCGTCGAGGGTGGGACGGCGCAGGGCGATGTCCTCGACCGGCACCCCCTCCTCGTCCAGGGCCCGCATCACGGCCGTCAGGGCGGCCATCCGGTCCCGCACCGGCACGCTCACGCGCCGCCGGTCGTGATCGCACTCCGGGCGCGCCCCCGCCACCCGCTCGGCGATCGAGGCCGCGGCGCCCATGTCGGCTGCCTCGCGCACCACGAGCTCGACGCGGTCGCCGCCGATGAGCGACTTCAGCTCCTCCGGGGCGCCTTCGGCGATCACCCGGCCGGCCTGGAGGACGCAGATCTGGGCGGCCAGCCGGTCGGCCTCCTCCAGGTACTGGGTGGTGAGCAGCACCGTGGTCCCTCCGGCGACCAGCGAGGCGACCGCCTTCCACACCTCTCCCCGCCCCCGCGGGTCCAGCCCGGTGGTCGGTTCGTCCAGGAACAGGACCGGCGGGGTGAGGATGAGGCTCGCCGCCAGGTCGAGCCGGCGGCGCATGCCTCCCGAGTACAGCCTGACCGGCTTGTCGCCGGTGTCGGCCAGGCCGAACCGTTCGAGCAGCTCGTCGGCACGGCGGCGGGCCCGCGCCGTGCCGAGGTGGTACAGCCGGCCGAACATCACCAGGTTCTGCCGGCCGCTCAGCACCTCGTCCAGGGCGGCGTTCTGCCCGACGAGCCCGATGCGGTAGCGGGCCCTCTCGGCTTGGCGCACCACGTCGAAGCCCGCCACCTCCGCCCGTCCCCCGTCGGGCCGCAGCAGCGTGGTCAGGATGCGGACCGCCGTGGTCTTGCCCGCGCCGTTGGGCCCGAGCAGCCCGCACACCGTGCCTTCCGGCACCGCCAGGTCGAAGCCGGCGAGGGCCTCGGTGCCGCCGTACCGCTTCCGCAGTCCTTCGGCGAAGATCGCGTGTCCTGTGGACCCCACTTCACCCTCCTCGGTCGTTTCTCCGTACGTTGTACCGTACAGCATACGGAGAAAGATATCGCCGGGCTCGCGCAGGTATGTACGCCAGTGCGCCGGTGAGGGCGGGCCTGAGGGGAGGACGTTCGGCGGCACGAGGACGACGGCCATCAGGTGACCCTCCGGAGTGAAAGTTTCACCGCCCGTTGACGGCGCGGCCGTCACCTCCCAGGATCATGGTGCCTCCCATAGGGGGCGTGACACCGTCCATCACGAGGGGTGCCGATGCGGAAAGCCCTGTTAGCGCTAACATCCGTCGCCGTGCTGACGCTGGCCGGCCTGAACGTGCCCGCCGCGCACGCCGACGAGCCCGCCCCGGTCGCGGTGACCGTCAACGCCCGCGCCGCGCTCGCCACCGTGCCCGAGACAGGCATCGGCGCCAACCACGCGATCTGGGACACCAACCTGGGCACGGACGAGACCGCCGACCGGCTCAAGGACGCGGGCGTGAAGCTGCTGCGCTATCCCGGCGGCTCCTACTCCGACATCTACCACTGGGCCGACCACACCGCGCCGGGCGGCTACGTGGCGCCGAACACCGACTTCGACACCTTCATGCGCGGTGTGCGGCGCACCGGGGCGCAGGCGATGGTGACCGCCAACTACGGCACCGGCACCGCCGAGGAGGCCGCGGCCTGGGTGCGCCACGCCAACATCACCAAGGGCTACGGCGTCGAATTCTGGGAGATCGGCAACGAGAACTACGGCAACGGCCACTACGGCAGCGCGTGGGAGGCCGACGACCACGCCGACAAGAGCCCGGCCGAGTACGCGCGCCACGTCGTCGCCTACGCCGACGCGATGAAGGCGGCCGACCCGTCCATCAAGATCGGCGCAGTGCTGACCACCCCCGCCAACTGGCCCGACGGGCTGGTCGCCGCCGGCGACGACGGCACCTGGAACAAGGTCGTCCTGTCGGCCGCCGGACCGAAGATCGACTTCGTGATCCTGCACTGGTACCCCGGCGCCCTGGACCGGGCCGGCCAGATCCCCGACATGATCGACCTCACCCGGCGGCAGATCGCCACGTACGCGGGGGCCGGTTCCGAACGCATCGGCATCGCGATGACCGAGTTCAACACCGGCAGCAGCAGCACCGGCACCACCACCCAGCCCGGCGCGGTGGCCGCCGCCGACACC
The DNA here is from genome assembly GCF_042654065.1 of Sphaerisporangium dianthi. Lineage (NCBI taxonomy): Bacteria > Bacillati > Actinomycetota > Actinomycetes > Streptosporangiales > Streptosporangiaceae > Sphaerisporangium > Sphaerisporangium dianthi. The sequence continues at coordinate 42,831 of NZ_JBHSFP010000038.1, read as the reverse complement.
TACGCGACGCTGCTGGAGAACGGGGTGTTCACGGTCGACTGGTGGAACACCCACAACTCCATCGGCACCGTCACGCAGGTCGCCGGCCAGACCGACTACGGCGACTTCGGCCTGCTGTCGAGCGCGACGTGCACCTCCGGAGGCGACGTCTGCGAGCCGCCGCTGAACACGCCTTTCGCGCCGTACTTCGCGCTGCGGATGCTGAGCGCGTTCGCCCGTCCCGGCGACCAGTTCGTGCGGGCCGCCACCGGCCAGGCGAACGTCGTCGCGCACGCCGCCCGCCGCCCCAACGGCGACCTGGCGGTGCTGCTGCTCAACACCTCCCCCGACACCGCCTTCCCCGTCACGATCGGCTACGCCGGCTTCACCCCGGCCGCCGGCGCGCCCGCCGTGCTGACCCACACCAACGGCGCCACGGACATCACCGGCTCGACCGGCGGAAGCGCGACCGGCCGGACGCTGCCGCCGCTGTCGATGACCACGATCGTCCTGCACCCCGCCTCCTCCCCGGCCGGGCTGCCGGGCGTCCCCGGACGGCCGGCGGCCTCCACCGTGACCGACACCACGGCCACGATCACCTGGCCGGCCGCCTCCGCCGGTGCGCGCCCGATCGTGAAGTACGAGGTCCACCGCCAGAACGGAGTCACCAGCGAGCAGCTCGGCGAGACCGCCGGCACCTCCTACACCGTCGGCAACCTCAAGCCGGGCACGCGCTACACCGTCAACGTGATCGCCAGAGACGGCGGAGGCGGCGTCTCATGGGCCTCCCCGCCGCTCACGTTCACCACCGGCACGCCCGCCTCCAGCTCCTGCACGGTGCGCCTGACCAACCAGAACGACTGGGCCAGCGGCTACGTCGGCGCCATCGAGATCACCAACAACGGCGCGCCGATCAGCGGCTGGACGCTGAACTTCGCCTGGCCGAGAGCATGGCAGAGCCTGGGCGGCGGCTGGGGCGCCGTGTGGACGCAGGACGGCTCGGACGTCAAGGTCGTCAACGAACCCTCCAACGGGTCGCTGGCCACCGGGGCCACGGCGACGGTCGGCTTCGTCGGCAACTACAGCGGCCCCAACGTCCTGCCCGCCGTCTTCACCCTCAACGGAACCGTCTGCACGACCTCGTAGCGCCGGACACGCGCGGGGGGCCTCGCCGCGCCGGCGAGGCCCCCGGCGATGACGACGGGGCCGCCTTTCCGTTAGCAGGACGCATATCGGGTAGCAGGTGGTAGCTCCCGAACCGCAGCATTGCATGGCAAATCGCCCACATCGACCCGTTGTGCGCACGCCATGTCGCCGTCAATGGAAGAGTGGCCGGTGCGCGAACCAGGACGTGCAGGCGTTATGGTCAAGCCGGTGACGGAGTTCTGACAGGTGGACGACTGGCGGCGTGGCAGGAGGGTGCCGGTGGATCGCAGGGGGCATGCGTCCGCGCAGTGGCCGATCACCGATGATCTCAGCACTCTGCGGGGGCAGGTGCGCGACTATGCCGCCAAGGCCGGTCTCTCCGGGGTCCGCCTGCAAGATCTGGTGCTGGCGATGAACGAGGCCGCCGCCAACGTCCTCGACCACGCCCGCGGCGAGGGGCACGTCCAGGCGTGGCACGACGACCACTCCGTCGTCGTGGCCGTGCACGACCGCCTCGGCGAGCTCGTGCCCGCCCACGCCGACGCCGGCAATCCAGGCGTGACGACGCTGCGCGGCCGCGGCCTGTGGCTCATGCGCCAGCTGTGCGACGAAGTGCGCATCACCAGGGACGCCCACGGTTCGGCCGTGGTGCTGCGCCAGGCGATCGGCGACGCGCCGCGGGCCTGACCGCCGCCGCCGGCCCAGGGGTCACCCCCCGACCTGCCGATCAAGCATGGCTTATCTGTGGGCAGGCGTGGCCGCTTCGCATATCGTCACCGATGTGGAGCATCAGTTGTTAGATCGCGGGCCGGTCCCGGTGACCGCACCGCGCGCCCGCCCCCACCACCCTGTCCAGCCGTCCCCGCCGGTCCAGTGCTCGCCCCGCGAATAGGTCGCCCATGAACTTCACCGTGCATGTCGAAGGCGGATGCGCCGACGGCCCGATCTCTCCGGTGCGCACGCTGGTCCTGACGGGGGAACTGGACCACGGCAGCGCCCCGCTCCTGCAGAAGGCGCTGGAAGGAGCCTACGCCGATCAGTGCCGGCATCTGATCATCGATGTCACCGGCCTGGCCTTCTGCGACTCCACCGGCATCAGCGTGTTCCTCGGCGCCCGGCGGGCCCTGGCCGCGCGCGAGGGGAACGTCGCGCTCGCGGGGCTGAACGCGCGCGTCCAGCGCACCTTCCGCCTCACCGGCGTGGCCGACGCCTTCTCCACGTACTCCACCGCCGACGAGGCCCGCGCCGCGCTCTCCGCCTCCTGAGGAGGCCCTTCGAACGGCACGCCCTGGCCGAGGATCTTGACCGGGACCATGACCGCGCGCCTTTGGCGAGGCCCGCCTCCGGCCTCATCGCCCTGGATGACACCCTCTCCGCCGGTAAGACGACCGTTGACCGGCCTTGGGAGAGAAGACCGTCACCGCGTCGATGACCGGTCCGCGGCGCCCGCCGTCCGGCCGCCGCCCAGACCTGAACCATTGTTCAGGTCCGGCTAACCTTGGCGTCATGACACGAGTCTCCTGGCAGGCGACGAAACTGACGGTCGGGGAACTGTCCGAGCGCAGCGGGGTGCCGGCGTCGGCCCTGCGCTTCTACGAGAGGCAAGGCCTGATCCGCAGCAACCGCACGGCCGGCAACCAGCGACGCTACAGCCGTGACACCCTGCGCCGGGTCGCCTTCATCCGGGCGTCCCAGCGCGTCGGCATCCCGCTCGCCATGATCCGGGAGGTTCTCGGCCTGCTTCCCGAGGAGCGCACCCCGACGCGCGAAGACTGGGCCCGGGTGTCCCAGTGCTGGCGCGATGATCTCAACACCCGCATCCAGCAACTGGAGAAGCTGCGCGACCGCCTCGCCGACTGCATCGGCTGCGGCTGCCTGTCGATCGATGTCTGCGCTCTGGCCAATCCTGAGGACGCTCTCGGTGAGAGGGGCCCGGGTGCGCACCGGCTGATCGGATCATGATCTGAAATGGTCCACCGCCTTTACAATGTAGATCAGGCGGTGGGCCGCGCGCGGCGCTTGGCATCGCCGGGGCGACGCCGGACGAGTGATCGATGTCGGATGAGTGATCGCCACGCGACGATCAGTGACGATGCGTGCGAGTATTGTGACATTTAGTGAGCATTTTCCCGGAACTTTGGCGGCCCGTCACCTCCTTCGCGCGATGATCGATGGGGAGGAGGTCCCCGTGACGCACAACTCGACTCGGCCACGCATCGTCGTGGGCGTGAGCCACTCCCCCGCCGCTACGGCCGCCCTGCGCTGGGCGATCGGCGAGGCCCGGCTCCGGGGGGCGACGATCCAGCCGGTGCACGCCTGGCAGTGGTCGGGGCAGCACCGCGCGTCGTACGCGCCGATGGGCACCTGGCGTTCCCACGACGAGGAGTACGCGGCGGCCAGGGAGCAGACCCGGCGCGTCGTCGCCCGCGTGGCGCCCTATCTGGAGCCGATCGTGACGCACGGGCCGCCGGCCCAGGTGCTGCTCACCCAGTGCGAGGGGGCCGAGATGCTGGTGCTCGGCATCCGCGACCCCGAACCGGGCATGCCGGTCGCCGCGACCGCGGTGCTCTCAGCGTGCATCATGAGCGCCCCGTGCCCGGTCGTGGTCGTCTCTCCCAAGTCGGTGCCCCGGCCGGCCTTCCCCTCCCACGACGTCACCCTCAGCGTGGCGCCGACGGGATGATCTCGCCGGGGTCGTCGCGGGCGGCGACGGCGCCGTACATGGCCGAGAGGCGCGACACCGTGGCGGCCATGAGCTCGCGCAGCTCCGGCGGCCCGAGCACCTCGAGATCCGCGCCCATGCGCAGCAGCAGCCAGCGAGCGTGACGGATCGATTCCACGGGCAGCCGCAGCACCGTCCAGCCGTCGTCGCCGGGAGGCCCCGCCTCCGCGAGCGCGGCGTTGACCGGCCGCGCTCCGAGCGTGTGGCACAGCAGTTCCTCGCAGCCGGGCGCCAGCCGCACGGTCGCTTCGGCGGTGTACATCCGGTCGCGGAACCCGGCCGTGTAGGTCTGCCAGTACGCGCCGAGGTCGAAGCCCTCCGGGCGGGTGAAGAGGTCGGGAAGCGACTCCAGCGACACGATGCGCGAGACGCGATAGGTGCGCGCCACCGCCTCGTCGGGCGCCGCGACCATGTACCACGAGCCGCCCTTGAGCACCAGGCCGTACGGGCTGACCTGCCGCACGACGTCGGCGGGCCCCCAGCGGCGGTAGACCATGCGCAGTTTGCGCCCCTCCCACACCGCGTCGGCGACCTTCCCCAGGTGAGGCGCGTCGTCGGCGTCGCGGTACCAGCCGGGGACGTCGAGCAGGAACCGCTCGCGCATGCGCGAGGCCTGCGAGCGCGGCTCGGGCGGCAGTGCGGCCAGCAGCTTGAGCTCGGCGGCGGCGGCCACCTCGGCCAGGCCCAGCTCCGCGGCCGGGCCGGGCAGCCCGGCCAGGAACAGCGACGACGCCTCCTCGGCCGTCAGGCCGTTCAGCCGGGTGCGGTAGCCGTCCAGCAGCCGGTAGCCGCCCGCCGGGCCCCGGTCGGCGTAGACCGGGACGCCCGCCGACGACAGCGCCTCCACGTCGCGGTACACGGTGCGCACGGAGACCTCGAGCTCCTCCGACAGCTCCGCGGCCGTCATGCGGCCGCGCGCCTGGAGAAGCAGCAGAAGGGCGATCAGCCGGCTCGCACGCACTCCCCCAGTCTCCATGATTTGCCAAACAAACACCAAAGATGTTCATATGAACAAATGGATCGATTGCGGGCGATCATGGACGCCCTGATGACCGCCGACAGCGTGTCGGTCGCCGAACTGGCGGCACGGCACGGCGTGTCGGAGATGACCATCCGCCGCGACCTGGACGAACTCGCTCAGCAGGGCGTCGTGCGCCGCGTCCGCGGCGGCGCCCAGAGCCTGCTGCTGCGCGGCGAGGAGCCGCCCTTCGGCGTGCGCGAGCACGAGGCGGCGGAGGCCAAGCGCCGCATCGCCGCCGAGGTCGCCGCCCTGCTCGCCGACGGCGAGGCGGTCGTGCTGGACGGCGGCACCACCACGCTGGCGGTCGCCCGCGAGATCCACGACCGCCGGCTGACCGTCCTGCCGCTGTCGGTGCAGGCGATCCAGTCGCTGAGCGACGCCCCCCGCGTCCGGCTGGTGCTGCCCGGCGGAGAGGTGCGGCACGGCGAGCTGAACATCGCCGGGCCGCTCACCGTGAACACCATCGCCTCCCTGCGCTTCGACACCGCGGTCATCGGCTGCTGCGGGATCTCCGCCGAGCACGGCATCACCGCCCACGACCTGGAGGACGTCGCGGTCAAGCAGGCCGCCATCGCCTCCTCCCGCCGGGTGGTCGTCGCCGCCGACGCCGCGAAGTTCCGCCAGACGGCCTTCGCCGCCGTCTGCCCGCCCGGCAAGATCGACGTGCTGGTCACCGACGAGGGCATCCCGCGCGACCAGCACGAGGCGTTCAGCGCGGCCGGCGTCATCGTGCGCGTCGCCGCATGACGCTCACCCTCGGCCGCGACGCCGCCCTGCGCCGATCCCGCCTCGGAGTGCGCCTCGCCTTCCTCATCCCCGGCATGGCCATCGGCGTGTGGACCTCGCGCATCCCCGCGCTCAAGGAAGGCCTGGGGCTCGGCGACGGGCAGCTCAGCCTCGCCCTGCTGGCCATCGCGGCGGGCGCGCTCGCCGGGATGCAGGTCGTCGGGCGGCTGGTCGACCGGTTCGGCGGCGCCCGCGTCACGGTGCCGCTGGCCTTCGCCCAGGCCGCCGTCCTGCCGTTGCCCGCCCTCATGCCCTCCCTGGCGTCGCTGGCCGCCTCGCTCGCCCTGTTCGGCGCCGTCCACGGCATGCTGGACGTGGCGATGAACGCGTGCGCCGTGGAGGTCGAGCGGCAGTGGGAACGGCCGCTGATGTCGTCCTTCCACGCCGTGTTCAGCATCGGCGGGTTCCTCGGCGCCGCGCTCGGCGGCCTGTCCGCGCACGCGGGGATCGGCCCGGCGGCCGCCTTCGCCGCCGTCGGCGTCCTGCTCACCGCGCTGGCCGTCCTGACCGCGCGCCGCCTGCCGGGCGGCGCGCCACGGCCCGGCACCCGGCCGCGACCACAGAGCGCGGCGGACGCCCCGCCCGGGGCCGGCCCGGACACCGGCGAGAGCGGGCCCGGCGGAAGGCTCGGCGGGGTGCTGCTGCTCGGTCTGCTCGGCTTCTGCTGCATGATCGGCGAGGGCGCCTCGGCCGACTGGGGCTCGGTCTACCTGCGCGAGGACCTCGGCAGCTCGCCCGGCTTCGCCGCCGCCGCCTACGCCGCCTTCTCGATCGCGATGACCGCCGGCCGCCTGGCCGGCGACCGCCTGGCGGCCCGGTTCGGCCCGGTCGCGCTGGTGCGCTGCTGCGGGACGCTGGCCGGCGCCGGGCTGGCTTCGGCGCTGCTCATCGGCCATCCGCTGGCCGGGGTGATCGGGTTCGGCTGCTTCGGGGCGGGTCTGTCGTGCATAGTCCCCCAGGTGTTCTCCGCGGCCGGCAACCGCGACCCGGCCCGCGCCGGGCAGGCCCTGGCCCGGGTGGCGAGCCTCGGATACCTGGGGTTCCTGACCGGCCCGGTGCTGATCGGCGCCGCCTCCGAACTGCTGGACCTGCCGCGCGCGCTCGCCATCCCGGCCCTGCTCGCCCTGTTCGTCGCCCTGGCCGCCCCCGCCGTCCGCGCCCCTCGCCACTGACCCCTCACCCCATGCCCTCCCGTGCGATCCCCGCCGCGCGAGTGTGCGCGTGGGGCCGCGCCGGTGTCAGGAGGAAGGGTGAAGTGTGAGGAACGAGCGCTTCAGCCTGACGAGCGAAGGACGCCGGCTCAAAGGGCGGCTGCACGCCGCGTGAGCGGAGCGAGCGCCATGAACACAGCGAGCGTCATGAACACGCTCAGATGGGCTCGCCGCTGTCGTCGGGCAGGGTCGGGCGGGGGGAGACGGTGCCGCTGTTTCCCGGGGAGGGGGTCGGCGACGGCTTGAGGGTGTCGTTGGGCGAGGGCAGGGGCGGCGGCGTCGGCACGAACATCGTCGGCGGCAGCGGGCGCGTGGGCGGCGCGGTGTCGTCGTCGCGGCCGAGCAGCAGCCACGCGATGGCCCCGGTCAGCACGAGCAGCACCACCAGGGTCGAAAGCGCCACCAGCACCGCGCGCCTGGTCTCGGTCGCGGGCGGCGCGGGAGGGGGCGGCGCCGGGACCGCCGGCGACCGGTCGCCGAGCCAGTAGGGGACGAAGTCGGGCCCGTGGGTCTCGCCGATCAGCGTGCCGCTGACCAGCACCGACCGCAGGAACCATGCCGCGCCGACACCGCCGGGCGTGTAGGGCACCGCCACCCATGGCGTGGGGCCGTCGTCCATCGCGATGACCTGCGGCGCGCCAAGGGGCCCACGGCCGCGCGCACGCGCCATCCATCCGCGCACCCCGCCGCGCGCGGGCGCCGCCTGCCGGATCGCCGCCAGGAACCGCTCGCGGGCCGCCGCGTCCAGCGCGGCGCCGCTGGTGAGCAGCGCGACGGACACGGCGCGCCCCTCGCCGTCCTGCGCCAGGTAGACGAACCCCGTGGCGAGCGACTGGAGTCGCGCCTGCACGACGTACGAACCCAGCCGGGGCGGGTCACCGTACTGGAGCGGAGTGGCCACGCAGCCATGAAAGCACACCACGACACCCGGCTCACCGCGACGGTGCCGTGCACCTTTGCGTCGTGTTTGATGGAATGGCCGCATGACCGTTGCCGAAGAGCGCAGTGACGGGCCCGGGCCGGACGAAGGTGCCGACGCGGACCTCCGTCTCCTCCAGCAGTCCCTCGCCGAGGTCCGGCGTGTGATCGTCGGCCAGGACCACATGATCGAACGGCTGCTGGTGGCGTTGCTCGCACGCGGTCACTGCCTGCTGGAGGGAGTGCCCGGTGTCGCCAAGACCCTGGCCGCCTCCACCTTGGCGACCGTGGTGGGCGGCACGTTCGCGCGCATCCAGTTCACCCCTGACCTGGTGCCGAGCGACATCGTCGGCACCAGGGTGTACCACCCTTCGAGTGAGAGCTTCGACGTGGAGCTCGGCCCGGTGTTCGTCAACTTCCTGCTCGCCGACGAGGTCAACCGGGCGCCGGCCAAGGTGCAGTCGGCGCTGCTGGAGGTCATGGCCGAGCGGCAGGTCACCCTGGCGGGGCGCACCCACCCGCTGCCCCGGCCGTTCATCGTGCTGGCCACCCAGAACCCCATCGAGTCCGAGGGGGTCTATCCGCTGCCGGAGGTTCAGCGCGACCGGTTCCTGTTCAAGGTGGCCGTTGCCCATCCGACCGCCAGCGAGGAGCTGGAGATCCTGCACCGCATGAGCGTCTCGCCGCCGCTGCCCTCCCGGGTGCTCGACCCGGACCGGCTGATGGCGCTGCAGAAGCTCGCCGACCAGGTCTCGGTGCACCAGCTCGTCGCCGACTATGTCGTGCGCCTGGTCATGGCCACCCGCTCCCCCGCCGAGTACGGGCTGCGCGAGCTTGAGGAGGCCATCGAGATCGGGGTGAGCCCGCGCGCCACGCTCGGCCTGGTGGCGGCCGGGCGCGGGCTGGCGCTGCTGCGCGGCCGCGACTACCTGCTGCCCGACGACGTGCGCGACGTCGCCGTCGACGTCATGGGCCACCGCCTGATGCTGACCTTCGACGCGCTGGCCGACGGCGTCGAGCCCGAGGATGTGGTGCGCCAGATCCTTGCCGCCGTGCCGCCTCCGCTCGTCGTGTGGAACCAGGCACAGCGATGAGCGGCCCGCAGGCTCCCGCGGCGGGCGCCGGGCAACCGGCACCCGGGCACGCGGCGAGCCCCGAGCACGCCCTGAGGCGCCTTGAGCTCACCGTGGTGCGCCGCCTGGACGGCCTGCTGCACGGGCAGCACCAGGGCCTGCTGCCCGGCCCTGGCAGCGAGCCCGGCGACAGCAGGGTGTACGTGCCCGGCGAGGACGACGTGCGCCGCATGGACTGGTCGGTCACCGCCCGCACGACCGTCCCGCACGTCCGCGACCTGGTCGCCGACCGCGAGCTGGAGACCTGGGTGCTGGCCGATCTGTCCCCCAGCATGGACTTCGGCACCGCCGAGATGGAGAAACGCGACCTGGTCGTCGCCACGGTGGGCGCCATCGGCTTTCTGACCAGCCGCATCGGCGACCGATTCGGCGCCTATGTCATCCACGGCGACCAGATCCACCGCATGCCGGCGCGCACCGGCCGCCCGGCCATGTACGCGCTGCTGCAGAGCCTGCTGGACGCCCCGCGCGGGGCCCCCGTCTCCGGTCCCACTCCCCTGGCCGAGGCCATCGACCTGCTGGGCAAGGCACGGCGCAAGCGGGGCCTGCGGGTGGTCGTCTCCGACTTCCTCGACCTTGGCCGCGACGGCGATCCCGAGACCGAGCGCGACTGGGAGCGGCCGATGCGCCGCCTGGCCGCCCGCCACCAGGTGCTCGCCGTGGAGGTGCTGGACCCGCGCGAGCTCGAGCTCCCCGACGTGGGGCTGGTGGCCCTGACCGACCCCGAGACGGGGCGGATGCGAGAGATCCACCTCACCCCCAAGATCCGTCGCGCGTACGCCGAGGCGGCGGCGGCGCAGCGGGCGGCCAACCAGGTGGCGCTACGCCGCTGCGGGGTCGGCCACCTCGTCCTGCGCACCGACCGCGACTGGGTGTACGACATCGTCCAGTACACCCTCAGGCACCGGCGTACCGCCCACCTCGCCGGGCGGCACCCCACCAGGAGGGCGGGCGCGTGATCTTTCTGTCTCCCGGATGGCTGTGGCTGTTCGCGGCGCTCGCCCTTGTCGTGGCGGCGTACGTCTACACGCAGTTCGCCCGCCGCCGGTACGCCATGCGGTTCACCAACCTGGCGCTGCTCAGCCTGGTCGCCCCCGAGCGGCCCGGGTGGCGGCGCCATGTGCCCGCGGCGCTGTTCCTGCTGATGATGGCCCTGCTGATCACGGCCGCCGCCCGCCCCGCCGACGCCACGCGCGTGCCCAGGGACCGCGCGACGATCATCATCGCGGTGGACATCTCACTGTCGATGGAGGCCGCCGACGTCTCCCCGACCCGCCTGGTGGCGGCCCAGCAGGCGGCCCAGCAGTTCGTCAAGGACCTGCCCGAGCGCTTCAACGTGGGCCTGGTCTCCTTCGCCCGCTCGGCCGCGGTGGTCATCTCGCCGACCACCGACCACCTGGCGGTGATCACCGCGATCGGCAACCTGTCCACCCGTCCCGGCACCGCGATCGGCGAGGCGGTGTTCAACTCGCTGGACTCCGTGCGGTCGTTCGACCAGCGGGCGGTGACCGACCCGCCGCCCTCGGCCATCGTGCTGCTGTCGGACGGCGACAACACCTCGGGCCGCTCGGTCAACGAGGCCGTCCAGGCGGCGGCGGGCCTGCACGTGCCGGTCTCCACCATCGCCTACGGCACTCCGGACGGCACGGTCAGCATCGACGGGCGCGACGTGCAGGTTCCGGTCAACAAGACCACGCTGCAGTCGCTGGCGGACGGCACCAGCGGGCGCGCCTACACCGCCGAGTCGGGGGACGAGCTGCGCGAGGTCTACAGCCAGATCGGCAGCTCGCTGGGCTACCGCGTCGTGCACCAGGAGGTCGGCCAGTGGTTCACCGTGGCCGGCGTCCTCGCCGGACTGCTGGTGGCCGGGGCCGCCATGCTCCTCGGCACGCGCCTGCCCTGACGAGGCGGGGCGCGCCGCCGGATCACGAGCACCGCCGCGCGGTTGGTAACGTCTCTGCACGTGACGTCCAAGGGGGCACATTACTTCGACGAGCGGCCCGGCGCGGCGGCCAGGCCGGGCATGGTCGACGTCGTGCTGCCCGATCTGCACCTGCGCCTGGCCACCGACAGCGGGGTCTTCTCCCCCGGCCGGCTCGACCCGGGCACCCGCGTGCTGCTCGAGAGCGTGCCGCCGCCGCCTCATGAGGGCGACCTGCTCGACCTCGGCTGCGGGTACGGGCCGGTGGCGCTCACCATGGCGTCCCGGGCGCCCGAGGCGACGGTGTGGGCGGTGGACGTCAACCGGCGGGCTCTGGAGCTGTGTGAGCGCAACGCCAAGAGCAGCGGCCTTTACAAAGTAAGAGCGGTGCACGTGGACGAGGTCCCGCCGCGGGTCCGGTTCTCGCTGATCTGGTCCAACCCGGCCATCCGCATCGGCAAGCCCGCGTTGCACGCGATGCTCACCCGCTGGCTCGACCGGCTCACCCCCGACGGCGCGGCGTATCTGGTGGTGCAGAAGCACCTCGGCTCCGACTCCCTGCAGCGGTGGCTCGGCGAGCGGGGCTGGGAGACGACGCGCGCGGCCTCCCGGTCGGCCTACCGCGTGCTGCGGGTCGCCGCGCGGGCGTCCGCGGACGAGGTTTCCGAAGGTGGCCCGGCCACAGACGACAAGGAGCGTTGAACGCCCGATGAGCACAGGCACCCGCAGGCAGCTGCGCCCCACCGAAGTCAAGCGGCTCAACCGCGTCTGGCGCCGGGGCACCGCGAACCGGCTGTCGCTGATCCTGGAGTCGGTGACGGGCCCGTTCAACGTCGGCTCGATCTTCCGCACCGCCGCCGCGTTCGGCGCCGAGCAGCTGTGGCTGGCCGGCAACGCCGTCCCGCCCACCAACCTCAAGGTGCAGAAGACCGCGCTCGGCACCGACAGGCTGGTCACCTGGCACGACCCCGTCCCGGTTCTGGAGGCGGTGCGCGCGGCCAAGGAGGACGGCTACACCGTGATCGCCGTCGAGCTGACCGGCGACGCGGTGCCGCTGCACCGGGCGAGGCTCGACCGCGACGTGTGCCTGGTGCTGGGCAGCGAGGACCACGGCTGCTCCCCCGCGCTCCTGGAGGCGGCCGACGAGGTCCTCTACATCCCCCAGGTCGGCCGGGTCGGCTCGTTCAACGTCGGGGTGGCCGCCGCGATCGTCCTGGCCGAGGCCCGCCGCCAGGAATGGGCCGCCGCCGACCCCTCCGAGGCGGCGGACGCCGACGCCGACCTCACGGACTGAGGCGACCGGCGCCCTCGACGGGCCTTGGGGTGAATCCTTTGACGACCAGCCAGACGCCGAGCGATGGAGGTTGGGCGCGGTTCGTGCCCGAATGTTCACCCGGGTAGGCTGACGTGACAGCCTTACACAGGGGATACTCCTCGTCGTGCAACGCCGCTTCCCGTTCCTGGACCATCCCGGACCGCTCGCCTTCGCCCACCGGGGCGGAGCCGCCGAAGGCCGGGAGAACACCATGGCCGCCTTCGCCCGCGCCGTCGAGATGGGGTACTCCTACCTGGAGACCGATGCCCACGCCACGGCCGACGGGGTGCTGCTGGCCTTCCACGACCACACCCTCGATCGGGTGACCGACCGCCACGGCCGGGTCGCCGCCCTGCCCTACCGCGAGGTGCGCAGGGCCCTCATCGGCGGCGTGGAGGAGATCCCGCTGCTCGTGGACGTGCTCGGCACCTGGCCGGACGTGCGGGTCAACATCGACGTCAAGGAGGCCTCGGCGATCGGCCCGCTGGCCGAGGCGATCCGCCGCACCAACGCCTACGACCGGGTGTGCCTGACCTCCTTCTCCGACATGCGCCTGGCCCGGGCCCGCATGGCCGTCGGCCGCCCGATCTGCTCGGCGCTCGGCCCGCGCGGGGTCGCCCGGCTGCGGGCCGCCGCCATGGGCTCGGGGTACGGCCGCCTGCTCGGCGGGCTGGCCCGGGAGGGCGTCCCCTGCGCGCAGGTGCCCGTCGGGTTCCGCGGGATGCGGGTCACCACCCGGGCGCTGGTGCGCACGGCCCATGCCCTCGGCATGCAGGTGCACGTGTGGACCGTCGACGAGCCGCGCGTCATGGAGCACCTGCTCGACATCGGCGTCGACGGCATCATGACCGACAACATCTCCGGGCTGCGCGACGTGTTGCGTGCCCGGGGCCAGTGGCACCCCCGGCAGCCCGCCGCGCACGCCTGACCCGCTCCAGCCGCTTCCTCTCCGCCGCTATCGCCCCCCGATTTCCCTGTGACCCCATCAGGAGACCCGATGAGCACCTCCGTCGTCGCCGAAGACCCCCCAGAGATGCGCAAGCGGGAGCAAAGAGGCTGGTACTGGTACGACTTCGCCAACTCGGGGTTCCAGTCGACGGTCATCACGGTCTTCCTGGGCCCCTATCTCACGTCGCTGGCCAGGCGGGCCGCCGGCCCTGACGGCTTCGTCGGCTTCCTGGGGTTCGACGTCCGCGCCGAGGCGTACTTCTCCGCGGTGGTGACGGCTTCGGTGGTGCTGCAGATCCTGATCATGCCGGTCGCGGGCGCCCTGGCCGACCACACCGGACGCAAGCGGGAACTGCTCACCCTGTTCGCCTACCTCGGCGCCGCGGCCACCCTCGGGTTCTACTTCGTCGCCGGCGACGCCTACCTGCTCGGCGGCGTGCTGTTCATCGTCGCCAACGCCTCCTTCGGCGCCGCCATGGTGATCTACAACTCGTTCCTGCCGCAGATCGCCGGGGCCGAGGAGCGCGACGCGGTCTCCTCGCGCGGGTGGGCCTTCGGCTACCTCGGCGGTTTCGTCCTGCTGGCGATCAACCTGGCGCTCTACCTGGGCAGCGGCATCGAGGAGGGCCTGGCCGTGCGCATCAGCCTGGCCTCGGCGGGCCTGTGGTGGGCGGTGTTCACGGTGATCCCGCTGCTGCGCCTGCGCAACCGCCCGGTGGACGGCCACGACGCCACACCTCTCCGGGCCGTCACCGGCAGCTTCCGCCAGCTCGGCCGCACCATCGCCGAACTGCGCCGCTACCCGCGCAGCCTGCTCTTCCTCCTGGCCTACCTGATCTACAACGACGGCGTCCAGACGGTGATCTCGTTCTCGGCGACCTACGCCGACCAGGAACTCGGGCTGAGCAAGACGGTGCAGATCAGTGCGATCCTGGCGGTGCAGTTCTTCGCCTTCGGCGGCGCCCTTCTGCTCGGGCGGCTGGCCTCGCGGTACGGCACCAAGCGCACGGTGCTGGCCAGCCTGGTGGTCTGGACGGGCGTCGTCGCGGTGTCGTACTTCCTGCCGAAGGGCGCGGCCCCGCAGTTCTTCGCCATCGCGCTGCTCATCGCGATCGTGCTCGGCGGCACCCAGGCCCTCTCGCGGTCGCTGTACTCGCTGGTGATCCCCCCGGGCAAGGAGGCTGAGTATTTCAGCCTTTTCGAGATCAGCGACAAGGGCTCGGCCCTGCTCGGCTCGTTCACGCTGACCCTGGCGCTGCAGCTCACCGGCAGCTACCGCGTGGCGATCCTGTCGCTGCTGGTGTTCTTCGTGGCCGGGTTCGCGCTGCTCCTGGCGGTGAACCTTCCCCGGACCATCAGGGAGGCCGGAAACCAGGTGCCTTCGCACATCTAGCGCTTCGCCGGCCGGGCGCCCCGCCGGCCCGGCCGGCGGGGCACGGAAGATCGGCGGATATCGAGGGCTGTGCGAAATGGCGCGATTGGATCACCCTCAGGGTGGGAATCCATCCACGGTATCAAGCGTTGTAAGCCGTGGAGACCCACCCCTCAAGATGGGGCCCTCAGGAGGCATTGAAACATGGGCGAGCGTGCACTTCGCGGTACCCGTCTCGGAGCCACCAGCTACGAGAACGACCGCAACACCGATCTGGCCCCGCGCCAGGAGGTGCCTTACACCTGCCCGAAGGGTCATCGCTTCGACGTGCCCCTTGCCGCGGAGGCGGAGATCCCGGCGACCTGGGAGTGTCGCAGTTGCGGTGCCACCGCCCTAAGGGTGGACGCCGAGCAGCCGCAGCAGAAGAAGGCCAAGCCACCGCGCACTCACTGGGACATGCTACTCGAGCGCCGCACGATCGAAGACCTCGAAGAAGTGCTCAACGAGCGACTGGCGATCCTTCGGGCACAACGGCGCAAGAGCGCCTGACCTACCGGCCGATGCCTCCGAGCCACCCTCACGGGTGGCCACGGGGGCATCGTTTTTCTCTGTCCCGCCCCGCCTGTCCCCCGCCCGCGCACGTCCCCCGCCCGCCGTCCACAGGTCCGGGCGTCCGCGCGTGTCCGGTCCTCGGGCCGTCTCATCGGGCCACGGCGACCTCCTCCGGCACGAGGTGGATCGTCCGGCCGCGGACGAAGGGCGCCTCGAAGGGGCGGGTGTCGACGTGCCCGCCCCGGCTGAACACCTCAAGGCGCAGGTCACGGCCCGGGCGAGGGCCGGCATAGGCGAGGAAGAACGACGGGTCGGACAGCCGGTCGAGGTCGAGCAGCAGGTCGGCGTGGTCGGCGCCCGTCTCGGGGTCGACACTCTGGGACGGGACGCCGGTGAAGCCGAGCCGCCACTTGAACCCGAACAGCCCGGGCTTGGCGACGTGACCGTAGATGTTCGGGTCCATCCCCAGGGTGATCGTCGGGTAGCCGCGTTCCCTGGCCGCCTGGGCGGCAGCGAGGTACAGCACCCGGGCGAGGCTGGACTCCCTGCGGCGGGGGTCGACGGCCGAGAACCGCAGGTGGACGGCGGAAAGATGCGGCCGCTCCCAGGCCAGGCAGCAGCCCGCCAGTTCCCCGCGGTCGTAGGCGCACACCGCGAAGTGCTCCCCCGCCGCGCGCATGAGCGTCTCCTTCTGCTCGGCGGCCACCGCCCAGCCGTGCCGCATCCCGGCGACGCGCGCGGCGTACAGGGGCAGGAACGCCTCCAGCAGTCGCCCGTCCACCGGAAGGGTGCGCACGGTGAGTCCCTCGGCGGCGGCGCGGCGGCGCGCCGTCCTGATGTTCTGGCGTTCCTTGGCCGACAGGCGGGCGAGGAACTCCTCCTCGCCGGCGCCCGTGCCCGCGACCCAGGTCACCAGGAACGGCTTGGGCAAGAACCCGGCCTCGCGCAGCAGCGGCCAGTGGCCCACGGGCGGGTCGGGCACCCGCACCACGTCCAGGCGCCCGCGGTAGGCCCGCCAGTCGCCGCCGAGGGCCTCGGCCGCGTCGACCAGGCCGATCCTGATGCCGCGAAACTCGGTGATCTCCATCGTCCCTCCTCGCGCCGGGCACGCCGGCGGTCTGGAACCCCTGGTGTCAGACGCCGGACTCGGCCGGCACGGGCGCGGCGCGCGCGGCGGCCGTGGCCGGCGGCCGCCCTTCCGCGGCGCCGAGGTAGGCGCCGGCGCGGCGCAGCGGGCTCGCCAGGAAGGCGGCGGCGACGGCGAGCTGGATGACGCCGAGCCCGGCGAACACCGGCGCGGCGTCCCCCACGCGGGCGGTCACCCAACCGCCGAGCACCGCCCCGAGCGGCACGGGCGTCCATGACAGCACCTGGCTGACGGTGACCACCCGGGCCAGCATCGCCTCCGGCGCCAGCCGCTGCCGCAGCGTGCGCAGGTTGACCACGAAGAACATGCCGAGTCCCGACCCGAGCGCCCACAGCAGTACGACCGCCGGGAAGGACTCCACCATCCCGATGCAGAACATGCACACCGCGCCGCCGAAGAACGGGATCAAGATCGCCTGCCCGGCGCTCAGGCGCCGGCTCAGCCGGTCGCTCAGCAGCGAGAACAGCGCGGTGCCCGCACCGGCCGCGACGAACAGCCAGCTGACGGCGCTGTCGGCGGCCAGGTAGTGCTGCTTGGCCAGCGACACGATCTGCTTCTCCGCCGTCGCCCCCACCAGCAGGTTGGTGAGCGCCAGCATGATCGCGCAGGCGCGCAGCACCGGGTGTCCGAACACGAACCGCACACCCTCGGCGATGGCCCGGCGCACCGGCTCGCCCCCGCCGCCGCCGGCGACCCGCCCGGGCAGCGAGCGGCGCAGCCCCGCCAGGCAGCAGGCGGAGAAGGCGAACGACGCGGCGTCCAGCAGCAGCGCGGTGCCCACCGGCATGACCGTCAAGGACGCGCCCGCCAGCGCCGGGCCGAGGACGCCCACGGCCGAGTAGGCGGCCGAGAGCCGGGCGTTGGCCGTGTCGAGCCGGTCGCGTCCCACCAGCGACGGCATGACCGCGAACTCAGCGGCGTTGAAGGCGATCGTCAGCGTCGAGACGGCGAACCCGGTCAGGTAGATCCACCACACCTCCAGCGCCCCCAGATGCGCCAGGACGGGGATGGAGGCGATGAGCACCGTGCGCCCCGCGTCCGCGGCGATCATGACCTGGCGGCGGGACAGCCGGTCCACGTAGGCGCCGATGACCAGCCCGAACAGCGGGTAGGGCAGGAACTCCACGGCCATCGTGATCCCCAGGTGGAGCGGGGAGCCGGTGAGCCGCAGCACCAGCAGGGGGATCAGCACCAGTGACACGGCAGAGCCCAGGTTGGAGACCGACTGGGCCGCCAGGAACACCTGGTACGGCCTGCCCAGCCCGGCGCGGGTGTGCCGCGCCATCAGCCGAGGGTGTAGCCGAGGGCGGTGGCGATCGACTCGGTCTGCTTCTTGTGCTCCAGTTCGTGCTGGGACATGGCGCGGCAGATGTCGAGGATGGTGACCGTGCCGTCGCGGGTGTGCTCGCCGGCGTACTCCAGTTCCTCCGCGGTGATCTGGTCCAGCGCGGCGATCCACTCCTTGCGCCGGGCCTCGAAGGCCGCCAGCCGCTCTTCCAGCGGCGTCCTGGCCCGGCCCAGCACCCGCTGCACCTCGGCCACGTCCATGTCGGGCAGGGTGACCCCCGGCTGGGTCAGGATCTGCAGCACGCGCGGCGCCATGATCGAGTCGGCGGCGATGACGTGCAGCGCCACCTCGGTGATCGTCCACTCGCCCGGCTCTGTGCGGGTCACGGCGTCCTGGCCGACCATCGCGGCGGTGCGGCGCAGCTTGGCGGGCGTCTGGGCGAGGTCGGCCAGCAGCCCGGCCAGTTCGAGTGAGGCGGCGCGCCCGCCGGTGCGCATGCCGTAGGGGCGCCACTCGACCAGGGCGCTGTAGTGCTCGGCCGGCTCGACGGTGCTCCACGCCCCGGGTTCCTGGCGGGCGGCCTCGTCGATGTCGTAGTAGTTGATCCAGGGGACGTATCCGGCGACCCGCCTGCCGTCCTGCTCCAGGACGCTGACCATGCTGGGCGTCGCCGGACCGCCGCCGGGCCGCTGCTCCACGTCGATGTAGACGATCTTCTCGGTGGTGCCGCTGCCCGGTGACCTGCGCACTCCCATCAGCGTGCCCGTCATCGTGATCTCGGACATGAAGGCGATCACTCCCGTTGCCGTTGTCTGTGGTGGACGAAACGAAGGGGGTGTCACCGACCGGGCCGCGACGGCGGCCCGGACGGTGACACGCGTTCGGGGAGCCTTCAGGAGACGCCGAGCGGGACGATCGCCGGCAGCCGGAAGAAGGTGTGATACCTGGTGTCGGTGCTGCCGAGGTAGATGATCACGTCGTAGGGGTCGATCGGCTCCTCGCGCGGCTCCAGCCAGGTGGCCTGGAAGTGCTGCTCGACCAGCAGCCCGGTGCCGATCGCCTCGTGCAGCTCCTCGCGGCTGTAGGCGCGGGTCTCACGCTCGTCGGGCGTGCTGGTCAAGAAGCCGGAGAAGTACATGTCGTCGGGCAGCCTGCGGCCGGTGCGGGCGAACAGCTCGGTGGCCTTGCGGGCGGTCTCCTCGCTGTGGATCCAGTGGACGTCGTCGCCGCCGATCTTCAGGCACTCGCCTTCGCTGGCGTTCTTGCGGTTGATGAAGATGGGGTTGCAGTCGACCCGGTGCTCCTTCTTGACGGCCATGACGACCTCGAGGTGCGTGCTCTCCGGGAGCTGCTCCAGCTCGTGCTGGGCGATCTCGAACCCGTAGCTGATGTGCAGGTGCGGAAGGTGCTCGTGCAGGTGCTCCTCGAGGTTCTCGAAGGGCCCGTGCGGCATGTGGGTGGCGACCGGGGTCTCCCGGCCGGGAAGGTCGAAGATGCCCCCGAACGGGGGAAGACACGGGCGAATGATCAGATCGGGCTCGGCCTGGGCGGTGGTCATTGCCTCACTCCATTCCCTTGGGCGCCGGCGGCGGCCGGCGGCTCCCCGCCGCCTCGACCGGCTGGGCCGGCGGGCTCGCCTCGACGCGGCCATGGGAAACGGCCGGAATCGGCGCCGGGACGGGATCGAAGAGTGCTCAGCGGCGCGCGCGGCGGCGCGCCTGTCCCGGCGTGCTCGATCGTCGGATGTGCGGGCCGGCCGGTCCCCGTCCGGCGGCGGTTGGATCTCTGGAGTCTCGCAGTCCTCCGCCGGAGGGTCGATACGCCGTAGGGGTCGGCGGGGCGGGACTGGGGTGCCCCCAGGCCGCGCCCGAAATCAGCGCGGAGGCCCGTCCCCGCCCTCGTCGGCGGGCCGTGCCGCGCCGGGCGCGAGGCGCGGGCCTGCGGCGGAGTCGCGGGGCGTCTCACGCTCGTCCACGACCTGGCCGTTCACCACGCGGACACCGCCCGGCCGCCGTGCGGGGCCGCCGGGACCGGCGCCGGAGAACATCACGCCGAACGGCGACGCCGACGCCATGGCGCGCACGCGGCGGCCGAGGAACCACCCGAGGACGCGGCGGGCCAGGGGGCGGGTGGGGGGCAGGATCAGGATGAAGCCCAGCACGTCGGTGATGAAGCCCGGCGTCAGCAGCAGGGTGCCGCCCGCGACGATCAGCGCGCCGTCGGCGAGCTCGCGGTCGGGCATGCGGCCCGACTCGAGGGCCTGCCGCAGGGCCCGCCACGCGCGCCGGCCCTCCCTCCGGACCAGCCAGGCGCCGAGCAGGCTGTCCAAGATGAGCAGCCCGACGGTCTGCCACCCGCCGATCACCTGGCCGATCTGGATGAGCATCCAGATCTCCAGCACCGGCACGATGAGGAACGTCAGGAACAAAAGCACACGCAGCATGGCCTCACACCACCTCCCGACCTGAAAACGACCGGCCCCCGCCGAGGGTTCCCGCCTCCGCCTACCTGTCGCGCCGGCGGCGGCCCCGGCCCTGGCGCCACAGGTAGGCGGTGAGCACGGCGCCGCCGGCCAGCGCCTGCGTGATCACCGAGGGCGCCGGCGGCGCGGACGGGCCGGCCAGCGCCGCCAGGGTGGGTAGGCAGCCGAGCAGCGCGAGGTCGGCGCCGGTCACCGCCCAGATCACCGGCCCCGCCGGCAGGGGGCCCATCGGCGTCATGACGACCGGCAGCGAGTGGTCGATCGGACGCCGGCGGGCCGTCCGCAGCGCCGCCGCGGCGATGGCGGGAGCGGCGGCCGGTCCGAGCGACCACCATGGACCGCCGGGCAGGGCGCCGGCCGCCGCGAGTCCGGCCAGGGCGAGGGCCGACCAGAGGGCCGCCAGCAACGCGGGCAGCACCGCACGCGCGGCCAGCAGAGCGCGGGCGTCCACGGCCAGCAACCGGGCGAGGCTTGGATTCTCGCTGTCACGGCGGGCGCCCGCGGTGCACATCACGGCGGATGTCAGCGCCCCGCACAGCAGGAGGCCGATCGGCAGCGCGGACATGCCTCCCGCCGCCTGCGCGGCCATGGCGGGCAGCGCGGCGGAGCCGAACAGCACCGCCAGCCGGCCCGGGCGCCTGCCGACGCGCCGCCACTCCTGCCAGGCCGACGCCGGCGCCTCGCCCCACCCGCCCGGGACGGCGGTGAAATCGGGCCAGGGCCGGGAGCCCGGCGCCCGGGCACGCCAGTGGTCGTCCTCCGCGGTCCAGGTCAGCGCGCCGGGGTCCATGGTGACCGCCGCCGAGATCACCCGCCCGCCCCTGGCCGCCGAGCCGAGGAGCCGTCGAGCGGGGATACGGTCGAGCGCGTCCCACGCGCGGCGCAGGAGTACGGCGGCCACGGCGGCGGCCAGCCCGGCAGCGGCCCCGGCCGCTGCGACCGGCGCGCCGGCCGCGGCGACGAGGACCGCCCTGCCGGGGCCGCCGCCCAGCACGGCCACCAGCACGGCCACCAGCACGGTGCCCGCGATCACCGCCTGCAGCCAGGAGTCCCAGGTGTGCGACGCCTGCGCGAGTACCGCCATCGCCATGCCCCCGGCCGCCGCGCCCACGCCCAGCACCAGGGCCGCGGCCAGGCGGAGGGCGGTGCTGTCGGGGGCACCGAGCGCGCCCAGGCAGGCCAGGCCGAGCACCGCTCCGCCCCCCGCCGCGATCGCCAGCAGGACCAGCACGGTTCCGCCCAGCACCGAGCGGCGCGGCAACGGAGACAGCACCAGCCAGGCGGCATCGGCGGCGGGCAGCACGACGGGTCCAAGGGCCCGGGCCAGGGCGAGGTATCCCGCGTAGAGCGCGGCGACCAGCGCGAGCCCCGCGCCCGGCCGCGAGGCGCCGGCCTGCGCCGCCCCGTTGAGAACCGTGGTGACGGGGTGGCTCAGAACCGCGGCGGCGAGGGCCAGGCCGAATCCGGCGGCGTAACGATCGGACCAGGTCGCCGGCCGCCCCCGGCGCGAGCGGAGGTAGGCGCGCGCGGGGTTCACGCGGCGGCCTCCAAAGTGACCAGGCGGGCCTGGGTGGCCGTCGCGAGCCGCAGGTCGTGCGTCGCCATGACCACCGTGCCGCCGTCACGGGCATAGCCGTTCAAGATCGCGGCCAGGCGTTCCCTGAACGCCGCGTCAAGCCCGCGTTCCGGCTCGTCCAGCAGCAGCAGCCGGCTCGGCCGCAGCAGCGCCATGGCCAGTGACAGCCGTTGCCGCTGGCCGGTGGACAGGGACAGTGGCGACAGGTTCGCCCGTCCCCCCAGCTCGAAGACCTCCAGCGCCTCCGCCACCGTCAGGCGGCCGCCCCGGTGGACGACACGCGCGAGCTCCAGATGCTCCTCGACGCTCAGTCCCGGATACCAGGCGGGCTCGTCGCCGACCAGGACGATCTGCTTCCAGAAGGCGGCGGCATCGACCGGCGGCCCGCCGAGGACCTCGATCCGCCCGCGGAGCGGCGGGTGCAGACCGGCCAGGCAGCGCAGCAACGTCGACTTGCCCGCGCCGTTCTCCCCGACCACGGCGAGGATCTCCCCCGCGGCGGCCACGAGGCCGGCGTCCCGCAGGACGGGAGTGCCGCCCAACCGCACCTCGACACCGCGGGCGGCGATGATCACTTCTGACATGGACCGAGCCTACGTGCCGGTGGCCGGCCTCCGCGGCGCCAGGAGGCTCACCACGGGCAGGCGGCCGTCCGAGAGGTCAGCGGGATCGCCGCAGCCGCTGCGGCAGGGAGGCGAGCCCCCACAGGGTGACCAGCCACAGCGCCTCGGCGAACACGGCGCGGCTCATCTTGCTGGCCCCGGCCGTCCGCTCGACGAACGTGATCGGCACCTCGGCGACCCGCAGCCCCTGCCGCACGGTGCGCAGCGTCAGGTCGACCTGGAAGCAGTACCCCTGGGACTGCACCTCGTCCAGCGCGATCTTCTCCAGCGCCGAGGCCCGGTAGGCGCGGAACCCCGCCGTGGTGTCGTGCGTGGGCACGCCGAGCATGATGCGGACATAGGTGTTGGCCCCCTTGGAGAGGGCCTTGCGCGAGGCCGGCCAGTTGACGAGCTTGCCTCCGGGCACGTAGCGCGACCCGATGACCAGGTCGGCTCCCTGCGCCAGGGCGTCCAGCATCCGGGGCAGTTCCTCGGGCTGGTGGGAGCCGTCGGCGTCCATCTCGACCAGCACGTCGAACCCCTCGGCCAGACCCCACCGGAACCCCGCGATGTAGGCGGAGCCGAGGCCCTGCTTGCCGGGGCGGTGCAGCACGTGGACGTGGTCGTCCTCGGCGGCGAGCCGGTCGGCGATCTCGCCCGTGCCGTCGGGACTGTTGTCGTCGGCGACCAGCAGATGGGCGTCCGGCACCGCGGCCCGCAGCCGTTCGGTGATCATGGGCAGGTTCTCGCGCTCGTTGTACGTCGGCACGATGACGAGTACCCGCCCGAGAATCCGCTCCTCCATCACCCATCCTCTCCGTCGGAACTACGGTGTTTCGGCGCGGGACGCCGCCGGAGGACGGCGACGGCCAGGGCGCCGGCCCCGGCGAGCACCAGTGCCCACTCGGGCGCCGCCCCCACGCGGGTCGCGATCGTCTCGCCCGTGCTGAGCGGCACGGTCACCACCGCCATGTCGGCCACGCCCTCGGCGGTACTCCAGCGCACTTCCCCGTCGGGGTCGACGTAGGCCGAGATGCCGGTCGTGGCGGCGGTGATCACCGCGCGGTCGTGCTCCACGGCCCGCAGCCGCGACATGGCGAGTTGCTGCGGCGGCAGGTTCGTCAGCGCGTAGGTCGCGTTGTTGGTCTGCACGACCAAAGGGGTCGCGCCCGTGCGGACGGTGCCGCGCACGATGTCGTCGAAGGCGACCTCGTAGCACTCCACCGCGCCCACCGTCACCGGCCCGATCTTCAGATCGCCCTCGCGGTCGCCGGGCAGCGACTGCAGGCCGACCAGCTCGACCCGCTTGACGAACGTCGCCAGCAGGTCCTTGAACGGGACGAACTCGCCGAACGGCACGAGTTTCCGCTTGTCGTAGTAGGCGCCGGGCCCGGTCGCGGGATCCCACACGACGCCGCGCGTGTACCTGTGCTCACCGTCGGCCGCGCGGACCACCGCGCCCACCAGCACCGGCACCCCGATGTCGCGCGCCGCGCCATCGATCACCGAACGGGCGTAGGAGTCCCGGTAGGGGTCGATGTCGGTGGAGTTCTCCGGCCACACGACGATGTCGGGCCGCTCGACCTTGCCCTCGCGCACCGCCTGAGCCAGCTCGTGGGTCTTTCCCGCGTGGTTGCGCAGCACCACGGCGGGCTGGTCGCCGAGGAAACCCATGCCCGTACCGGGGACGTCACCCTGGATCACCCCGACCTTGACCGTGCGCCCCGCCGCCTCCGCCCTCGGCCGCGGCACCGCGTACCCGAGCAACGGCACCGCCAGCGTTCCCACCAGCGTCCACACCGCCCCCCGTGAAGCACCCGCACCGAACCAGCGTCGTACGGCGCCGATGCTACGAGACGGAAAGGCGGAAGCGCCGGGGACGGCCGCCGCCGGCCCGCCTCCCGCGGGCGCCCGACCACGTGCGGCCTCGCGTCGTACGAGATGAGCGAGGGTGACGAGCGCCGAGGCCAGGAGCGTGCCGCACAGGACGACCGTGAAAGTTACAAGTGGGGCGCCGCCCAGCGCGGCGTACGGGGTGAACACCGACCCGCCCTGGCTGAACGCCACCCGCACCCACGGGAATCCGCCGAGGGGGAACGCCCCCCTGGCCCACTCTTGGGCCACCCACAGGGCCGCCACCCACAGCGGCCAGGCCCGCAGCCGGGTCACCAGCGCCACCGCCGCCGACATCGCGGCGAAGAACAGGCTCTCGACGGCCACCAGCAGCACCCACGCGTCGTCGCCGATGGGACGCACCCAGGCCAGCGCCGGCAGCAGGAACGCGGCGCCTCCCAGACCCCCCAGCAGGGCTGCCCGCCGCGCCCCCGCGCCGTACACGGCCAAGGTCAGCAGCGCGACGGCGGGCGGCGCGAGAAACCACAGGTCGATGGGAGGAAAGGCCAGAAAGAGCAGCACCCCGCCGGCCAGAGCCGCCGCGAGCCGCCCGAAGGCGCGCGAAACCGGCGGCACGCCGGAAACGACCGGCGCCCGCTCGATGTCCTGCACACTGGATTGGGCCACAGGGGCGGGTCTCTTTTCGGGGTCTTCGGTAACCACCGAACGCTACCGCCCAACCGAGCCCGGTCCAACCGCCGGGCATGCGCGGCGGCGAGAGATCACGCATGGTGATCCCTGGGTCTCCCCGTTCAGGCGGGAACCCAGGAACCACGCTGCGGCTCTGACACGAGACGGGAAGAGGGCCCGGACGACCCTTCGGACCGGATCCGTCTCGTCGGCGGCGAGCTCGGAAATCCGTTGTCTACTGGGTGTCCAGGCCCCTCCCGGGTCCAACCCCCCATCCGGCTGGGGTGCCCCGACTCGACGGAACGCCGGCGCTGCGCCTGGCTGAGCAGACGGAGTCGTGCTCCGTCATGACGCAGAGTCCGGCGATGTCTGAAGACGGCCAACCGGTAGTCCCGTGCTGGACTGTCCAGCAAACTACCGACCTCAGCTCAGATGTCAACCGTGTCCCGATCAGCGGAAACACCAAGTTTTCGCAGCTAGGACATGAGACGTGAGTGCCGTCAATGCCGCCATGTGGTCATTAAGGAGATCAATCTTACAGTGTTTCTTGGCGCTCGCTCCGCTCGCGCGGCGTCCGGGCGCCCTTGAGCCGGCGCCCTTCCCTCGTCACTCGGAAGCGCTCGTTCCTCGCACTCGCTCTCTCCTCGTCACGACACCGGCGCGCCCGAACGCTGTGCTCATGGCGCTCGCTCCGCTCGCGCGGCGTCCGGGCGCCCTTGAGCCGGCGCCCTTCCCTCGTCACTCGGAAGCGCTCGTTCCTCGCACTCGCTCTCTCCTCGTCACGACACCGGCGCGCCCGAACGCTGTGCTCATGGCGCTCGCTCCGCTCGCGCGGCGTCCGGGCGCCCTTGAGCCGGCGCCCTTCCCTCGTCACTCGGAAGCGCTCGTTCCTCGCACTTCCTCCTTCCTCGGTCAGGACACCGGCGCGCCCGAACCCGTGCTCATGGCGCTCGCTCCGCTCGCGCGGCGTCCGGGCGCGCTTGGGGCGGCGCCCGAACGCGGTGCTCGCGGTCAGGGCATGGGGGTCTCTTCGCAGCGGGAGAGGACCGGGGGGAGGTCGCCGGTGTGGAGGACGCCGAGGCGGCGGGTGGCGCGGGTCAGGGCGACGTAGAGGTCGCTGGGGCCGCGTGAGGACTCGCCGAGGATCTCGGCCGGCTCGACGATGAGGACGGCGTCGAACTCGAGGCCCTTGGCGTCGGCCACGGTGAGCACGACGACGGGGGCCTCCAGGGCCCCGGGCACGGGGCCCGCGACCGCGCCCGGCACCGCCGAGGTGACGGCCTCGCCGAGTTCGGCGGCCCGCGAGCCGGGGACGATGACGACGAGCCTGCCGCCCTCCACGACCTCGCCGTTCACGATCGGGCCGATCTCGCGCGTGTCGTCGATCTTCCTGGCCCACGGCCGCACCCCGGTCTCGCGGACCGAGTCCGGGGCCTTCAGGCCGGGGCCGACCAGTTTCAGCACGTCCGCGGCCACGGCCATCAGTTCGACGGGGGTGCGGTAGTTGACGGTCAGCGTCTCCTCACGCCAGCGACCGCGCGCGTAGGGGTCCAGCACCTGCCCCCAGGAGGCCGCGCCGGCGGCCGACCCGGTCTGGGCGATGTCCCCCACGATGGTCATGGAACGGGTGGGAATGCGGCGCATGAGCATCCGCCATGCCATCGGCGACAGCTCCTGGGCCTCGTCGACGATGACATGCCCGTAGGCCCAGGTGCGGTCGGCCGCCGCGCGCTCGGCGGTGGTCAGGTAGTTGTCGTCGCCCCTGTGCCGGGCCGCGAGACGCTCGGCGTCGATCATGTCGGACATGCCGGTCAGCTCCAGCACCTCGCGCGCGTAGGTGAGCTCGGAGTCGCGCTCGGCCTCCTCGGCGCGCCGGGCGGCGGCCAGTTCTTCCTCGGCCTGCATGGCGGTGGCGCGCAGCACGTGCGGGTCGATGTCGCCGAGCAGATCGGCTGCCTCGTCCAGCAGCGGCACGTCGGCCTCGGTCCACTGGGCGCCGCCGCGCGTCGCCTCGCGGAACAGGGCGTCCTGCTCGGCGTCGGTGAGACCGGCGTAGGCCATGCGCTCGCGGGAGCCGAACAGGCCGATGAGGAGCTGCTGGGGGGTGAGGTAGGGCCACAGCCGGTTGAGCGCGGTCTTGACGGCCGGCTCGGTGCGCAGGTCCTCGCGCAGGTCGGCGAGCTCGTCCTCCTCCAGCATGCCGCGGCCGAGCGCCTTGGCGGCCTGTTTGGCCAGCACGTTGAGCACGTGCCGGACGAACACCGCGCGGGCCTGGTTGTGCGGCCTGCGGCTGCGCACGGCGCGGCTCTTGGCGGCCTCGCAGGTGCGCTGGTCCAGGCGCAGGGTGTAGTTGCCGAGGGGGATGTCGACCGGCTCGCGGGGAATGCGCTGGCGGTCGCGCAGCGCCCGCGCCACCACCTCGGCCATGCGGGCCGAGCCCTTGACCGCGGCCGCCCGCGCCGCCTCGCGGGCGGTGCCTTTGACGCCCGGGTACAGCTCGCCGACGGTGGACAGCAGCACGTCGGTCTCGCCCAGCGAGGGCAGCACCTGCTCGATGTAGCGCAGGAAGGTGAGGTTCGGGCCGACGATGAGCACGCCCCGGCGCGCCAGCCGCTCGCGGTGGGTGTAGAGGAGGTACGCGGCGCGGTGCAGGGCCACGACGGTCTTGCCGGTGCCGGGGCCGCCCTGGACGACCAGGATGCCGTTGAGGTCGCTGCGGATGACGCGGTCCTGCTCGGCCTGGATGGTGGCGACGATGTCGCGCATGCGCCCGGTGCGCTTCTCGTCCAGCGCGGCCAGCAGGGCGGCCTCGCCGTTCAGGGTGGCGCGGTCGGCCTCGCTCAGCCCGTCGAGGTCGAGAAGGTCGTCGTCGACGCCGGTCACGCGCCGGCCCTTGGTCTGCAGATGGCGCCTTCGGGTGACGCCCATGGGGGCCGCGGGCGTGGCGCGGTAGAACGGCTGGGCGACGGGGGCGCGCCAGTCGATGAGCAGCCGCGCCTGGTCGTCGTCGGACAGGCCCAGCCGGCCGATGTAGAGGTGTCCCTCCTCCGTCAGGTCCAGGCGTCCGAAGCACAGGCCGTTCTCGACGGCCCACAGCCGGGCGAGCCGCTCGGCGTACATCCCGGCGAAGGAGTCGCGTTCGGAGCGGTTCTGGTGGGTGCCGCCGCCTCCGCCCTGCGCGAGCACGTCGTCGAGCTGTGCACGGGTGCGCACGCGCAGCACGTCGAGCCGCTGGTAGAGAGCGGTGAGGTATTCCTGCTCCTTCGCGAGCTCTATTTGACGGGAAGCCCCTGCTTCATTATTATTGATGGTAATGTGAAACTCCGGGCCTTTATGTGCTTAATAGCGAATATGAGGACAAGGGCCCAGAATAGCAGACCGGCCACCGGTCTCTCCGTCTCTTGCGCCGCCCTCCCGGGGCGGCTTTCTGCTTTCCGGCCGGCTCTCGCCGCGGACCTCCTTGTCACAGCTTGGTAGCGCCTCTTGACCGCGCTCAGGGCCCCGGCTGTACGTTCCTCTTAGTTAGGAAGGTTTCCTAACTCCAGAGACGCGGACGCCGCCCATGCCGGACGCCGCGACGGCCGCCGAGGGGGAGCCCGTGCCGAGCACGAACACGGACGCGCGACCGGGACGACCTCAGCTGCTGCGCGAGATAAACGACCGCGCCGCGCTGCGCGTCATGCTGGAACGCGGGCCGCTGACCCGTCCCGAGCTGGGCGCGCTCACCGGCCTGTCCAAGCCCACGGCCTCCCAGCTCCTGGCCCGCCTGCGCAGCGCCGGGCTGGTCGTGCTGGACGGGGTGCGCGAGGGCCTGCCCGGCCGCACGGCCGAGCTGTACCGCATCAACCCGGCCGCCGCGCACGTCGCCGCGCTGGACGTCACCCGCACCCGCATCGCCGCCTCCGTGGCCGACATCACCGGCGCGGTGCTCGGAGACCACCTCCACCCCACCCCCGGCCGCAGCGGCGGCGACGTCGTGGCCAAGGTGCGGGCCGCCGTCGAAGGCGCCTGCCTGCGGGCGGGCGTCACCTCGGACGACCTGCACCGGGTGGTGATCGGCATCCAGGGAGCGGTCGACCCCGCCACCGCCCGCCTGGGGTACGCGGCCCACATCCCCGGCTGGCACATCCCCGACCTGGCCGGCACGCTCCGCGAGGGTCTCGGCGTGCCGGTCGACATCGAGAACGACGTCAACCTGGTCGCCCTGACCGAGCGGTCGCACGGCGTCGCCCGCGGCCACGCCGACTTCGTGCTGCTGTGGGCCGACGAGGGCATAGGAGCGGCGCTGGTGCTCGGCGGCCGGCTGCACCGGGGCGCCACCGGCGGCGCGGGCGAGGTCGGGTACATGCCCATCGCCGGCGCGCCGACCGCCAAGGAGACCGGCAAGCGGGGCGACCACGGGTTCCAGGCCCTGGCGGGCGGCCCCGCTGTGCTGCGGATGCTGCGCTCGCACGGCCTGCGCGGGGGCGACCCGTCCCGCGCCGTGCGCGCCGCCGTCCGGGACGCCGCGCGGGAAGGCGAGCGCGGCGAGCGGGCCTGCCGTGCGCTGCGCGAGCTGGCGGCGCGGCTGGCCGTGGGGCTCGCCCCGATCGTCGCGGTGGCCGATCCCGAGATCGTGGTGCTGACCGGCGGCATGCTGCTGGCCGGCGGCGACGTGCTGTCCGCGCTCGTCGAGGAGGAGCTGCACGCGCTCACCCTGCCCCGCCCGCCCGTGCGGCTGTCCGCGGTCGAGGGCTCCCCCGTGCTCACCGGCGCTCTCGGCCTCGCTCTCTCCGTCACCCGCGAGGAGGTCTTCGGCTCGACCGTCTCCACCCGGGCCGCCGGCCCCGCCTGACCGCCCCACCGGTCCACGGCCCG
Organism: Sphaerisporangium dianthi; assembly: GCF_042654065.1. NCBI lineage: Bacteria > Bacillati > Actinomycetota > Actinomycetes > Streptosporangiales > Streptosporangiaceae > Sphaerisporangium > Sphaerisporangium dianthi. The sequence goes on along the minus strand of NZ_JBHSFP010000038.1, from coordinate 13,332 downwards.
TCCGATCTCACCCGCGCTCTCCCCCGTCCCTCTCCCCCACGCCCGCCTGTCGACCGCCGCCCCGTCACCGATCCATCCCGACCCCGGGCCGTCCCGGCGCCACCCGCCCCCGGCCCGCATCCTCCCCCGCTCCCCCTCCTGATCGTCCAGCCCCATGGGAGGCACCCCCGTGAAACCATTTCCGAAGCTCGCGGCGGCGGCCCTGGCCCTGCTGGCCGCGGCCGCCTGCACGGCCGGCACCGAGAACGCGCCCGCCAAGCCCAAGGCCGGGAGCACACCCGACCGCACGCCGGTCACCGTCACGATGTGGCACGGCTTCGTCGCCGACAACGAGCTCAAGGCGTTCGACGACGCCCTCGCGGGCTTCCGGCGGCGGTACCCCTGGATCACCGTCAAGACCACCAAGGCCGTCCAGGACGACCAGATCATCCAGGCGTCGCGTGGCGGCACCCCGCCCGACGTGGCGCTGTCGTTCACCACCGACAGCGTCGCGACGTTCTGCAAGACCGGCATCTTCCAGGACCTCGAGCCGTACATGGCGGCGAGCAAGGTGGACGAGTCGCTGTTCCCCAAGGTGATCGCCGAATACACCCAGTACAAGGGCCGGCGGTGCGTGATGCCCATGCTCGCCGACACCTACGGCCTGTACTACAACAAGAAGCTCATGAAGGGCGAGCAGCCCCCGCAGACCCTCTCCGAGCTGGCCGCGCTGACCAAGAAGCTCACCGTGCGCGACTCCAGTGGCGGCATCAAGGTCGCCGGGTTCGTGCCGAGCAGCCAGATGTACGAGAACGCCCCGATTCACACCGGGACGATGGTCGGCGCGAAGTGGACCAACCCGGACGGCACGTCGGCGATCGGCGGCGATGCGGCGTGGAAGGAGCTGATGACCTGGCAGAAGGACCTGGTCGGCTGGTTCGGGTACGACAAGCTGGAGAAGTTCCGCAAGAGCTTCGGGGACGAGTGGTCGGCCGACAACCCGTTCATGAAGGGCAAGGTCGCCATGGCGATCGACGGCGAATGGCGCAACGCCATGATCGCCGCCGACGCGCCCGGCCTCGACTACGGCACCGCTCCCCTCCCGGTCTCCGACAACCGGCCCGACCTGTACGGCGGCGGCTTCATCGCCGGCACGGTGATCGGCATCCCGCGGGGCGCGAAGAACGCGCAGGCCGCCTGGGAGCTGGTGCGCTACCTGACCACCGACACCGGCGCCCTGGTCACCCTGTCCAACGCCCTGCGCAACGTGCCGAGCACGCTGCCGGCGCTGGAGTCGCCCGAGCTGGACAAGGACCCGAACTTCCAGACGTTCCTCGACATCTTCGCCCACCCCGCGAGCAGCACCCTGCCCGCGCACATCAACTCGGCGTTCAACCAGCAGACGCTGCAGGAGGCCCAGATCAAGTGGGAGTCCGGCCGCGTGGACGACCTGGACGCGCTGCTGGCCGACGTCGACAAGAAGATCGACGACAAGCTGAAGCTCACGGCGGGCGGCTGATCCGGTGACGACGACGACGCTCGGGCGCCGCGGTGGCGCGGCGCCCGTACGGGCACGGTCGTTCCGGCACCGCCCGGGCGTGGTGGCCCTGCTGTACCTGTCCCCCTGGCTGGTGGGCTTCGGGCTGTTCTTCGCCTACCCGCTGCTGGCGACCGTCTACTTCTCCTTCCAGCGCTACGACCTGTTCAGCCTGGAGCCGGTGGGGCTGCTGAACTACCGGTACTTCCTGCAGGACGAGGCCGCCTGGACCTCCATCAGGAACACGCTGTGGCTGGTCGCGGTGATGGTGCCGCTGCGGGTGGCGTTCGGCCTGGGCGTCGCCCAGCTGGTCACCCGGCTCAAGGCGGGGGCGGGCTTCTTCCGCACGGTGTTCTACCTGCCGTCGCTGGTGCCGCTGGTGGCCGGGACGCTGGGCTTCGTGTACCTGCTCAACCCGGGCACCGGGCCGGTGCCGGCGCTGCTGTCGGCGGTGGGCCTGCCCTCCCCCGACTGGTTCGGCGACCCGGCGTGGGCCAAGCCCGGCCTGACGCTGCTGGCCCTGTGGTCGGTCGGCGACCTGATGGTCATCTTCCTGGCGGCGCTGCTGGACGTGCCCAGGCAGCTGTACGAGGCCGCCGCGCTGGACGGCGCCGGCGCCTGGCAGCAGTTCTTCCACATCACGCTGCCGGTCATCCGGCCGGTGCTGATGTTCGCGGCGATCACCGGGGTCATCCAGACGCTCCAGTACTTCACCCAGGCGATGGTGGCGGCCCGGGTGGCCTCCGGGGGAACCGACTCCGCCGGGTCGGTCTTCGTGCCCGGCTACCCCGACCAGTCCACCCTCACCTTCCCCGAGTGGCTGTTCCACCAGGGATTCCGCGACTTCGCGATGGGCTACGCGTGCGTCCTGGCGCTGATCCTGTTCGCGGTCTCCATGGTGTTCACGCTGTTCCTGCTCCGCCAGTTCCGCGGCGTCGAGGAGGAGTCATGACCCTCACGGCCGAGCGGGCCCCGGCCGCCCGCCGCACCCGTCCGCACACCCCGCGCGGCCGCCGCCGGCGGGCCGTCCTCGGGTGGATCGCCACCCACGCGCTCGCCATCGCCCTTGCGATCATGTTCGCCGGCCCGCTGGTGTTCATCGCCCTGACCGCGCTCATGACCGACCACCAGGCGCTCACCTCGCGGCTGTGGCCCGAGCACTGGGAGTGGGGCAACTTCGCCGACATCTTCCGGCGGGCTCCGCTGCTCACCTGGATCGCCAACACGCTGCTGTACGCGCTGCTGGCCACCGCGTTCATGCTCCTGTCCTCGATTCCAGTGGCCTACGCGCTGGCCCGGCTGCGCTTTCCGGGGCGCAGGCTGGCGTTCCTGCTGGTCATCACCACCATGATGCTGCCACCGCAGGTGGTGGCGGTGCCGATCTACATCCTGTGGGCCCGGTTCCACCTCACCGGGACGCTGTGGCCGCTCATCCTGCCCATGCTGCTCGGCGACGCGTTCTCGATCTTCCTGCTGCGGCAGTTCCTGGTGACCATCCCCCGGGAGTACTCCGACGCGGCCCGGGTCGACGGATGCGGGGAGTTCCGCACGCTGGTGCGGGTCATCCTGCCCATGGCACGGCCGGCGATCGCCGCGGTGGCGCTGTTCCAGTTCTTCTACTGCTGGAACGACTACTTCGGCCCCCTGCTCTACGCCGGCACCGAACCCGCGAACTGGACGCTGTCGCTGGGCCTGGCATCCTTCAGAGCCGTGCACCACACGCAGTGGAACCTCACCATGGCCGCCACCCTGCTGGCCATGGCGCCGGTGATCGTCGTGTTCTTCTTCGCCCAGAAGGCGTTCATCGAGGGCGTCAAGCTGACGGGAGTCAAATGATGAAAGTGGCCGTTGTCGGGGGCGGCTCGACCTACACGCCCGAGCTGATCGACGGTTTCGCCCGTCTTCGAGATGAACTGCCCGTCTCGGAGATCGTTCTGATCGACCCCGACGAGCGGCGCCTGGCGCTGGTGTCGGCGATGGCGTCGCGGATGCTGCGGCGGGCCGGCCATCCGGCCACAGTCTCCACCTCCGCCACCGTCGACCAGGGCGTGGCCGGGGCGCAGGCCGTGCTGCTGCAGCTGCGGGTGGGCGGGCAGGCCGCCCGCAACGTGGACGAGACGCTGCCGCCGGCCTGCGGCTGCGTCGGCCAGGAGACCACGGGGGCCGGAGGGCTGGCCAAGGCGCTGCGCACCGTCCCGGTCGTCCTCGACATCGCCGAGCGCGTCGCCAAGGCCGCGCCGGACGCCTGGATCGTGGACTTCACCAACCCGGTCGGCATCGTCACCCGGGCCCTGCTCCAGGCCGGCCACCGCGCCATCGGCCTGTGCAACGTGGCCATCGGATTCCAGCGGCGCTTCGCCGCCCACCTGGGCGTCGCCCCCGAGCGGATCTCGCTCGGCCACGTCGGGCTCAACCATCTGACGTGGGAGCGGTCGGTCCACCTGGACGGGCAGGACGTCCTGCCCCGGCTGCTGGCCGAGCACGGCGAGAAGATCGCCGCCGACATCGGCCTCCCCGCCGCGCTGGTCCGCCGGCTCGGCGTCGTGCCGTCGTACTACCTGCGCTTCTTCTACGAGCACGACGCCGTCGTGGCCGAGCAGCTCGACAAGCCCTCGCGGGCGGCCGAGGTCGCGGCCCTCGAGGAGTCGCTGCTGCGGATGTACGCCGACCCGGCCGTGGACACCAAGCCCGAGCTGCTCGGCAGGCGCGGCGGCGCGTACTACTCCGAGGCGGCGGTGGCGCTGATCGCCTCGCTGGCCGGCGACCGCGGCGACGTGCAGGTGGTCAACCTGCGCAACGACGGCACGCTGCCCTTCCTGCCCGACGACGCGGTCATCGAGGTGCCCGCGCGCATCGGGTCCTCCGGCGCCGCGGCCCTGCCGGTCGACCCGGTCGAGCCGCTGTACGCCGGGCTGATCTCGCACGTCACCGCCTACGAGGCGCTGGCCCTGGAAGCCGCCCTGCACGGCGGCGTGGACCGGGTCACCGACGCGCTGCTGGCGCACCCGCTGGTCGGGCAGGCGTCGTTGTCGGCCGAGCTGGCCGGGCGGCTGGTCGCGGCCAACCGCGCCTTCCTGCCCTGGGCCGGAGACGGGGCGGTGCCCGCGTGAGGACGGTGCTCGCCGTCGACGGCGGCAACAGCAAGACCGACGTCGCCCTGGTGGCGGAGGACGGGACGGTCCTCGCCACCGGCAGGGGCGGGGCGTTCGTCCCGCAGACCGCGGGCGTGCCCGCCGCGATCGACGTCCTCGGCGAGACCACGCGCCTGGCGCTCGGCCCCGACGCGGAGCCGCCGTACGCCGACCTGGTGGCGGCGTACGTGGCCGGGGCCGACCTGCCCGTCGAGGAGGACCTGCTCCGCGAGGAGATCATGGCCCGCGGGTACGGCAGGGAGGCCGTGGTGGGCAACGACACCTTCGCGCTGCTGCGGGCCGGGACCTCCCGGCCGTGGGGCGTCGCGGTGGTCTGCGGCGCCGGGATCAACGCGGTCGGCGTCTCCCCCGCCGGCCAGGTGGCCCGGTATCCGGCTCTCGGCAGGATCAGCGGCGACTGGGGCGGCGGTCTGGGCCTGGGCGAGGAGGTCCTGTGGCACGCCGTGCGCGCCGAGGACGGCCGGGGCCCCGCCACCGTCCTGCTCGACGTCGTCCGCCGGTTCTTCGGCGCGCGGACGGCCGAGGAGGTCACCATCGCCCTGCATCTCGGCGAGCTGCGGGCCGACCGGCTCCTCGGGCTGGTGCCCGAGCTGCTGGCCGCCGCCGGCGGCGGCGACGCCGTCGCCCGGGGCGTGGTCGAGCGCCAGGCCGACGAGGTGGCCGTGATGGGCGTGGCGGCGATGCGGCGCCTCGGCATGCTGGACGACCCCTGCGAGGTCGTGCTCGGCGGCGGGGTGCTCACCGCGCGCGATCCCCTGCTGACCTCGCTGGTGGAGGAGCGGTACGCCGCGCAGGCGCCCAGGGCGGTGCTGGTGGTCGCCGGGCTGCCGCCCATCGCGGGGGCCGCGCTGCTCGGCCTCGACCGCCTCGGCGCCGGTCCCGCCGCCGCCGATCGGCTCAGGGAGGCCTTCGCCGCCACCCCGGCCGGCAGGCCGTCGCCCACCACCGCGCCTTCGGCCTGACGGACGCGCGCCGAGGCGGCCCGGCGCGGCCGGTGGAAGCGGCCGCGCCCATCGGGGGACGCTCGCTGGCCCGTCACCGCCGGTCGTAGCGGCCGAGCCCTCCGCCGGGAGGCGCTCGCCTGGATCTTCACTGCCGGTCGAGGCGGTCGCGCATGTCGGCCAGGTGCCGGCGCAGCCAGGCGTGCCCGGGGTCGGCGTCGTGCATCGGGTGCCACCAGAACGCCTCGACCAGCGGGACGGCCTCGAACGGGCAGTCGAGCGTGCGCACGCCCAGCGCCTCGGCCACGCGGAGGGCGAGCCTCTCCTGCACGAGGGCGATGGCGCCGGTGCGCCGGACCAGACGGGGAACGGCGAGGAAGGAGTCGACGACCGCGATCACGTTGAGCGTCACCCCGAGCAGCTCCATCTGGCGCCACGCGGCCGCCCGGCCCATCGGGTCCTGGAACGTCGTCACCCAGGGCAGGACGTCCAGGTCGGCCATCGTCAGCCGGTCTCCGACGACCGGGTTGTCCTCGGCGACGACGCAGACCCAGCGGTCGCGGAAGAGATCAAGCCGCCGCGGCAGCTCGATGTAGCCCTGGGGCATGAACACGCCGTCGACGGTGCGGTAGAAGTCGGGGTTGCGGGAGAACGCCTCGGCGGTCACCGGTTCGAAGCGGACGCGGGCGTGCGGCGCCGACCGTTCCAGCACTCCGACCAGGTGCTCCCCCACCACCCCGATCCCGTAGTCGGAGGACACGATGCTGAAGGTGCGCCCCGACCGGGCGGGGTCGAACCCCGCCTGGGCCGAGAACACCCGCTCCACGGCGGCGACGGCGACGGCGGCGAGCGGGCACAGCTGCTGGGCGAAGGGCGTCAGCTCGTAGTGGTTGCCCACCCTGGTGAGCAGGTCGTCGCGGAAGTGTCGGCGGAGCCGGGCCAGCGCGGCCGACAGGGTGGGCTGGGTGCGTCCCAGCCGGAGCGCGGCCCCGGTGACCGTGCGCTCCACCAGCAGCGCGTGCAGCGCCTGGAGGTGCACGGTGTCCAGGCCGTGCGTGTACGCGCACTGCGCCTCCACGGGCGTGTCCGGCTGCTCGGTGCCCACGTCAGCACCCTACGCGCCGCTCCATCGGCCCCGCCCCGGTGCCCGGCCTCCACGGAGGGAGGCGCTACGCGGGCGGGCAGCCGGGAGGCAGCAGGCGTAGGTCGGCGGCGTTGCCGCCCTTGATCGCCGACGCGGCGGCCGGGTCGGGCACGGCCTCGTGCAGGCGCCGCACGGGGTCCTCGACGCCCATGTCGAACGGGTAGTCGGAGCCGAGGACGACCCTGCCGACGCCGACGGTGCGGATCAGCGAGACGAGCGCGTCGGGGGCGTGCACGACGGAGTCGTAGTACAGGCGGCGCAGGTAGCGGCTCGGCAGGTGCAGGCACGACCTCGCCTCGGGGCGGACGAGCCAGGCGTGGTCGATGCGCCCGGCGAAGGCGGGCAGGTATCCGCCGCCGTGGGCGGCCAGGAAGCGGAGCGCGGGAAAGCGGTCGAGCACTCCGGCGAATATCAGGTGGGACAGGGCCACGGCGTGCTCGACGGGCTGGCCGACGCTGTTGGACAGGTACCAGCGGTTCAGGCGGTCGCCGAGCGTGCATCCCCACGGATGGAGGAAGATCACGGCGTCGAGCTGCTCGGCGCGCCGCCACAGCCGGTCCAGCCGCGGGTCCGACAGTTCGATCGGCGGTCCGCCCTCCGGGTCGTCGGCGTGCGAGGTGATCTCGACGCCGCGCAGGCCGCAGCGGTGGACGGCGTCCTCCAGCGCCGCGACGGCGACCTCGGGATGCCGCAGGGGCGCGACGCCCAGGCCGCACAGCCGCTCCGGGCGGGTGGCGCAGTGGGCGGCGACGCCTTCGTTGGTGGCCTGCGCGATGTCCCACGCCAGGCAGGGGCCGGCCCACGGCTGGTACAGCTGGGGCGCCACGGAGACGACCTGGGCGTCGACGCCCGCCGCGGTCATCGCCGCGAGGCGGGCACCGGGATCGGTCAGCCGGTCCCGGGACTCGCCGAAGCGGCGTGCGCTGACCTCGGCCGAGGCCGGGCCCCATCGCCTCCGCTGGAGCGCTTCGTGGTGGGTGTGGCCCGCGCGGCCCTCGGCGAGAGCCTGGACCTCGGGCAGCCATACATGCGCGTGGACGTCCACGGTCAGGAAGACGCCGCTGGTCGTTCCGAAAGGCATGATCGCCTCTTCCCAGGATGGGTTACGCCCACCATCCTGAGCGGCGAAACGCGACAAAGGAAGCCAATTCTGCCGATAACCGACATAAAGCCCGTCTATCGGCAGCCCGGACGTGTGGCGATCCCTAGGAGCCCGCGGTCAGACCAGGGGTGCGGTGCTCGTAGGGAGTGCTCAGCACGATGGTGGTGCGGGTGGAGACGTTCGCCGACGCCCGGATCTGCTGCAGGAGGTGCTCCAGCGCGATCGGGGAGTCCACGCGCACCTTGAGGATGTAGCTCTCGTCGCCGGCGACACTGTGACAGGCCTCGATCGCCGTCAGATGCTCGAGCTTCTCGGGCGCGTCGTCGGGGGCGGAGGGATCGATCGGCTTGATCGACACGAACGCGGTGAGCGGGAGGCCGACCTCGTTGTGATCGACCAGGGCCGCGTACCCGCGGATGACACCGCGCTTCTCCAGCCTGCGCACCCGCTGGTGTACCGCCGACACCGACAGGCCGGTCTCCTTGGCGAGGTCGGTGAAGCTCATACGGCCGTCCGCGGCCAGCAACATCACGATTCGACGATCGATCTCCTCCACTCCGCAAACGGTAGCGCCCCATGAACCCGTTTCGTCATCTAACCGGTCACGTCATGGTTCCAACCGATCCCCCTACGTGGTCACTGATCGTCCCCGCCGGCGGGGTGGCGGCTCAGCGACGGCCCTTGATCCAGAACTTCTCCGAAATGTGGCAGATGCGGTGGCGCTTCCGGCAGAAGCCGACCTGAGAAGGGGCGTTCCCCGTGACGCTCGCGTTCGACACGTGCTGGACTCCCCGCATGTTGGTGGGGCTCATCACCTGCGAATAGTTCAGGTTGCGCCGGCCGTTGCCGATCACGATGGGCCCCCGGTCGCCGGTCGCGAGGCTCGCGCGCGCACCCCAAGGGGCCGCCGCGGCGCTCGCGGGCGCCTGCGGCGAGGCGACGACGGCGGCCACCGTGATCAGGAGCGCGGCGCACGCCGGCCACCTCGCGCCCGGGGACCTCTGGGCGGGCGGGGCGGCCACGCGGTGGCGGCCCGTAGCGTTTCGCACCTTGCCTCCCGAAGTCGCTCACCGGCCCGCCGATCTGATCGGGCATCGGCGCTGGTCAACCCCATACCCGAAAGCCGCGCCCCGGCCCCGTCCGAGCGGCTCCCGGCACGAACAATTGTCACCTCTTTGTCATCGTCGGACCACATGGCGTGAGCCGGGGCGGCGACCCTCCGGCCACCGGCCGCGCGGGAGCGGTCGGCGCCTCCTCCCAGCGAGGGTCGCGGACGACGATCGGCCCGGCCTCGGTCGCCCCGAGCCGTCGGCGAGGGGGGTGAGGGGGCGACGTACGATTGGGCATGTGACCAGCACACCCGCCGCGGCGCAGCATCTGCGCGACCTCGCGCGGCTGCGCCGCGTCCGTGACCGCATCGACCGCGAGTACGCGCAGCCGCTGGACGTCGAGGCGCTCGCCCGCGGCGTGAACATGTCGGCCGGGCATCTCAGCCGCCAGTTCCGGCGCGCCTACGGCGAGGCGCCGTACGCCTATCTGATGACACGGCGCATCGAGCGCGCGATGGCGCTGCTGCGCCGTGGCGACCTCAGCGTCACCGAGGTCTGTTTCGCGGTCGGCTGCTCGTCGCTGGGCACCTTCAGCACCCGCTTCACCGAGCTGGTCGGCATGCCGCCCAGCACCTACCGGCGCGAGGCCGCGCGCGCGGCGGCGGGCATGCCGTCGTGCGTGGCGAAGCAGGTGACCAGACCGATCAGGAATCGAGAAGCGCCGGCCCTCGAGCCGCACCTAGCGTGACCGCCATGGACATCACCATTCACACGAGCTTCCTCCCGCACGACGACCCGGACGTCTCCCTGGCCTTCTACCGCGACGTCCTCGGCTTCGAGGTCCGCCACGACGTCGGGCACGGCAAGATGCGCTGGATCACGGTCGGTCCTCCCGGCCAGCCCGGCACGTCCATCCTCCTGGCGCCGCCGGCCGCCGACCCCGGCATCACCGACGACGAGCGCCGCACCATCGTCGAGATGATGGCCAAGGGCACCTACGGCTGGATCCTGCTGGCGACCTCCGACGTGGACGGCACCTTCGAGAAGCTGCAGGCCGGCGACGCCGAGGTCGTCCAGGAGCCGATCGATCAGCCGTACGGAGTTCGCGACTGCGCCTTTCGCGACCCCGCCGGCAACCTGATCCGCATCCAGCAGCGGCGCTAACCGTCCGGCGATCGCGGGGCACGGCCCGCACATGGGCCGCACAGGCCGCACAGGCCGCACAGGCCGCACAGGCCGCACCGAGGCGGAGCCCGCGCACGGCGGTCGGTGACTGCCGCCCGGCGGCCGCCGTCGCCGACCTCCGAACGACGTCCCCGGGCCGTTCGCGGACCCCGTCGAGCGCCGGCCCTCGCCTCGCCCACGCCCGCTCACGTTCACGCACGCGCACGCTCACGCTCACGCTCACGCTCTGAGCGTCACCGCGACACAGAGCATCAGCTCACCCACCGCACCTGAGGTCTGGGCGCCGGTTGCCCGCGGACGACGCGCGCCGGCGCCGTACCTGGTGCCGCTGCCCTTCGACCGGGACGGCGAGGCGCCGCCCTTCACCCGCGACGTCCGCGACCGGCTGGACGTCCCACCCGGCAGACCGCCGGGTCCCGCGAGTTGCCCATATCGGATAGGAGATCCCGTTGAACTTGAACAAGTTGGTGCGGCAGACCCACCGCTGGCTTTCCATCGCCTTCACGGTGACCGTGATCATCTGTTTCGTCGCCCTGACAGGAGTCCTGCCCTTCTGGGTGTTCTATACGCCACTGCTCCCGCTCGCCCTGCTGCTGTTCAGCGGTCTGTACTTGTTCGCGCTGCCCTATACCGCCAAGTGGCGCAGCGGGCGGCGGCGCACCGCTCTCGAGATATGACCGGGGTGTCCTCGTCAAGGACGCGCCCACCCGCGCGATCGCCGCCTGGCGGCGGCCGAAGCCGGGCGGAAGCCGGCACCGGACAGGAGCCGAACCGGGCGGGAGCCCGGCGCCAGGCGGGAGCCGGTGGAGATGGTGACGAGCACGATGGCGGCCAGGACCGGACGGGCAGCGCACGATCCCGCCGAGGGCCTGGAACAGCACGCTGACCTGCGGTGACACCGGTCAACGGCGTGAGAGGGAATCACCGCCCCATCGGGTGGCAGGAAGTGGTCAGGGGCGTGCAGTTTGCTGCCGCCGAATTCTCTGTTCCAAGGGCTTGCAATGCCGGAGAGTTGTTCTCACAAGGACGAAACAACAAGCCCTCCAGAAAAGAGAAACAAAATGACCGCCAACGCTTACTCCCCCGCCATCACCGCCCGTTCCGCCGGCACCACCTGGGACTCCTGCACCCGCACCGCGGGCACCACCTGGGACGGCTACTCCCGCGCCGCCGGAACCACCTGGGACTAAATTCCTCATAACCCCGTCAGACATAATCGCTAAAAGCCGTAAACCGACCACCAGAACCCGCCATCCGACCTCCAACCACCGACCTCCAACCCACCGACCACCGAACCCCGCACACCGAAACACCGGCCGCACACCCCGCCGACGAAAAGAAAGCACCACCCCCGCCGAGCGAAACGAAAAACACGATTTCGCCACGACAGCGGAAAACAGAGCACCACCGGCCCGGCACCCGTTCAACCGGGAGAACCGACACCCGGCCGGCCCCCTCCGCACCGGCGTCCCGGCGACGCGAGCGCACCACCGCTCCTCAGTCCCGCCCCGGCCCCGCCGCACACGGCGCGCAGCCCTCCCGAACACCCCCGCACCAGGCCACCCCCTTGCCGCGCCCCGGCCACCCGCCACTCCAACAGCCCCTCAGCCCTACCCGAACGCGATAAATCCCTCCAACTACCGACCTCACCCACACCATCCCGTCCTACCGCCACCACGACCACGACCGTCACCAGACCGCCACCGCCGGACCGTTATCGCCATCGCCACGACCACGACCGTCACTACCACCACCGCCACCGCCACCGCCACCACGACCACGACCACCGTGGCAGCCACCGTCAAGACCGTCGCCACCACCACGACCGTCACCGCCATCGCCGTCAGACCGCCACCGTGACCGCCGCCATCATGACGACGACCACTACGGCCACCGCTACCGACCTCGATCCGCAGCGCGATCCGCAGCGAGGGTTTCGGGTGGGCGCGGCAACGGCAACCGGCGGCATCGGCAACGGGTGGGACCACCACCCCCGCACACGCTTCCCCCAAGCGCACACCGGCGCGAAGAAGGATTCCACCACCCTTACCAGCGCGCGAGCGGCAGGCCGCTCACAGGGGACGGCGCACAACCCGGCGCGAATAACCGGACACGCGGCACAGCAAGTCGCGCTGCCCGCACGGCGCCACCCCCTCCAATCCGCCCTCGACCCACCCGCAACCCGCCCGCAGGACGCTCACGCAGCCCGGCGACAACGCCGGTGACCTGCGACGACTCGAACGGTGACCTGTCGGGCGCCAACGCCGCCCTCCCGATGGCAGGAAGCGGTCAAGGGCATGCAGCTTGCTGCCGCCGAATTCTCTGTTCCAAGGGCTTGCAATGCCGGAGAGTTGTTCTCACAAGGACGAAACAACAAGCCCTCCAGAAAAGAGAAACAAAATGACCGCCAACGCTTACTCCCCCGCCATCACCGCCCGTTCCGCCGGCACCACCTGGGACTCCTGCACCCGCACCGCGGGCACCACCTGGGACGGCTACTCCCGCGCCGCCGGAACCACCTGGGACTAAAACACCAGCGAGCCGCACAAACCCGGCGACCAACGAACAACAGAAAAAAGAAAACACTCCCCGCACCTGACTCGCGAAAACCCGGCACCATCACCGGAAATCACGAGAACGGCACCACCCGCGCACACCGAGCCCAACGCCCAGGACCGGAAACGACAATCCCGGCCGACGGCCACGGCAGCGTCGAAGCCACGAATAATGGAAACGCCGGAATCTGAGACGGCGACCATCGTGAGCACCGGCCGACGCACACCAGGCTCCCTCCCCCGGCCCGCCGCCGCACATCACACCCGCGGCCCCGCCAGGACCCCTCTCCGCCAAGCACCCCCACGCACCGCGTCCCCCCATGCCCAGACGTCGCGGCCTGGAGTCGCCTCGCTGATCCACGGGCGCCGAAGCCGGCCAGAAGGACCCGCCCTGACGGCGTGACCGGGGATCCGCCCAATCGCAGAACCGCCCGCCACGACCCCGCACGCGCCCGTCGCAGGCCGCCCGAAAGACATCCCAGGAGTTTGAATGTCAAGCCGTAGCACTCTGAGCGTGATGCGACCAGGCGGTCGTTTCGCTGTAGGGCGTGCCGGTCTTCGGGCAGCCGTGCAGGATACCGACGAGTCGGTTGGCGAGTTGGCGCAGGGCGGTGTTGTAGCCGACTCCGCGGGCGCGTTGCCTGTCGTAGTAGGCGCGGGCGCCGGGCGAGACACGCAATGCCACCGA
>NZ_JBHSFP010000037.1:0-83468 GCF_042654065.1 Sphaerisporangium dianthi | reverse complement strand
CGAGGTGGTTGCCCTCGGCCGTGTGGTTGTAGACGACGTCGAGGATGACCTCGATGTTCGCCTCGTGCAGGGCCTTGACCATCGCCTTGAACTCCAGCACCTGACCGCCCCGGCCGCCGGAGCTCGAGTAGGCGTTGTGCGGGGCGAAGAAGCCGATGGTGTTGTAGCCCCAGTAGTTGGTCAGGCCGCGCTGCTCCAGCGTGTCATCGGTGACGAACTGGTGCACCGGCATCAGTTCGACCGCGGTGACCCCGAGCCCGGTGAGGTGGTCGATGATCTCAGGGTGCCCGAGCGCGGCGTAGGTGCCCCTGATGCGCTCGGGAATGCGCGGATGCTGGATCGTCAGACCCCGCACGTGCGCCTCGTAGATCACCGTGTCGTGGTACGGCGTCGCGGGCGGGCGGTCGTGCCCCCACCCGAAGAAGGGGTTGACCACGATGGACTTCGGCACGTAGGCGGCCGAGTCGGTGTCGTCGCGGCTGTCCGGCTCGCCGAAGTGGTAGCCGTACACCGCCTGGTCCCACTTGACCGCCCCGTCGATCGCCTTGGCGTAAGGGTCGAGCAGCACCTTGTTGGGGTTGCAGCGCTGCCCGCGCGCCGGGTCGTAGGGCCCGTGGACGCGGTAGCCGTAGCGCTGTCCCGGGCCGATGCCCGGCAGGTAGCCGTGCCACACGAAGCCCTCGCACTCGGTGAGGGTTACGCGTTCCTCCTCGTTGCCGTCGTCGAAGAGGCAGAGCTCGACTCGCTCTCCCACCTCGGTGTACAGGGCGAAGTTGGTTCCCGCCCCGTCGTATGTAGCCCCGAGCGGATAGGGGTCGCCGGGCCAAATCTCGATCATGTCACCACCCGGATAGGGATTTGCCCCATGTTCTCCTGACCATGCCGCCCGGCGCAGCTCAGTGCGCCACATCACTTGGCGCAGGAGGACATCGTGCACTCTTCCAATGTGACCTGCTGTCGGCGACGCCGCGCCGAACCAGGACGTCCTGCGGTCCGCGCAGCCTCTGTCAGGCTACTTGACCCGCAGGTCAGGGCCCTCCGGGACACTCGGGCCGTAACAGGACGGTCATCAGACGTGGTCACGATGATGGGACCTGCCGCGGGCGCGGCCGGTTAAACACGCTCGACCCCGGGCACACCGGCGGCGGACGCCGCAGGGCACGCGCGAGCGGCGATCAGGCAAGACGTGCCGGCGTGGTTCGAAGCGGCGTCAAGCCCCCGGTGCGGCCCCGCGGGGCCGGGTCAGGCGCTCTTCCTGGCGGCCGGCGGCGGCTCGAAGAAGTTGAGCAGCCCTTCCCCTTTGCAGGTGCGGCACGGACGGCCGCCCTCCCCCTTGCCGGTTCCCCCACAGGTGCAGCAGACGACCACCCGGTCGAACCGGGGGTCGCGGTAGGTGTGGCGCGTACGGCGCCGGACGATCGCCCATCCTTGGACCCACGCGAACCCGTCGATCTCAGCGAAGAAGGCGTCGCTGAGCTCCCAGTTACGGGCGAGGGTGTGCTCGCGTATGTGCGTCCACAGATGGGTTGCGACCCCGGCGGGCCTCACATTCATAGGGATCGAGTCCTCTCGCGGCGGTCCTGAGCCGGTCGATGCCCCCATCACCGGACCGGCCTCAACGCCCCGGAACGCCGCCCCGTCCGCCGCCCGCTCGCGGGCTCGGTCCATCCCCCTCCCGCAGGGGATGGCCACCCCGCGAGGGAGCGGCTCGTAAGGGGGTGACGTCCTCTCTGTAGGGGCTAACCTTACGTTTACCCTGGTTCATGCCAAGAGCAACCGCCATTGGCAATTGCCACAGGAAAGTATCCCCGGCGAAGCGCGTCCTGCCCATAGGGCATGAGTAGTGTGCGCCGTAACAGTACGGAGGAGACTCGGCATCAGCGGTGACCGCGCACCCGATGAGACGCTCACCGCGGCGAGGCGAGGTGATCAGACCATGGCCGGGATCAACCCGTCTCTCCGACACCACGAGGTGGCGACCCGGCTGCGGGCGCTGAGGATGGACGCCGGTCTCACCATGAAAGAGGCGGCGCGAAGGCTCGAGTGCTCGGTGGCCAAGATCAGCCGCCTCGAGACCGCGGCGCGCGGCGTCATACCGCGGGACGTGCGAGATCTCTGCGCGATCTACGGCGCCGACCCCGCCGAGGCCGCCGCCCTGGTGGCCATGGCACGCGAGGCGCGCGCGTCGGAGTGGTGGGAGGAATACCCCGACGAAAGATTCCGCACCTTCATCGGCCACGAGGCGGACGCCGTATCGATCTTCTCCTACGACACCAGCATATTTCCTGGCATCGTACAGACGCCAGAATATGCCCGAGCCATCATAAAGGGCGTGGCAGAGGGTATAAACGACGATTCCCTGGCCAAGCGCGTTGAGTTGCGCATGCGGCGGCAGGAGATCCTTCACAAGGAAAACCCGCCACGCCTGCATATCATCGTAGATGAGTCCGCACTACATCGCCGAGTCGGCGACCACCAGGTTATGCACGTCCAATTGTCGCATCTTCTGATCATTGCCGCACACCCTCACGTGACTCTGCAAATCATCCCGTTTAGCGCAGGCGCACACAAAGGGCTCAATGAGACCTTTTCACTCCTTGAGATGGATGATCCCATCCCAGACGTAATATATCAAGAAGTGGGTAGCCGAATAGAGTACTTCCGCAAAGAGAAGGAGATACAGGCTTATCGACAGCTCATCGAACACCTGTGCGCAGCGGCTCTCAGGCACGACTCGTCCTGCGCGCTCATCGAGGAAGTATCACAGAAGTACAGATCCTGATCAAGGGATCTGATTGCACTCTGGAATGATCTTCTGATGGCATAATGCCGGATATGGATACCCCTAGTGGGTGCTCCTGCCACGTTCGACAACCATCAGAGGAATTTATGATGTTCTCGGCATCCTTGCATCTCACCGACGCGCGGTGGCGATCCGCCAGCCAGTGCAACGCCGAACACTGTGTCGAAGTCGCCCTGACCGGTGGACAGATAGCGGTTCGCGACTCCAAGAATCCGGACGGCCCTGTGCTGCTCTACACGCCAAGCGAGTGGCAGGCCTTTCTGGAAGGTGCCAGAAATGGCGAGTTTGACGCACAACGACTCTCCGAATAGCCGATAGGCAACTCGACACGGTCCGGAGGCGGGTCAAAGTCGCCCGCCTCCGAATACACCGGCAGACACGCCGACCATTCTCTTGAGAATACAATAGATCCCCATCAAGACAGCCGCGATGCTGACCACCCGCGCGACAGTGAGACGATTCCGAACGGCATTCTCCATTCTAGCATCGTCAACTGGACGAGAGATCCTGGATCGCGGCGTCACAGCGATCGCCTTCTCGTACTCCTCCTCCACGATACGGAAGAATTTCCGCTCTCTGCGCGTTCCGGCCGTCCCCAGTTTCCAATAGGACCGACCGGTCCTCCACCATTCACGCATGAAAGGCTCTCGAAAGCTATGCGCGAGTCCTTCACCGCGCAGTGAAGCCTCATGGATCACCCGCGCTTCGAAGGCCATACGCATGTAGTTCATCAGCAAGGTCGCGTAGACATGTCGCCGGGCATCATCCGAATCCATCGTCTCGGACACTCCCAGGATGGACATGTACAGACGGGGGTTATCAGCCGCCATCAACATCAACTGCACATGGTATCCCCGCACCGCTTGCAGTCGGTTTACCTTCGCCTCTCCGGCTTGTATGGCAAGAGATATCGTCACGGCCATGAACGCTAATGCGGAGAACAGTGCCGCGACAGTGCCGTAGGTCTCTCCAATGGCACTCAGACGTTGCCAATCAAGCCTGCGCACCGTCCCAGACGCGGTTAACTCGTCGATGAGCACAGGGGACACGGCGACGAACAGCAAACCAGCCGCAGATATCACAAGCACAGTGAGTGCCTTAATCGTCATGCGAAGACGCATCTACGGTCAACTCCAAACCCAGGATAACTGCGGTCTTCTCGCGCTGCGCGATATAACCATGCTAACCTCAGAAGCGAAATCCAGCCACCGAGGAGTCCATATCCCAACCGGATTCGACGCTCGTCAATGGCCCATTCGAGATCCACACAGCGATCATGTCAACCCTGATCGCAAAGGCGACCCCCGCTCCTGGCCGCCTTCGCGTGGCATCCACACCTCAGGCGGACCGCGTTAGCGGCGCGGCGTCTGGGTAACAGAGGTTCACGGCTTGCGACCCCCCGGAAGGACCCCAGCGATGGGTGGATTCAAGAAGTTCCTGATGCGTGGCAACCTGGTCGAGCTGGCCGTGGCGGTGGTGGTCGGGGCCACCTTCAGCGGGCTGGTGCAGGCATTGGTGGCCGATCTGGTCACGCCGCTGATCGGCGCGGTGACCGGCGGCAAGAACCCCGACTTCTCCAAGTACTCCTTCACCGTCAACGGGTCGGTGTTCAAGTACGGGGACTTCGTCAACCACCTGCTGGCCTTCCTGATCATCGCCGCGGTGATCTACTGGCTCGTGGTCATGCCGATGACCCGGCTGATCTCCTTCTTCGACCGGGACAAGGCGAGCACCGAGAAGCAGTGCCCCGAGTGCCTGAGCGACATCCCCGTCGGCGCGCGGCGCTGCGCGTTCTGCACCGCCGAGCTCGCCATGGTGCCGGCCGACGACCGCCCGCCGGCGTGATCCGCACCGCCCGTCACCTCCTCTTCGACTCCGAAGGAATAGGGGTGATTATCTTGAGGTTGAGGGGGTTGTGAGTGATTTGATCCGTGGCGTCGCCCGAGGCGAGGCGAGCGTCCCGCTGTCCATCCTCGACCTGGCCACGGTCGGGGCCGGGGACACGCCGGGTGACGCGCTCCGGACGACCACCGAGCTGGCCCGCCGCGCCGAGGAGTGGGGATATCACCGGTTCTGGGTGGCCGAGCATCACGGCATGCCGAGCGTCGCCAGCTCCTCCCCGGCGGTGATCCTCGCCCATCTCGGGGCGAACACGCGCCGGATCCGCCTCGGCTCAGGCGGCGTGATGCTGCCGAACCACGCCCCGCTGATCGTGGCCGAGCAGTTCGGCACCCTGCATGCTCTGCACCCCGGGCGCATCGATCTCGGCCTCGGCCGCGCCCCCGGCACCGACCAGGCGACCGCCCGCGCGCTGCGCCGCTCGGCGACGCCGGACGCCGACGACTTCCCCCGGCAGCTCGCCGAGCTGATCGGCTTCCTCGACGACGCCCACCCCGCCGGGGACCCGTACGAGAACATCAAGGCCGTCCCCGGCGAGGCGAGCGCCCCCGGCTCGGGCCGGCCGCCGATCTGGCTGCTGGGGTCGAGCGGGTTCAGCGCGCAGCTCGCCGGCCTGCTCGGCCTGCCGTTCGCCTTCGCCCACCACTTCAGCGCGGTCAACACCATCCCCGCGCTGGAGCTGTACCACCGGACGTTCCAGCCTTCGGACGTGCTCGACAAGCCCTACGCGCTGATCGGCGTGAGCACGGTCGCCGCGGACAGCGCCGAGGAGGCGCTGCGCCGGGCCAGGACCGCGGCGCTCGGCATGCTGCGGCTGCGGCGCGGGCGCCCCGCCCCGCTGCCGACGCCCGAGGAGGCCGAGTCTCATCCCTACACTCCGGCGGAACGGCAGTTCGTCGACGACTGGCTGTCCAATGTCGTGCACGGCGACGCCGCGACCGTCCGGGCGGGCCTGGAGTCGCTGCGCGAGCGCACGGGCGCGGACGAGCTCATGATCGTCACAGGGGTGCACGGCGGTGCGGCACGGATCCGCTCGTTCGAGTTGATCGCCGAGGCGTACGGCACGAAGGACATCAGTCGTTAAAGCACTACTTGCACCCACAAACCGCCCATATCACCTATACAGCAACTAACGTCGATAGACGTCTCAGGCCGGATGGAACGGAACAACCACCTGCCGGAGACTTGAGGTAACGCTGCGGTAACACTTGCGCCCGGACGGACCCGGCGCCCGCGGCTCCGTCGGCGTACTCGAGGCTGGTTGAGCAGGTCCACCGGCCCGTGGCGCCCCCCGCCGGCGCCCCGCCGGGCCGGCCCGGCGAGACCTCCCGGACAGGAATCTCTGACAGGGACCTTTCTTCGCATGGAATATGTCCGTAACATCGCCTCCAGACCGGGCGTGGAACATTTACCGGAAACATCTGTTGACACGCAAGAAACACTGTTATTGTAATGGGAGCGCTCCCACGCCTTCGCGATTTACCTTGAAAGCGGAGGAAGCCGGATGGCTGACCAGCCCACGCTTGCCCAGGTAGCAGCCGAAGCAGGGGTCTCCCCCGCCACGGCCTCACGAGTGCTCACCGGCTCCGTCCGCGTGAGCACCTCAACCCGCCGTCAGGTCCATGACGCGATGTCACGTCTGGGTTACGTACGGCATCGCGCGCCGCGGGGAACGTCCGCCCGGCGGTCCGACCAGCTCGTCGCGGCCGTCATCTGCGAACACACCCAGCGCATGTTCTCCGAGCCCTTCTACACGCGACTGCTCTCCGCGGCGGACGAGGTGTTCACCAGCTACGGCGTACCGTTCGTCGTGATGACCGCCACGCCGGCCACATCGACGATCGCCGCGCCGCCGCTGGTGACGGGCTCGTTCGACGGCGTCCTGCTCGCGGGCGCCCGTGAACGACATCCTCTGGCCGTCACATTGGCAGCCTCGGGCATCGCGGTGCGCAGCGCCGGACGTCCACCGGACGGCATCGACCTGCCGTTCGTGGACATGGACAACATGGACGGAGCCCGTCAGGCGGCGGAACACCTGCTGCTGACGAACCGGCGTGCGATCACCGTCATCGCCGGGCCGCCCACACTCCCGGGCGCGCGCGATCGTCTCGACGGCTTCCTGCGGACCATGCACGCGGCGGGGATGAACGACGTCCCCGTGGCGTACGGCGACTTCACCCACGCGTCAGGAGCTCACGCCATGCAGTGGCTCCTGCAGCGGTCGCCGCACCTGGACGCGGTGTTCGCCGCCTCCGACCCGATGGCCGCCGGCGCCATGCAGGCCCTGCGGCGCGCGGGCCGGCGAGTGCCGGACGACGTGGCCGTGGTCGGGTTCGACGACGCCCCGCTCGCCAGGCACACCTCGCCCACGCTGACCACCGTACGGCAGCCGGTCGAGGAGCTCGCGGTGCTCGCCGCCAGGATGCTGCTCATGTCGATCACCTCGGAAGACGACGTCCCCCACGGCAACCCCATACTTCCCACGGAGCTGGTCGTACGTGAATCAACTTGATTCGGGGGGCATGCAGGAAGGCGATGTGCTCACGCGCCGATATCGGCTCGTCGAGCAGATCGCCTCGGGGGGGATGTCCGCCATCTGGCGTGCCTTCGACCAGTCGCTGCACCGCACCGTTGCGATCAAGGTGCTGGACGGCTCCGTCGGCGGCGATCACGGCGGTCGTGATCTCATCCGGAGGGAGGCGCGGGCGACCGCGCGCCTGATCCACCCGGACGCGATCGAGGTGTACGACTACGGCGAAACGGTCACCGCCAGGGGCAGGCTCGCCGCGTACGTCGTGATGCGCCTGCTCGACGGGCGGCCGCTCTCTGAGCGCATCAGCGAGGAGGGTCCCCTGCCCTGGCGGGAGGCCGCGGTCATCGGAGCCCGGGTGGCGATGGTGCTCGCGGCCGCTCACCAGCGCGGCATCGTGCACCGGGACGTCACCGCGGAGAACGTCCTGCTCACTCCCGAGGGCGCCAAGTTGCTCGACTTCGGGATAGCGGCGTTCGTCGGCGAGGAGGTCGACCAGCGGCTGGCCGACTTCGGCACGCCTCCGTACGTGGCGCCGGAACGCCTCACCGGCATCAGCGTCCACCCCGCCGTCGACGTGTACGCGCTCGGCGTGCTGCTCTTCGCGATGCTCACCGGCGCGCACCCCTACCCGGAGACGACGTGGGAGGCGCTGGAGGTGGCCTGCCGCACCGGCCCAGCGCCGATCCCCCAGGTGCCCGGCCTCCCGCAGGAGGTGGCCGCGCTGTGTGCGAGCTGCCTTGCGCAGGAGCCGGCCGACCGGCCGACGGCCCAGTACGTGGCCGAGACGCTCACCGCGTCGCTGAGCGCGTCCCTGGTCGCCAGCCGTGAGACGGCGACCTGGATGCGGCGGGCACGAACGGCGTCCATCGCCGCCGTCACACTGGCGACATGGACCGCGGTCCTGCTGTGGATCCAGCCAGACGCACCCCCGCCCATGGCGGCGGCCGTCATCACCCATCTGCCGGAATCCGCGCAGCCCACACCCCAGGTCAGCGCGCGGCCCTCGTCCAACCCCGGCACGTACGACAAACCGATCTCCGACGAGGAGGAACGTGGAACGGTGAGGTCACCGGCCCTGCCCTCCCCCTCCCTCACGCAGCTCGCCTCGGAGAGGCCGGCTCCCTCGAAGGCGCCGCCTGTCCCGGCGCGTTCGGCGGCCGCGGAACGGGAGCGAACGGACGTCCCGGCGAGCGCACGGCGTGAGGCGCCGACGCTCGAGCAGGCGGTGGGCCGGTTCAACGCCGCGCTGAAGGACGGAGAGACCGTCGGGGCCATCCGCTCCGATGTCGCTCTGGACCTGCGGCAGGTGGTGCGCAACGTGCTGCGGTCGCCGGACAATCCGGCCGGCGGCCTCGCGGACGTGCGCAGGAAGCTCGATGATCGCGAACGCGAGGGTGGTCTCACCCCCGAGGTCCGCGATGAACTGGAACGAAGGCTCACGCTGATCGGCGACGCGCTTCAGCGCACCGCCTGAACCACCCGCGCTCCGAGCGGCCGCCGGCATTGGCACCGGCGGTCGCTCGCGTGTTCCGGGCGGAGATGCGTGGCCCCGCTCAGACGTGCGAAGCGCCGATTTCGGACGACGCTATTCGCCAGATAGGTCACGTATCAGATGGGGAGATCGCGGACAATCTCCCCATCGCCACGGGAGTTCGCGGCCTTGACAAGCCTTGACTTCGCCATGATCGTCAGGACGGGCGCCCCGCGCCCGCCCCGGCGTCCTGGGGGGCCGCAAAGTGGGAGCGCTCCCAGTCCTGGAGGCCCCTTCCGGCCCTGATTCGCCCGCCGGGGCACTCTTTCGACGGTGAAACTTACAACGGATCGCGCAGGTCAGCCCGGGACACGTTCCGCTCCCGGTTGACGTGCAGGAAAACCGGACCGAAGCATGACGAGCGCGACCAGGCCGTGCAAGGAACGGCCTTGCCGTATCCGGCCGTCGCCTCCCCTCAGTCGTGAAGGAACCCTCAATGAGATCTCCATGGAGTGGCAGAAGGTGGAGGGCCGCCGTCACCGCGGTCGTGACCACCGCCGCCACCACCGCGCTGGCCGTCACCCTCGGCTCCTCACCCGCCCAGGCGGCAGGCGGCACCGGCACCGGCTATCTGCACACCAACGGCAACAAGATCGTCGACAGCACCGGCGCCACCGTCCGGCTGACCGGCATCAACTGGTTCGGGATGGAAACCGATAACAAGACCTTCCACGGCCTGTGGGCGAACAATCCCTGGAAGAACCAGCTCGACCTCATGGCGAGCCTGGGCTACAACACCATCCGGGTGCCGTACTCCGACGACGCCGTCAAGCCGGGCGCGGTCGCCACGAGCGTGAACACCTTCTCCAACCCCGACCTGGTGGGCCTGTCGCCGATCCAGATCCTCGACAAGATCGTCGCCTACGCCGGTGTCAAGGGGATGCGCATCATCCTCGACCGGCACCGGCCGACCTCGGCCGGCCAGACGGCGCTCTGGTACACCGCCGCCGTGCCGGAGAGCACCTGGATCAACAACTGGAAGTCGCTGGCCCAGCACTACGCGGGCAACACGACCGTCATCGGCGCCGACCTGCACAACGAGCCGCACGCCGACGGCACCGAGCCCAACAGCACCGGTTCGTGCTGGGGATGCGGCGACACCAGCCGCGACTGGAGGCTCGCCGCGGAGCGGGCCGGCAACGCCATCCTGTCCGTGCAGCCCAACTGGCTCATCTTCGTCGAGGGTGTGAGCTGCCCGAGCGGCGGCAACGCCAACGCCTGGGACAACATCCCCGACGAGCCCTGTGGCTGGTGGGGCGGCAACCTCTCCAAGGCCAGGGACTACCCCGTGCGGCTGAACGTGGCCAACCGGCTCGTCTACTCCCCGCACGAGTACGCCACCTCGGTGTTCCACCAGACATGGTTCGACGACCCGAACTACCCGGCGAACATGCCCGCCATCTGGGACAAGTTCTTCGGCTACCTGTACAAGGAGAACATCGCGCCCATCATGATGGGCGAGTTCGGCACCACGCTGGCCAGCAACACCGACAAGGTGTGGCTCCAGGAGCTGATGAAGTACACCGGTACCGGGGTGAACGGCATGTCCTTCACCTACTGGTCGTGGAACCCGAACTCGGGTGACACCGGCGGCATCCTGAAGGACGACTGGGCGACGGTCGACCAGGCCAAGCAGAGCATCCTGCAGCCCTATCTGATCCCGCCCGTGGGCGGTGGCAACGGGACCCCGTCCCCCACCCCCACGCCGACCCCCACGCCGACACCGACCCCGACTCCCACGCCGACCCCCACGCCGACACCGACTCCCACCCCCACGCCCACGCCGACTCCCACCCCGACACCGACTCCCACCGCATGCGGGACGACGTACAGGGTCACCAACGCCTGGTCCGGCGGTTTCCAGGCCGAGCTGGTCGTCACGAACAACCGCACGTCCGCCTGGAACAACTGGACGGTGCGCTGGACGGCGCCCCCCGGGGTCACCCTGTCCAACGGCTGGAACGCCGTGGTCACGCAGAGCGGGACGACCTTCACCGCGACGGCGCCGAGTTACGCCGCCAGCCTCGCCCCTGGGCAGTCGGTCGCCATCGGCTTCACCGCCAACGGTCCCTCCACACCGGCTCCTACCGCCTTCGTCTGCTCCTGAACGACCGCCGTCCCGGCCCAGGGTCCATCGGCCGCCTGCGGGCGACGGGTGGAGGGTGATCGAGAAGGACGGTCCCGGCCAGACCGCTCCGGGCGGGTGTCGCCTCGGCGAGGCATCCGTCCTGAGTGACGACCCGGCGGGCGGGCGCGCGACGCGCCCGCCCGCCTTTCCATGCCTCCGAGCGCCCCGCCCGAGGACCGCGCGGGCGCCTCGGAGGCTTTCCCGGCTCCGCCCGTTCATGCCCTTGACGCCGCTCCGCATTTCACCGCGGCCGAGCGGTGGGCGCTCACTTCCCGGCGGCGGTCCGCCGCCCACGACGCCGAAATCATCGGCGTGATCACCGCCTGATTCTCGTGCGGCGCACCGAACGGCCGGGGCCGGAAAGGGCGACCACTTTCACCGGCAACGGGACACTTTTCCATTTTATCCGCAGATGGCGCCGGAATTAAATCATCCGCATGTCGAATGACGATAGCGGGTCCAACGATCAGTACGGTGGGATCTCGAGACGCATCATCGGCAATGCGTTTTAACATAGCGATACCAAAAGCAAAGGACCGCCTTATGGAAACTGCCAGTCGGCCTCGTGTCGGGGCACGACATTTCGTTCGTTCCTTGCTGGCGGCGGCTCTCCCGGCGATGGTCGCGATGGGAGCCGTCATCGCGACTCCGCACGCCGCGAGCGCCGCGACGGCGCCCGTGGCACTCGGCTCGGCCGCGAACTTCGGGTTCCTGGCCGGGCTGACGGTCAACAACGTCGGCCCGTCGCTCGTCACCGGCGATCTCGGCGCGAGCCCCGGCGCCGTGGTGACCGGCTTCCCGCCCGGCACCGTGACGGGGACCATCCACGCGGGCGACGCCGTCGCCGCACAGGCCCAGACGGCGCTGACCGCCGCCTACACCGACGCGGCCGGCCGCACGGCGACCGCGTCCGTGCCGACGCAGCTCGGCGGCACCACCCTGACGTCGGGTGTGTACACCTCGACCTCGGGCACCTTCGCGCTCACCGGCAACCTGACGCTGGACGCGCAGGGAGACCCCAGCGCGGTCTTCATCTTCAAGACGACCACGACCCTGGCCACCTCGGCGGGGAGCAGGGTGACCCTGACCGGTGGCACCCAGGCGTGCAACGTCTTCTGGCAGACCGGCACCACGGCCTCGCTCGGCGCGGGCTCGTCCTTCGCCGGGAACATCCTCGCGAACGGCGCGATCACCACGAGCGCGGGCGTCATCCTGAACGGGCGCGCGCTCAGCCGCAGCGGCGCCAGCGCCCTGAACACCACGCAGGTCAGGCGGCCGGTCTGCGTCGGCAGGGGAACGGCTGTGGCCGTGACCACGTCATGCTGGGACCCCAAGTCCCGCGGGCCGGTGGTCCTCACCGCAACGGTGCGGAGCGAGGGCACGACCGCGCCGACGGGCCAGGTGGTGTTCCTGGCCGACGGCGTCAGCCTGGGCGCGAGCACGCTGGACTCGCGCGGGCGCGCCACCATGGTGGGCAGGGGCCTCGACGAAGGCGGGCACGACATCACCGCCTTCTACCCGGGCAGCACCTCGTTCGACTCGAGCGTCTCGGCGACGATCGCCCAGCGGCTCGGCCCCGGGGGCTCCTGCCCCGAGCACTGCGACGAGGAGGACGGGGAGAAGGGCGTCCACGGCTCCGAGTCTGACAAGGCCGACAAGAGGCGTGAGGACCACCACCATCATCACCACGCCAAGAAGGACGACAACATCGTGGAGTTCGCGACGGTTCGCACCATCACCGGCGTGGTCGGCGAGCGCGGGGGCCACCGCCACCACCACTCCCGGCACGACAGTCACCATGGCCACAACGGCGGCCACCAGGGCGGCCACCAGGGCGCGGTACGCGGCGAGCACCGTGGGCACGCGAAGGGGCACCGCTCGCAGGCGCGGCCCGCGGCCCAGGGTCAGCGGCGCCCCGGCGTCGCCGTCACCGGCTGACACGTCGGCCTGAACGCTCGCGGGGCCCGTCCGATCTCCTCGGACGGGCCCCGAACGCTGTGTGTGATCTGGTCAGGCGACCTTCTCCGGCGACTTGTCCTCCTGGACGGCCAGGGCGTCGTCCCTGCGACGCCTGC
This sequence comes from Sphaerisporangium dianthi, assembly GCF_042654065.1. Classification (NCBI taxonomy): domain Bacteria; kingdom Bacillati; phylum Actinomycetota; class Actinomycetes; order Streptosporangiales; family Streptosporangiaceae; genus Sphaerisporangium; species Sphaerisporangium dianthi. Next base: position 70,499 of record NZ_JBHSFP010000037.1, on the reverse strand, counting down.
CCGGCCGGAGAGCCCGGCGCAGGCTCCGCCCGCCCTGGGTGGCGTCCGCGTCGTGCCGCCTGCGGTGGGAGCCCGCCGGCTCCTCGCCGGCCTCCGCGACCGGCTCATGGCCGTTCGCCATCTGGTCGGCCGGCTCATCGCCAACGCCCTCGGCGACCGGCGGCTCGCCCTCACGCCGGACGAGCGCCTCTTCGCTCCCGCGCTGGTCGGCCGCCTCTTCGCCCCCGCGCCGGTCGAGCGGCTCCTCGCTCGCGTCCGGGACGGCAGACTCCCCTGTCCGAAGCGGGACGGCAGGCCCCTCGCTCGCGTGCGGGACGGCGTGCCCCTCGCTCGCGTGCGGGACGGCAGGCCCCTCGCTCGCATGCGGGACGGCAGACTCCTCGGTCCTGCGCTGGACGGCGTGCTCCTCGCTCGCGTGCTGGACGAGCGGCCCGTCCGCTTCGCGCCGCACGAGCGGATTCTCGCTCCGGTGCTCGACGGCCGGTGGACTCACCGGCTCCTCGCCACTCGCCTCGCCACTCGTTTCGCCGCCCGGCTCCGCCTGACTCGCCCGCTCCCGCTGACGGCGGTCGAACTCCTCCTCGAGCTCCTGCGTACGTGACGCGAAGTCGTCCACGGCGTCCTCGGAACCGCGAAGCAGCGTCTCCATCCATGACTCCTCGAGCTCCTGGAGCTCGGCGCGCAGGTCTCGCACGCTCAGGTTTCTCGGATCGACTCTGTTCATGACTCCACCTTGCACCCGGAGCCCCGAAACAGTCACATCCTGACAAAGCGGGATATCTCACACCCGTGACCCAGCCGTGATCCTTACCGGCCATCGGCCGTGCGGGCGGGCGGCCGCCCATCGGCCCGGCGCCCACCCTACGTCCGGCCCCGTTTTCCGGCCGCGACGTGGGCCGACCGGGACGGCCACCCCTCCCGGCCCGCGCCCGTCACCCGGCCCGCGCCGGACCTCGACGCAGCGGAGACACCACCCGCGAACGGCCTCGCCGGCATTTCGCGACCAGTTGAAACTTTCAACGCCGCACCGTTCCCCCGCATAAGGCGAAGGTAAGAACGGGCAGGCTGGCGTGGCTAGGGAGGATCTGAGGCTTGAAATCTGCCTGACACGTCATTGACATCTTTGGTACACCCAGCAGAATCCATGGTGGGAGCGCTCCCATAGGACCACTTCTTCCTCACCCGGTACGAGACCGACGCTGGGCCAACTTCTGTACCGTCCATCGCCCTTCATCACTTTGGAGTACCTCCGGAATGTCAACAACATCGTTTGGGGCGGGAGCGCTCCCACGGTCGCGGATGAAAAGACGTGGCGTGTGGCTGGCGCTGACCAGTCTCTTGGCCGGCCTCTTCACCATGATGGCCTCCGTACCGGCTTCCGCGGCCGTCGCCTGCACGGTCGAATACAAGGCCAACAACTGGGGCGGCAGCGGCGGCTTCGGCGCCGAAATCAAAATCACCAACAGCGGTGACGCCTGGACGAGCTGGCGCCTGACCTTCGCCTTCCCCGGCAACCAGCGGGTCACGCAGGGCTGGAGCGCCACCTGGACGCAGAGCGGCGCCAACGTCACCGCGGCCAACATGAGCTGGAACGGCAGCATCTCCAACGGCCAGTCGGTCGGCATCGGGTTCAACGGTAGCTACTCCGGCACCAACGTCGACCCGACGTCCTTCGCGATCAACGGCACCACCTGCAACGGCGGCGGCACCACGCCCCAGCCGCCGACGGTGAGCCTGACCTCGCCGACGGCCGGCCAGACCTACACCGCGCCCGCGACGGTCAACCTCGCCGCCAGCGCCGCCGACAGCGACGGCACCGTCAGCAAGGTCGACTTCTATCAGGGCAGCACGCTGCTCGGCACCGACACCAGCTCGCCGTACACCTACAGCTGGACCAACGTCGCGGCCGGCAGCTACTCGCTCACCGCGAAGGCCACCGACAACTCCGGAGCGTCGACCACCTCCTCGCCGGTGGGCATCACGGTGTCCGGCACCCAGACCTCCAGCATCGTGGTCAGCCCGACCTCGCTCCTCGTGCCCGAGGGCAGCTCCGCCACCTACTCGGTGAGCCTGTCCCGCGCGCCCTCGAGCAACGTGACGGTGACGACGTCGAAGGCCAGCGGCGGCGACGCCGACCTCACGGTCTCCTCTGGCGGGTCACTGACGTTCACGCCGTCCAACTGGAGCACCGCGCAGACCGTGCGCATCGCGGCCGCCGAGGACTCCGACCAGACGGCCGGCACGGCGACGTTCAACTCCACCGCCTCCGGCTGGACCAGCGGCTCGCTGAGCGCGACCGAGGCCGACAACGACGGCGGCACCGGCGACAACGAGTACATCAAGCGCTTCACCACGATGTACAACAAGCTGCACGACCCGGCCAACGGCTACTTCTCGCCGCAGGGTGTGCCCTACCACTCGGTCGAGACCCTGATGGTCGAGGCCCCGGACCACGGCCACGAGACGACCTCCGAGGCGTTCAGCTACTTCCTGTGGCTGGAGGCGGTGTACGGCCAGGTCACCGGCACGTGGACCAACTTCAACAACGCCTGGGCGACGATGGAGAAGTACATCATCCCCTCCCAGCAGGACCAGCCCACCAACTCGTTCTACGACGCGAGCAAGCCGGCCACCTACGCCGGTGAGTGGAACAACATCTCGCAGTACCCGTCGAAGCTCGACAGCGGCGTCTCGGTCGGCCGTGACCCGATCGCCTCCGAGTTGCAGAGCGCGTACGGCAACAAGGACATCTACGGCATGCACTGGCTGCTGGACGTCGACAACACCTACGGCTTCGGCCGCTGCGGCGACGGCACCACCAAGCCCGCCTACATCAACACCTACCAGCGCGGCCCGGAGGAGTCGGTCTTCGAGACCATCCCGCAGCCGTCCTGCGACACCATGAAGTTCGGCGGCCCGAACGGCTACCTGGACCTGTTCACCGGTGACGCGTCCTACGCCAAGCAGTGGAAGTACACCAACGCCCCCGACGCCGACGCGCGCGCCGTCCAGGCCGCGTACTGGGCCTACACCTGGGCCAAGGCTCAGGGCAAGGACTCCCAGATCAGCGCCACGGTCGCCAAGGCCGCGAAGATGGGTGACTACCTCCGCTACTCGATGTACGACAAGTACTTCAAGAAGCAGGGCTGCACCAGCACCTCCTGCGCGGCGGGCACCGGCAAGGACAGCTCGGCCTACCTGCTGTCCTGGTACTACGCCTGGGGCGGCGCGACCGACACCTCCGCCGGCTGGGCGTGGCGCATCGGTTCCAGCCACAACCACGCCGGTTACCAGAACCCGCTCGCGGCCTGGGCCCTGTCCAACGTGGACGCGCTCAAGCCCAAGGGTGCGACCGCCGTCACCGACTGGAGCACCAGCCTGACCCGTCAGCTCGAGTTCTACCGCTGGCTGCAGTCGACCGAGGGCGCCATCGCCGGTGGCGCCACCAACAGCTGGGAGGGCCACTACGCCGCCCCGCCGTCGGGCACGCCGACCTTCTACGGCATGGCCTACGACTGGCAGCCGGTCTACCACGACCCGCCGTCGAACCAGTGGTTCGGCTTCCAGGCGTGGTCGCTGGAGCGCGTGGCCGAGCTGTACTACGCCAGCGGCAACACCGCCGCCAAGGCCATCCTCGACAAGTGGGTCGCGTGGGCCATGGCCAACACCACGATCAACGCCGACGGGACCTACCAGATCCCCTCGACGCTGAAGTGGACCGGCCAGCCCGACACCTGGAACGCGTCCAACCCCGGTTCGAACGCGAGCCTGCACGTGTCGATCGCCGACTACACCACCGACGTCGGCGTCGCCGGCTCCTACGCCAAGGTCCTGATGTACTACGCCGCCAAGGCGAACAACACCCAGGCGCGCGACATGGCCAAGGCCCTGCTCGACGGCATCTGGGCGAACAACCAGGACAGCAAGGGCGTGTCGCTGCCGGAGACCAAGACGGACTACAACCGCCTTGACGACGCGATCTACGTCCCGTCCGGCTGGACCGGCAAGATGCCGAACGGCGACACGATCAACTCCAGCTCGACGTTCATCTCCATCCGGTCCTGGTACAAGAACGACCCGGACTGGCCGAAGGTCCAGGCGTACCTGAACGGCACGGGCCCGGCCCCGACGTTCAACTACCACCGCTTCTGGGCGCAGGTCGACGTCGCCGTCGCCCTCGCCGAGTACGGCCGCCTGTTCCCCTGATCCGCCCCACCCGCGGGTGCGGTGGCGCCTGACACGCCGCCGCACCCCGACCGGAGGGGTGCGGGCGCCTCTCGCGCGCCCGCACCCCCGGTTCAGCGGGGTGCGACGGGCCTGACCCCCGTCGCACCCCGCTAGCCCGCCGTCTCCGCGGCGCACAGATATCGCTCCACCAGCTCCCGGTTCGAGAGGCCACCGATGTCCCTCAGGCGCGCGCTCACCGGCCTGGCGATCCTCGCCGCGTCGGCCACGCTCTTCCCCGTTCTCTCGTCTCCGGCCTCCGCCGCCACGTTCAACTACGGCGAGGCACTGCAGAAGTCGCTGTTCTTCTACGAGGCCCAGCGCTCGGGCGACCTGCCCGCCGGCAACCGCGTCACCTGGCGCGGCGACTCGGGAATGAACGACGGCAGGTCCGCCGGCCTGGACCTCACCGGAGGCTGGTACGACGCCGGCGACCACGTGAAGTTCGGGCTGCCGATGGCGGCGAGCGCGACCATGCTGGCCTGGGGCGGCGTCGAGTACCGCGACGCCTACCAGAGCTCGGGGCAGCTGACGTATCTGCTGGACAACCTCAAGTGGGTCAACGACTACTTCATCAAGGCGCACCCCTCGCCGAACGTGCTGTACGGCCAGGTGGGCAGCGGCGGTCCCGACCACGCGTGGTGGGGTCCCGCCGAGGTGATGCCGATGGAGCGCCCGGCGTACAAGATCGACGCCTCCTGCGGCGGCTCGGACCTGGCGGGCGAGACCGCGGCGGCGATGGCCGCCTCTTCCATGGTCTTCCGCCCGACGAATCCGGCGTACGCCGACACGCTGGTCACGCATGCCAAGCAGCTCTACTCCTTCGCCGACACGGTCAGGAAGGTGTACAGCGACTGCATCACCGACGCGGCGAGCTACTACAAGTCGTGGAGCGGCTACAACGACGAGCTGGTCTGGGGCGCGATCTGGCTCCACCGCGCGACCGGCGACGCCTCCTACCTGAGCAAGGCCGAGAGCTACTACGACAACCTCGGCACCGAGCCGCAGAGCACGACGCGCTCCTACAAGTGGACCATCGCCTGGGACGACAAGTCCTACGGCGCGTACGTGCTGCTGGCCAAGCTGACCGGCAAGCAGAAGTACGTCGACGACGCCAACCGCTGGCTCGACTGGTGGACCGTCGGCGTCAACGGCACGAAGGTGAACTACTCCCCCGGCGGCGAGGCCGTGCTGGACAGCTGGGGCTCGCTGCGCTACGCCGCCAACACCGCGTTCGTCGCCCTGATCTACAGCGACTGGCTGACCGACGCCACGCGCAAGGCGCGCTACCACGACTTCGGGGCCCGGCAGATCAACTACGCGCTGGGCGACAACCCGCGCAGGGGCTCCTACCTGATCGGCTTCGGTGCGAACTCGCCGAAGAACCCCCATCACCGCACCGCGCACGGCTCGTGGTCCAACAGCCTCAACGAACCGGCCGACAGCAGGCACATCCTGTACGGCGCGCTGGTCGGCGGCCCGAAGTCCAATGACGACGCCTACGCCGACAGCCGCAGCGACTATGTCATGAACGAGGTCGCCACCGACTACAACGCCGCCTTCACCGGCGCCCTGGCCCGGATGTACAAGGAGTACGGCGGGTCGCCTCTGGCGAACTTCCCGGTGGCGGAGACCCCGGACGGGCCGGAGATCTATCTGCAGGCGTCGGTGAACTCCTCGGGCAGCACCTACACCGAGATCAAGGCGCTGCTGGTGAACCACTCGGCGTGGCCGGCGCGCGCGCTGACCGACGGCTCCTTCCGCTACTACTTCACCCTGGACGGCGACACCACGCCGGCTCAGATCACGCTGGCCTCCGCCTACACGCAGTGCAAGGCGCCGACCGGGCCGACCCAGCACTCCGGCAAGGTCTACTACGTCACGATCGACTGCTCGGGCACCTCCGTCGCGCCCGCCGGCCAGTCGGAGTCGCGGCGGGAGGCCCAGTTCCGCATCGCCAGCTCGTCCGGCTCGTGGGATCCGACCAACGACTGGTCCTACACCGGCGTCCCCACCACCAGCGGCGCGACCCCGGTGACCGTGAACAACATCCCGGTGTACTCGGGCACCACCAAGATCTACGGCAACGCGCCCGGCAGCGGCCCCAGCCCGACGCCGACGCCCACTCCCACGCCGACCCCCACTCCCACTCCCACGCCCACCCCGACACCCACTCCCACTCCCACCCCGACGCCGACGCCGACGCCCACCCCCACTCCCACCCCGACCCCGACGGCCGGCAAGGCGTGCGCGGCGACGTACACGGTCGCCAGCGACTGGTACACCGGCTTCCAGGGCAACGTGGTGGTCCGCAACAGCGGGACCACGGCGATCAGCGGCTGGACGGTGGCGTGGACGTTCCCCGGTGGCCAGACGATCACACAGCTCTGGAGCGCCACCCACACGCAGACGGGAGCCAACGTCTCGGTGAAGAACCTCTCCTGGAACGGGAGCTTGGCGCCCGGCGGGTCCGCGTCGTTCGGCTTCATCGCGAACGGCGCCGGCGGAGTCCCCTCCTCCGTGACCTGCACGCCCGTCTAGCCCCCAGACGTGGTCTCGATTTGCCCTGGGAGCGCGAGACCACAGCCCGGCCGGGCCCGCTCAGCGGGCCCGGCCGGGTCCTTCGGGAAAGTCCGCTCCTGACGGCCGGCCCTAGGGCACGGCGTGCCCCTCAGACGGTCAGGCCGGTGACCGGTCCTGACTTCCCGCCACGCTCCCCTCGGTACCGGACCCCGGGGGGAGCGTGCCCCTTTCTCCCGCCGACTCCCCCGCTGGGGCGCCCCGTTCTCCGCCCTCGCCTCGGCCGCCCGCCTAACCCTGAGGTGATATTTCGCGAATTACACCGACACCTCTCAACAGCGTGCCGAGAATGGTGAAGAGCGTGTGACAAGCGGAACGGGGGTTCACGTGGCACGGGCTGTCCGGGTGGCGGTCGTCGCGGGCGTTCTCGCCCTCGCGGCGGGGTCGGCTCCCCTGGTCATCGGCGGCGAGCCCAACCGGGTGGTCTCCATCGCCTTGGCCATCCAGGAGGGCCAGAAGCAGACGCGCTGGCCCGGCGGGCCGGTGCCGTACGTCTGGGGCGGCGGTCACGGGAACAGGCCCGGCCCCTCGCTCGGCACCTGCCAGGGCTACCGCGGCTCCATCCGGCCGTGCCCGGCCGCCACCACCAAGGGCCTCGACTGCTCCGGGCTCGCCCGGTGGGTGTACCAGCTCGCCTACAAGGAGGACGTGCTGGGCGGCGGCACCACCGACGACCACGTCCGCCGTCTCCGCAAGGTCCCGGCCACCGCCGCCCGGCCCGGCGACCTGGTCTTCTACGGCAAGGTCCGCAAGCGGTCGGTGAAGACCCACCACGTCGGCATCTACATCGGCGACGGCAGGATGATCAACGCGCTGCGCACCGGCACCACGATCCGCACCGACCCCGTCCGCCTGCTTCCCGACCTCGCCGGCTACTACCGCTACGACGGCTGACGCCCGGCCTCCGAACGGCCGAATATGACATTTGTCGCATTCAGTCGAGGATGACCGGCACTGCGACCTATCGCCGTAGTGCTGCCAGAGTAGTGATGTGCAATCAGCCGACCTCACCCTCCGCCCGCCACGGCACCGTGTCAGCCGCGCCGCGATCTGGTTCTGGGGAGTACGCGCCGCCCTCGGATGGACCGTACTGCTCGCCGCACAAGTGGTGTGGCTCCTGTTCTCGGACGACCGCGGCCCGCATGTCACGGGCCTCGCCGTCACGGCCGTGCTCGCGGTGGCCCATGTGACCGTGATGCCGTGGTGGCGCTACAAGGTCCACCGCTGGGAGACGACGGCCGACGCCGTCTACACCCAGTCCGGATGGCTCCGCCAGGAGTGGCGCATCGCGCCGATCTCCCGCATCCAGACCGTCGACAGCGAGCGCGGGCCGCTCGAGCAGCTCTTCCGGCTGGCCAACGTCACCGTCACCACCGCCTCGGCGGCCGGGCCCCTGCGCGTCCACGGCCTCGACCGCGACACGGCCCGGCGTCTGGTCGACGAGCTGACCGCGAGCACCCAGGCGACGACGGGTGACGCGACGTGAGCACGGGCGGAACCGACGGCACGGACGCCACCGGCACGGCCCGGTCCGATGAAGGCGGGGACGCCGGCCGGTCTCCGGCGACGGACGCCGGGGGATGGCGGCGGCTGAGCAGGCGGATGCTGGTGATCCACCCGGTGCAGGAGGCCGTCCGCAGCGCGCCCGCCCTGATAGGTCTGCTGTTCGCCGGGGCGAGCCAGGGCGGGAGCGGGCACCTCTGGAGCCTCGCGGCCCTGGGGATGACGCTGGTGGTGGGCACGCTGCGGTGGTTCACCACCACCTACCGGATCACGCCGCAGTACGTCCAGGTGCGCAAAGGGCTGATCCGCAGGCGGATGCTGACCGCGCCGCGCGACCGCATCAGGACCGTGGACGTGACCTCCAATGTGATGCACCGCCTTCTGGGCCTGTCCAGGGTCGACATCGGCACCGGCCGTTCGGGGACGAAGGACGACGGCGCCCTCAGGCTCGACTCCCTCCGCACGGACGAGGTGGCCCGGCTGCGCGAGGAGCTCCTGCATCGCCGCGCCGCCGGCGGCGCTCCCGTCCAGGCCGGCCCGCGGACGACGGCGGGGGCCGCGCCGGAACGGCCGGACGGCGGCGACGGCGGGGATGGCGGCCCGCGGCGGGACGGCGGGACGGGTGACGCCCGGCGGCCGGAGCGGGTATGGGACGGGGCCGCGGGAGACAGCGAACTGGCGGTGTTGCGGCCGGCGTGGATCCGGTTCGGGCCCTTCACCATGTCCGGCCTGGTCACGGCCGGCGTGCTGGCCGGTTTCCTCTCCCGGATCGCAGGCGAGGGCAACGTGGACCTGCTGGGCATCGGCCCGGTACGGCAGGTGGTCGACCGCTTCGGCCACGAGGCGTTGTGGCTGCAGGTCACCGCGGTGGTGGCCGTGCTGGCGGTGTTCGTCGCGGTCGCCTCCACGCTGGGGTACATCCTCGCGTTCTGGCGGTTCCGGCTCACCCGCACGACGGCGGGCACGCTGCACGTGACGCGCGGGCTGATCACGACGCGGGCCACCACGCTGGAGGAGCGCAGGCTGCGCGGCATCGAGGTGAGCGAGCCGCTGCCGCTGCGCCTGGCGGGCGGGGCGCGCCTGATCGCCGTGGCCACCGGCCTGCGGGTGGGGCGCGGGGCTCAGCGCGGCGGTTCGATGCTGCTTCCGCCCGCGCCGCGCGCCGAGGCGGTGGCCGTGGCGGCCCGGGTGATCGGGACGTCCGGCCCGCTGACGGCCGAGCTCACCCCGCACGGCCCGGCCGCCCTCCGCCGCCGTTTCACGCGCGCGCTCGCCGTGTGCGTACCGGTGACGGTGGCGCTGCTGGCGCTGTGGGAGTGGGCCGGATGGCCCGCCTTCGGCTGGCAGGCCGCCCTCCTCGGCACGGTCGCCGCGCTGCCCCTCGCGGCCGACCGTTACCGCGGCCTGGGCCACGCGATGACGGCCCGTCACCTGGTCACGCAGTGGGGCACGCTGGTCCGCCGCCGGGTGGCGCTGGACCGGGAGGGCATCATCGGCTGGAACATCCGCAGGTCGTTCTTCCAGCGACGCGCGGGTCTGGCCACCCTCACCGCGACCACGGCGGCCGGCCGTCAGGGGTACGGCGTCTGGGACGTGGACCTGAGCGAGGCTCTGCACCTCGCCGACCAGGGGATCCCCGGTCTTCTCGCCCCGTTCCTGCAGCGGGCGGGGACGACGCCCGGCGGCGCGGAGGCGGACGTGCCCGCCGCCCGGCAGGAGGCGTAACCCGGTCCACCGGCACGCCGGAAGCGACGTGCCGGTCCGGTGCTTAGGGCGCCGCTGCGGGGGCACTGGAGGTGCGGTCGCGGATGACACCGCGCCGGCCGGCCGAGGCGCGCCACCACCGGTGGCGGCCGCAGGCCCGCGAGCGACGAGGGGGGATCGAGCCTCATGAGCAGGCAGCCGCGAGGCGGGGGCGAGTCCGGGCGGAAAGCCGAGCGCCCGCGCACGGCGGCCCGCAGCGCGCAGGAGTCCGGGACCCCTGAGCCCAAGACGCGGCAGCGCGACACGCGGGAGCCCAAGAAGCAGACGCGCATGGGCGAGCGGCTGCGGGCGGCGATCCGCAAGGCGTACGGGCGGGACGGCAGGCGCCTCCGGACGGTGGCGCGCGAGGCGTTCGGGTGGGCCGATCTGCGGCCCGGCCAGAAGGAGGCGATGGAGCACCTGCTGGCCGGTCGCGACGTCCTCGTCGTCATGCCGACCGGCAGCGGCAAGTCGGCCGTCTACCAGATCCCCGCTCTGCTCCTCGACGGGCCGACGATCGTGGTCTCGCCCCTGATCGCGTTGCAGCGCGACCAGGTCGCCGGTCTGGCCGAGGCGGACGCGGGAGGAGCGGTCGCGGTGAACTCCGCGCAGTCCGGCGGCACGAGCGACGCCTCGCTCGACCAGGTGCACGCGGGCACCGCCGAGTTCGTCTTCCTCTCCCCCGAGCAGCTGGCCAAGCCCGAGGTGATCGACCGGTTGCGCGAGGCGCGGCCGTCCCTCATCGCGATCGACGAGGCCCACTGCGTGTCGGCGTGGGGCCACGACTTCCGGCCCGACTACCTGCGGCTCGGCCGGGCGATCGAGCGGCTCGGCCATCCGCCGGTGGTCGCGCTGACCGCCACCGCCTCTCCGCTCGTGCGCGACGACATCCTCGCCTCCTTGGGCCTGCCGGACGCCGAGCTGGTCGTGCGCGGCTTCGACCGGCCGAACATCCACCTGGAGGTGCGCAGGTTCGTCGGCAAGGAGGACAAGCGCCGCGCCCTGATCGAGGACGCCGCGGCCCGTCCGGGCCTCGGCCTGATCTACGTAGCCACCCGGCGCGCCGCCGAGGAGTACGCCACCGCGCTGCGCGAGGCCGGACGCCGGGCCGAGTCCTACCACGCGGGGATGAAGGCGTCCGACCGTCACCGCGTCCACGAGCTGTTCCGCGACGGCGGGCTGGACGTGGTGGTCGCCACCTCGGCCTTCGGCATGGGCATCGACAAGCCGGACGTCAGGTACGTCCTGCACGCCGACCCGCCCGACTCGATCGACTCCTACTACCAGGAGATCGGCCGGGCGGGACGCGACCAGGAACCCGCGAGCGCCGTCCTGTTCTACCGGCCCGAGGATCTCGGCCTGCGCAGGTTCTTCGCCGGCGGCCGCGTCGACGAGGAGTTGCTGCTGCGGGTGGCGACGCTGGTCGGCGAGCACGGCGGGGTGGTGCCGGCGAAGGAGCTGAGGGACCTGCTCGGCATCGGCTCCTCCCGGCTGACCGGCGTGGTGAACCTGCTGGAGAGGGTGGGCGTCGTCACGGTGACCGAGCGGGGCGACCTGCGCGCCATCGCGGGCGGCTCCTCGCCCGAGCGGGCGGCGGCGCGCGCGGCCGAGCTCGACGAGACCCGGCGCCGGGTGGACGAGTCCCGCATCGAGATGATGCGCGGCTACGCCGAGACCACCGGTTGCCGGCGTCGGGCGCTGCTTTCGTACTTCGGCGAGCCGTACGAGCGGGCCTGCGGGAACTGCGACACCTGCCGCGCCGGCACCGCCGCCGAGAGCGTTTCCGCTGAGAGCTCCGACGAGGCGCCCTTCGCCATGCACGCCAAGGTCCGGCACAGCGAGTGGGGCCCGGGCGTCGTCATGAGCCGCGAGCCCGACCGCGTCACCGTCCTGTTCGAGGAGGTCGGCTACAAGACCCTCTCCCTGGAAGCCGTCGAGCGCGACAACCTCCTCGTCCCGGCCCCCTGACCGCCGGGTTCCGCGCGGTACCTCAGGGCGGTGCTTTCGTGACGCGGCAGAGAGGCCGTCAGCGGGCCCGGTAATGCTCATGCGACCAAGTCGGTTCACGGAAGGGCCGTTTCCTGAAATGATTCGCTCGGGCCGTTGAGGGTTCGGGCCTTCGCTTCTCGCGTCCTTCGGGGTGGGCGCGCCTGCCCGATGGGGAGATAGGTGTGCAGGCCGAATTACGGATCAGCGGCGGCGATGCGGTGGGTGAACTGGTCGCGTTGATCGCGTGGCTGCGAAGTCAGCGCGAATTGCAGGGCCGGGTACGTCCGGTGACAGGGCCGCCCGCGTCGGAGGAATTGGGCGGGGCGGTCGATCTGATCACCGTCGCGCTGGGCTCGGGTGGTGCCGTGGGGATGGTGCTGGCGCGGGCGCTCACCGCGTGGCTGACCAATCGGCATTCCGATGTGATCCTCACCGTCACCACCCAGACCGGCACCGTGACGCTGGAGGCCAAACGGGCGAGCGATCCGCTGCCACTGTTGAAGGAGGTCCTACGACACGAAGCCGACAGCGGCGATGAGGCCTGATCCGGCCGACTGGCGGGATTCCCGGGCGATCCTCATCGGGGTCTCCGCCTACCAAGATCGGCGGTTCCCCGACATCCCGGCCGCGGCCAACAGTGTCAAGCAACTGCGGGCGGTGCTGACCGATCCGCGGCTGTGCGGATGGCCTGCCGATCGGGTCACCGTGATGACCGATCCGTCCGACAGCCGTGCCGTGGCCACCCGGATCCGGCGGCTGGCCCAGGAGACCAGCGGTGTGCTGTTGCTGTACTACGTCGGGCACGGCACTCTCACCCCGGGCGGCGAGTTGTGCCTGTCACTGGCCGACACCGACGCCGAGGCGCCCGATCTGACCGGAGTGGAGTACGCCCGCGTCCGGTCGGCGTTCCGCGACAGCCCGGCCCGCGTCAAAGCCGCCATCGTGGATTGCTGTTACTCCGGCCGCGCCATCGAAACTCTCGCCGACCAGGCCGCGGTGGTGGCCGACCACACAGACATTCGCGGCGTCTACACCCTGACCGCTAGTGATCTGGCCGCGCATGTTCCGCCACCCGAAGAACAGGCGGTCGCATGCACGTCGTTCACCGGGGAACTGGTCGACTTGATCCGCACCGGGATCCCGGGTCAAGGCGATCCACTCACGCTGGGCACCTTGTATCTGGAACTGCGCCACCGCCTGCGCGCCCGCGGGCTGCCAGATCCCAACCAACGCGGCACCGACACCGCGCACAGCCTCGCCTTCACCCGCAACGCGGCCGCCCTGCATCCCGCCCCTGCCGAACCCACGACCCCTGCCGAACCCACGACCGACACCGACACCGACACCGACACCGACACCGACACCGACACCGACACCGAGTATGCCCCTGTCGAGCGCGCCTCGCTTCCCCGCCGGGTCCTCGACTCGAGGTACCGGCACCTGTGGCTTCGCGTCCTCATCGCGGCGGGCGTGGGCGTGCTGGTGGGCATTCTGCTGTGGTCCTGGCGCCTCGCGCTGATCGCGGCGATCATCTCGGCGATCGCCGACACGATCTACCGGGCCAGGACGCTGTCGACGGTGCCGGCATGGCGGCGAATCTCAGCGGTGGAGCGGCGCACCGAGGGCCGGCTCATGAAGCTGGAACGGGCCGGTTACCGCACACTGCACGCCCGTGCCATCCCCGGTAGCGACGCCCAGATCGACCACCTGGTCGTCGGGCCCACCGGGGTGTACGCCGTGGATTCCGAGAAGTGGGACAAACGGTTGCTGGTCCGCGATCGGCCGCACGACGAACTGTTCCACGGGCCGCTCAACCAAAGGCACCGCCTCGACAAGGCCCGCTGGAAGGCGGCCCAGGCCGGCGAGCTGATCAGCAAGGGGCTCGGCCGCCAGATCACGGTCAAGCCGTCTCTGGCGATCTACGGCCCGGCGATCCCGCGGGAGGTCCTCAACGTTCGTGACGTCGACGTCTTGGACGGCGGCCGCGTACGAAAGTGGATCACTGGGTGCGACCGCTCGCTGACCGACGCCGACATTGAGAGCATCTACGATGCGGCCGAGCGGGAACTGCCGCCACGCTACCTCGAGGACTGAACTCGGCGACGGCTCCCGGAATCCCGGCTCGGACGCCGGCCGCGAAGTAGCGCAGAGGCGGCGCCGGAGGCGCGCCGTTTCCCGGGGGGCGACACGATGCGGCAAGGCCGCCCGGGGTGTCCGGGCGGCCTTGAAAGAGGCGGGTTCAGGAGGAGTGGGGTGCCGGGATGGGGCGGGATGCCTTTCTGCCGGGGAGGAGGGGGGTGCCGAGGATGGCGTGGGCGACGATGGCGAGGCAGATGAAGCCGAGGATCAGGCCCCAGCTCACGTCGGTCAGGTGGTGCATGCCGCGGTACAGGCGCGAGATGCCGACGATCAGCGGGGCCGCCAGGCCGACCGTCCACAACAGGACCTTCAGCACGGTGTGGCGGTGAGCGTGCAGGGTGAGCACCAGGGCCATCCCGCAGTAGAAGCCGACGGCGGCGCTGGTGTGCCCTGAGGGGAAGCTGGAGGTGGGCGGCGCGGGGTCCAGGTGGTGGACGCCCGGCCTCGGGCGCTGGGCGAACACCGTGGCCAGCAGGAAGACGATCGACTGCGACCAGACGGCCAGGATGATGAAGACCGACTCGCGCCAGCGGCTGAAGACGAACCGGAAGACCAGGGCGGCGATCGCGGTCAGGGTCACGATCACCGGCGTGTCCGACAGCATCGACCCGTAGTGCGTGAGCTCGTTGAACAGCGGGGTGCGGTCGGCGGCGAGCCCCTGGTTGACGGCCACCTCGCCGGCGACCTGGCTGTGCAGTGGCCCGACGATCAGCCATCCGACGCCGAGGGTCACGGCCACGAGCGCCGCGATGGGGGCCAGGAGCAGGCGGAGCGTCCACGCGGCGGTCTCCGACCACCGGGTGCCGCGGTTCGCCGTCACTCTAGTGTCGGTGACCATGCGCACTTCCCTTCGTTGAGATGTCTTGCATCGCCTCCGGCTCCACGCCTTCCCGGTGGGGTACCGCCGGACGGCGCCCGATGTCCCGGCGCCAGGCCTCGAACGCGGCGGCGGTCGCCGCGACGACGGCGACGCCGAGCACGAGGCCCGCCGCCACGTCGCTGACCCAGTGGACGCCGAGGGCGACTCGCGTGCAGGCGACGCCGAGCACGATGACCGCGCCTGCGATCCAGGCCGTCACCCGCTGCCGGTGCGTGAGGAGCGGCATCACCAGGAGCAGGACGATGCCGACGCCGAGCGTCGCGTTGAGGGTGTGACCGGAGGGGAACGAGGCGCCGGGGGCCAGGTCCACCGGGTTGGGCAGGTGCGGCCGGGCGCGGGCGACGACCACTTTGAGCGCCAGCCCGAGCAGCCCGCCGACCGTGATCGTGGTGACCGCCCAGGCGGCCAGGCGCGGAGCGCGCTTGTACACCAGCCAGACGGCGGCGGCGCCGACGACGATGCGCCAGGTGCCCGGCCCGAAGACGTCGGTCCACAGCCGCAGGAAGCTCACCCAGCCGGGATGCTCCAGCGCGTAGGAGTGCAGCGTGGCGGCCGTGTCCTCGTCCAGCCGGTGGAGCGGGCCGTAGGAGGTCTCCACCAGGACCAGCAGAAGCGCGAACGGGACCAGGACGAGGAACAGCGCGCCGGAGGCGAGCGTCAGGCGCAGCCCGAGTCTCGCGTCCCTCTCCCTCCGCCTGCGGGCCGAGCCGCCTCCCGCGAACCACCTGCGGGCTCGCGTCTCGCGCCCGCTCGTGAAGATGCTCATGAGGTCGGTTCTCCCCCCTGGTCACCTGCCGTACGTCGTCTCGTCCCCGAGGGACCGGGGTCGGGGACGACCGGGTCGCCGACCCCTCCGCGGCACGCTTCGAGCTGGGCCGCGAAGGACAGCCCGAGGAACAGCGCGATGGAGCTGAGCAGTGACCACAACAGCAGCGCCATCACGGCGGTCAGCGGGCCGTAGGTCTCGCCGAACGAGCCGTTGTTCTCGATGTAGAAGGTGAGCCCCCAGGTGAACACCAGCCACAGGGCCAGCGCGACGACGCCTCCGGCGGCGAGCCACGAGTGGCCGGGCTGCTTGCGGCGCGGCGCGGCTTCGAACAGCACCGACGCCGACAGCAGGGCGAGCAGGAAGCCGACCGGCCAGCGCAGCAGCGTCCAGGCCGTGAGGGCCGTGTCGCTCCAGTGGTACACCTCGGCCAGCGCTCGTCCGATGGCCTTGCCGCCCACCATGGTCGCGAACCCGAGGGTCATGGCGGAGCCGGCGGTGACCGCCATCAGCACCGCTTTGGTGTACTTGCGGCGGAACGGGCTGTCGCGCTCGACGCCGTAGATGCGGTTGGCGCCCCGCTCGACCTGCGCCATGGCGGTGGTCAGGCCGACCAGCGCCGTCACCAGGCCGAACCAGAGCGCGATGGCGCCGCCGTCGCCGGCGTGCTTGCGGCTGACCGCGAGCGCGTCCTTGACCACCTCGGCGCCCGAGCCGGGGATGAACTCGTGGATGGTGAGCTGCACGACCCGCCCGAGCCGCTCCTGGTGCAGCACGCTGCTGAGCCCGACGACGGCGATGGCGCCCGGGATCACCGCCAGGCAGATCTGGAAGGCCAGTGCCCGCGAGTTGCTGAAGCCGTCCCCATATCGGAAACGGATGAAGGAGTCGCGCACCAGGTGCCATCTGCCGTAGTGGCGTAACGTCGCCCAGGCGTCGTCCGCGCTGAGCTCGTCGCCGCTCATGGACCTGGTCTGCGGTACGGCGGTCGCCGTTCCCATCGTCAGTCCTCCGTTCCGTGCGGCGTGCGCAGCAGCAGTGCTCCGGCGCGGGTCTCGATGGACATGGTGGTGCCGTAGCCGAGAGGATCGCCGTCGCATTCGTGCAGGACGGGCGGATCCACCGTGATGACGGCGCGGGCGGCCGTGTGCCGCTCGGCGCGCCGGTCGCGGCGCCGGGAGCGGGTCAGGACGCGGGAGGCCACGCGGATCCAGTCCATCGGGGTGCGCGGAGCTAAGACGAGGATGTCGAGCAGCCCGTCGTCCGGCCGGGCGCCGGGCAGCAGCTCGAGCCCGCCCTGCAGCCGGCCGACGTTGCCGACGAGGACCATGATCGCACGCCTGCGCAGCGGCGGCCGGTCGTCGAGGCTGAGCGTGACGTGGAAGGGCCGGTCGGCGAGGTGCTTGACCGCGCCACCGACGTAGGCGAGCCAGCCGATGCGGTTCTTGGCGACCTCGCTCGTGCTGTCTGCCATGGTGGCGTCCAGGCCGATGCCGGCCATGACGACGAAAGGACGGCCGTCGAGGACGCCGAGGTCGATGGCCCGGGTGTCGCCGCCGACTCCCACGTCGACGGCCTCGGGAATCGTGTCCGGCAGGCCGAGGTTGCGGACCAGGAGGTTGCCGGTGCCCCCGGGCAGGACGGCCAGCGGCACGCCCGTGCCCATGAGGCCCTCGGCGCATCCGCGGACGGTTCCGTCGCCGCCGGAGGCGAAGACGAGGTCGACGCCCTCGCCCAGGGCCTTGCCGGTCACGCCGGCGCCCGCGTCCTCGGCGGTGGTCTCGTACCACAACGGCTCGTCCCAGCCGTGCCGCGCCAGTTCGGCGGTCACTTCGGCACGATGGCGGTCCGGGTCGGCGACCCGGAGTGGATTCATGATCACTGCAGCTCGTGGCACGGCACTGCGTGCTACCCCGATCGCGGCGATTTGAACGGATACCTGGCGTCGCCCGCCGCGTCAGGCCCGATCCCAGTGCCTCGGCGCCGTCTCAGGCCTTCACCGCGACGCGTCCGTCCGATCGATGCGCGTCCGGCTCAGGCGCCGGCGCCGACCTCGCAGACGACGCAGCTGATGTTGTCGGGGCCGCCGCCGTCCTTGGCCAGGACGATCAGCCGGTTGGCCGCCTCGCCGAGATCGTCGAACGAGGTCAGCGTCTCGTGCAGCGCCTGCGGGCCCACGACGCCGCTGAGCCCGTCGGAGCAGATCAGGTAGCGGTCGCCCGGGCGCGCCTCGCGCAGGGACAGGTCGGGCTCGACCGAGCCGCTGCCGCCGAGCGCCCGCATGAGCAGCGACCTGCGCGGATGCGCGGCGGCCTGCTCGGCGGTCATCTGGCCGTCGTCCACGAGCGACTGCACGAGGGTGTGGTCGCGGGTGATCTGGTACAGGCACCCTTCGCGCAGCATGTACGCGCGGGAGTCGCCGATGTGGGCGAGGGCGAAGCGCCCGCCGTCCCACAGCATGGCGGTCAGCGTGGTTCCCATGCCGGTGAGCTTGGGGTCGCGCTCGGCCATGTCCTTCAGCCGCCGGACGGCCTCGGTGATGGCGGCCTCCATGCCCCCGAGCAGATCGCCGCTCGGCGGCTCGCCGTCCAGGACGGACAGTGCGGCGATGACGGTCGCGCTGGCGACCTCGCCATGGCTGTGCCCACCCATGCCGTCGGCGACGGCGAGCAGGCGCGGGCCCGCGTACACCGAGTCCTCGTTCTGCTGCCGGCGCAGACCGACGTCGGTGCGAGCCGCGTAACGCAACGTGAACGACGCGTTGTTTGACATGCCCTCAGTAAATCATTGGTTGAAACACTTCACAAGCACATATTCTGTGGATTGGAGCGGCACGGTGGACTAATCTGGCCCTGGGCCGCCAAGGTACCGGTAGGCGAGCAGGGAGAGGCGACGCTCATGAAACACGACGCCACGTTGAACGCGGGCGACATCGCCCGGCTCGCCGACGTCGGACGGGCGGCGGTGAGCAACTGGCGGCGTCGCTACGACGACTTCCCCCAGCCGGTGGGCGGGACGGCCGCGAGCCCCCTGTTCTCCCTTCCCGAAGTCGAAGATTGGCTGCGCCGTAACGGCAGATCGTACGAGATGTCGCTGGGAGACCGCGCCTGGCAGGGATTACGAGCCTCCGGCGACGACCTGCGCCTGGGCGACCTGGTGGCCTGCGCGGGCGCCTTCCTGCTGTACCTGCGGCGCGACCCCGGCAGCTGGAAGACCGTCACCCGCAGCCACGAGCCCGCCAAGCGGCTGCATCAGGCCGCCGCCGCGGCGACGGCCGACCTGCCCGTGCCCGTCGACTGGAGCCTGATCGACATCCGGCTGTACCGCCTGCTCGCCGACCTCGCGGACGAGCAGGGGCCGCCGGAGGCCTTCGAGCTGCTCTGCGAGCGCTACATCGAGGCCCACTCCCGCCGCCTTTCCGTCACGCGGGCCGACTACGCCGAGCTGATGGCGCGGCTCGCCGTCCCCTCCCCCGGCGATGACGGCGCCGCCGCGTCCGCCGGCGATGACGGCGCGCCGGCGGCCGCGGGCCTGGCCGCCGGCGCTCCCACGAGCGTGTTCGACCCGGCATGCGGCGTCGGCGCGCTGCTGCTCCCGTTCGGCGGGGCCCGCGTGCTCGGCCAAGAGAGCGGCGAGAGCGCGGCGCTGCTCGCGGCCGTGCGGCTCCTGCTGCGCGGCGCCCGCGCGCACCTGGTCGCCGGCGACTCGCTGCGGCACGACGGCTTCTCCGGCCTGCGGGCCGACGTCGTGGTCTGCGACCCGCCGTTCAACGAGCGCGCGTGGGGCTATGAGGAGCTCACCGGCGACCCGCGCTGGGAGTACGGCCTGCCGCCGCGCGGCGAGCCCGAGCTGGCCTGGGTGCAGCACTGCCTGGCGCGGGTGCGCCACGGCGGCCTGGTCGCCATCCTCATGCCGGCCGCGGCGGCGAGCCGGCGTCCCGGCAAGCGCATCCGGGGCAACCTGCTGCGCGGCGGGGCGCTGCGCGCGGTGCTGACGCTCGCCGCCGGCGGCCCCGACCTGTGGCTGCTGCGCCGCCCCGAGCCCGGCGAGCGGCCTCCTTCGCAGGTGCTCATGCTGGACGCCGCCGACGGCCTGGCGGGCGCCGAGGACGCCTGGCGCGCCTTCACCGCCGACCCCGAGGGCGTGCCGCCCGCCCCCGGCCTCGCCGTGCGCATCATCGACCTGCTGGACGACGAGGTGGACCTCAGCCCGGCGCGTCACCGCCCGCTTCCGGGCGAGCAGGACGCCGCCGCGGAGTTCGGCCGGGTGCGCGAGCGCCTCACGGCCGCCGCGGCCGGGCTGGCCGGAACGCTCCCGGACGTCGCGCCGCTCGCCGAGACCCGCGAGATGCCGACGACGACGATCGGCGAGCTGGTCAGGGCGGGCATCGTCACGATCCACCAGGGGCCGCCGAAGATGGCGGTCGACGCGGGCGACCTGCCGGTGCTCACCGTCGCCGACCTGGTCGCCGGCGGGCCGCCCACCGGGCGCACCCCGGCGGGCGCCGGGCACGTCACCCTCGAGCCCGGAGATGTCGTCGCGACGGTCGTGACCGGTGACGGCGCCGCCCGCGTGGTCACGGCGCCGGGAGCCGTGCTGGGGCCCCAGCTCCACCTCTACCGCATCGACCACGAGCGGCTCGATCCCGACTTCCTGGCCGGTTACCTGCGCTACGCCGGCGCCTCGGGAGCCACGCGCTCGTATTCCGGCGCGAGCCGGGTCGACGCGCGCCGGGTGCGCGTCCCGCGGCTGTCCCTCGCCGAGCAGCGCGAGTACGGCAAGGCGTTCCGCGAGCTGCTGGCCCTTTCCGACCATCTGCGCGCGACGGCCGCCCTTGGCGACAGGCTCGTCCGGCTAGGCTTTGACGGTCTGATCGGCGGTCATCTGCGACCTGGCCGCTGAAGGTGTATTTTTCCCCGATAGATCATCAGGAGGGGCGAATGGTCATCGGCGACCGGTACGTGCTCGACGACCTGCCTCTCGGCCAGGGCGGCATGGGCGCCGTCTACGGCGGCCACGACAGGCGCCTCGACCGCAAGGTCGCCGTGAAGTTCCTGCGCTTCCCCGGCGGGCACGACGAAGAGCTGGAGCAGCGCTTCATGCGCGAGGCGCGCATCTTGGCCCGGCTGGAGCACGCGGGCGCGCCGATCCTGTACGACTTCGGCGCCTACGAGCGCCGCCTGTTCCAGGTCATGCAGTTCATCGACGGCGTCACCGTCGCCGACCTGGTGAGCGAGCACGGGCCGCTGCCGGTCCCCTGGGCCGCCGCCATCGCCGCCCAGGCGTGCGCCGTGCTGTCGGCCGCCCACGCCCTGTCCATCTGCCATCGCGATCTCAAGCCGACCAACCTGATGCTGTGCCCTGACGGCAGCGTGAAGGTGCTGGACTTCGGCCTGGCGATGCTGCGCGAGGCCGACGTCGCGCAGTTCACCCGCATCGGCCAGCTCCTCGGCACCCCGGCGTACATGTCGCCCGAGCAGATCCAGAGCGGGGTGGCGAGCCCGCGCAGCGACCTGTACTCCCTCGGCTGCGTCCTGCACGAGATGCTCACCGGCCGTCAGCTGTTCGCCGGCCCGACCGAGTACGCCGTGTTCGAGAAGCAGGTGAACGAGCGGCCGCCCGGCGTCCCCGGCGTGCCGGGCGAACTGGACCGGCTGATCGCCGAGCTGCTGGAGAAGCGGCCCGAGGACCGCCCGGCCGACGCCAACGCGCTGTACGACCGCCTGCAGCCCTTCGCGGTGGACCTTCCCATGCTGCCGGGTTTCCTGACCCCGCCGTCGGTCCCGAGCCCGGGGCGCATGTACGCCCGCGTCGTCGGCCGCGTGCTCCCCTGAACGGGCGGCCGGCAGCCCCTCGCCTGGGGCCGGGCAGGACGAGCCGACGCCGGCGGGCCGGATTCCGTCGCCCGGGCAGGACGGGCGGGGATGGGGATGGGGACGGGGACGGGGGCAGGCCGGAGGTCAGATGCCGTCGGTCGCGTTCAGGTTGGTCAGAACGGCCCCGAAGATGTCGTGCAGCTGGCGCGTCTGCTCGGGGGTGAGCAGGTCGAAGAGCACGCGCCGCACCTGCTCGACGTGACCGGGGGCGGCCTCGGCGATGGCGGCGAACCCCTCGTCGGTCAGCGTGGCGATGGTCGTGCGCGCGTCGCCCGGGCGCTTGCGGCGGAACACCCAGCCCTGCGCCTCAAGCTTGGCGACGGCGTGCGAGAGCCGGCTGGCCGACGAGCGCACCAGCCGGGCCAGCTCGGTCATGGTCAGCGAGCGGCCGGGCGCCTCGGAGAGCATGGCGAGGATCACGTAGTAGGCGTGCGGCATGCCGGCCTCGCGCTGCAACTGCCGGTCGAGCGACTCGTTCAGCAGCCGGGAGGCCCAGATGTAGGTGCGCCACGCCTTCTGCTCGTCGTCGTCGAGCCACCGCGTATCGCTCACGCCGCCAGTCTATTTTCCTTGAAACCTCAAATAGATGCGGCGGCCCGCTCACCACGGCACCGCCACCACGGCCCTGCCGCCGGCGACTCCATGGACGGCGTGCTCAGGAGTACACCAGGGTGGGCGCCCCCGGGGTGTACTCGGTGTGGATGTGGTGCGCGGGCACCCCGGTGTGCAGCAGGCGCGCGGCCGTCACCCGCACCATGTCGGGCGAGCCGCAGACGAACACGTCGCCGTCCAGCGAGACGCGGTGGTTGAGCAGGGCGTCCACGGCGTTCTCCCGCCGCCACCCGTCGATCTCGTCGGACACCGCCTGCACCACGCGCAGGCGCCGGTGATGGGTGCGCAGGTCACGAAGGTCTCGCACGTCGTAGGCGTCGCCGTGGTGGCGGACGCCGTGGAACAGGTCGATGCTCGGCCGCTCGGGCAGCCACATCGACTCCTCGATGAGCGCCTTGAGCGGCGCCAGGCCCGTGCCTCCCGCGATGAAGATCAGGTGCGGGGTGCCGGCCCGTTCGAGGAGCAGCGAGCCGCGCGGCGGGCCGAGCAGCAGCGTGTCGCCGACGCGGGTGTGGTGGGCGAGCGCGGTGCTGACCCAGCCGCCCGGCACCACCCGCACGTGGAAGGTCAGCCGGTTGTCCCTGCGCGGGGCGTTGGCGACGGAGTACGGACGCCAGACCTTGGGCCAGTGGGACGTCTGCACGGTGGCGTACTGGCCGGCCTTGAACGCGTACGGCTGCGTGGGCTCGACCGTGATCACGGCGATCTCGCGCGTGCGCATCTCGTGCCCGACGACGACGCCGTTCCACAGCGGCGGGACGTAGGCGGACTCCTGCTCGGCGGCCCTGATCATCACGTCCGCGATGAACTGGTAGGCGTCGATCCACGCCGCGTCGTACTCAGCCCGCCAGGCGCCGCCCGCGTTGGCCCGCATGGCGATGACCAGGCAGCGGCCGACGGCCGGGTAGTGCTCGGGCAGCACCCCGTACTTGCGGTGGTCGCGGGCGAGCTGCCCGAGGTAGTCCACCACCCCGTCGGCGTCCTCCAGGCTCAGCACGACGCGGGTGAGCGCCTGGAGCAGCCGGTCGCGCTGAACGTCCATGGCGGGCGGGAACATCTCGCGGATGTGGGGGTGGTCGGCGAACAGCTTGGCGTAGAAGTGCACGGTGACCCTGTCGGCCACCGGTTCGACCAGAGCCCAGCTCTTGCGGATCAGTCCGATGTCGATGCTCATGGTGTCACTCAGCCGACCGGCCTGCTCCTTCTCGCTCCGTCCCCAGGGACCGCATGCGGGCGACGCCGAAGTAGTCGTCGCCGGCGGGCCTGCGGGACTCGCCGTCGCCCGCCCCGCGGTCGTGCCGGGCGAGCAGGGGGATGTGCTTGGAGCAGTGGATGTAGGCCTCCTCGACGTCGACCACGACCCATCGGTCGGCGCGGCGGCCGGGCGCGGTCTGGTCTTCGCCGACCAGCCCGTGGCGGCGGGCCGCGTCGTAGGCCGTCGTGATGGTGGCCGAGCCGTTGACGTGCAACCCCACCCGGTCTTCGAAGAAGTCGATGAAGAGCATGCTGATGTGGGGGTTCTCCATGATGTTGCCCATGCTCGCGAGCACGCCGTTGCCGCGGAACTCCGGGTAGATCAGCCGCGTCGGCTCGAGCACGCGGACGAACCCGGGCGGCCCGGCGCGGAAGGAGGTGTCGCAGTTGCCTCGCGCGTCGGAGGTGCCGATGAAGGCCATCTCCTGACGGGCCACGAACTCGCGCATGTCAGGGGTCAGATGGTCGACCACCTGCCGGTTGTAGAAGCGGAGCGCTCGCCGGCGGGTGGAGAACAGGCCCTGCAGAACGTGCTCGCCTCTCGACCCGGGGAGATGCTCGTCCCCCAGGCCGTCATACGGCCCGTGTTCGCCCATCAACGCTCCCATCCACCGCCCCGACTACCGACACCTCGCGCTTGCCCTTGACTGAGTCACAGAAACCTCGTGGACAACTCTTGTCACATTAGCGGCCATAACCAGCCATGGCGACGAGCGCCCGAAATATTCTTGACTTTTCCTGTCATATGAGCCGGGCTCGCACCTCGCGTCGCAACCGCCCCTGCCGTGCCCCGTTTGGCCGCCGATCCACGGGTAGGGCTGGATGTGACCTTCGAGAAGACGCGGGGAGGCGATGATGACCACTTTCGGATACTTCCTGTCCAGCGAGGAGCACGGCCCAAGAGACCTCGTGCGCCAGGCCGAGCTGGCCGAACGGGCCGGGTTCGAGAATCTGTGGATCTCCGACCACTACCATCCGTGGCTGGACGAGCAGGGGCAGAGCCCGTTCGTGTGGTCGGTGATCGGTGCCATCGCCCAGGCCACCTCGCTGCCCGTCACCACCGCCGTGACCTGCCCGCTCGTCCGCATCCACCCGGCGGTCATCGCCCAGGCGGCCGCCACCAGCGCGGTGATCGGCCAGGGGCGGTTCCGGCTCGGCGTCGGCACCGGCGAGGCGCTCAACGAGCACATCATCGACACCCGCTGGCCCCCGGCGGCCGAGCGGCTGGAGATGCTCGAAGAGGCGGTCGAGGTGATGCGCAAGCTGTGGACCGGCGAGCTGGTCACCCACCAGGGCAAGCACTACAAGGTCGACACGGCCCGTCTGTACACCCTGCCGGAGCGGCCGCCGCCGGTCTACATCTCCGGATTCGGCGACAAGTCGGTCGAGCTGGCCGGGCGCATCGGCGACGGCTACATCTGCACCGGGCCGAACGCCGAGTTCGTCCAGAAGTTCCACGCCGCCGGCGGCGAGGGCAAGCCCGTCCAGGGCGGCCTGAAGGTCTGCTACGCCGAGGACGCCGCGCAGGCCCGCAAGACCGTGCATCGCCTGTGGCCGACGCAGGGCATCAAGGGCGAGGCGTCCCAGCTCCTGCCGCTGCCCCGCCATTTCGAGCAGCTCGCCGAGATGGTGACCGAGCAGGACGCGACCGCCGCGACCCCTTGCGGCCCCGATCCCGAGGCGCACGTGGAGGCGATCAAGCAGTACGTCGACGCGGGCTTCGACGAGATCTACATCAGCCAGATCGGCCACGACCAGGAGGCGTTCTTCGACTTCTACGCCAAGGAGGTCCTCCCCCGGCTCCGCTGACCGCCTCGCGGCCCGGCCGGCGACCGCCCTCCCGGCGGCCGCCGGCCTCGGCGCATCCGCTCCATCGCGACGAACCCCTGGAAACGCGGGACTTGCGTTTAAACGCCGACAGAGGGGAAGACCGCACCTCACGCACAGGTCAGCGTGAGATGCCCGGGTCCGCCCGGCGAGGAAGGTGACGACGATGACACAGCGCGAGCCGGCCGCCCACGAGGGCGACAACAGCGTCCACGACGACGGCATGACCGCCCTGTGGTCCCGCATCGGCTGGGAGTGACCGGCGGGCGAGCGGGATAGCCGCCCGATCTCGGTGCGCGGCGCTCACCATTGCGTCATCGGTTAACCAGGTTTACTATCTGGACAACCGAGTTGACGTTTTGGCGTCGCCGGGCGCGGACTCTCCGTGCCTTCGGCCGCTCGCGCAGAGAGAAGGCCACCGTTGTCTCCCCAGCTCTTCCCCGACCTCACCCCTGAGACCGCGCCATCCGCGGCCCGCGCCACCATCGAGGGCGTGCACGACAAGTTCGGCCACGTCCCGACCCCCGTCGCGCGCATGGCCGCCTCGCCGGAACTGCTCCAGGGCTTCCTGACCGCGAACACGGTCTTCGAGCGGACCACCCTCCCCCCGCTCGACCGTGAGGTCGTCGTCATGACGATCGCCACCCGGATCGGCTGCCGCGTCACCGTCGCCATGCACACCGCCGTACTGACGCGGCTGGGGGCGTCGCCGGAGCTCGTCCAGGCCCTGCGCGCGCGGGCGACGGTCCTGCCCGACCCGCGCCTCTCGGCCCTGCGGCGCTACACCCTCGCGGTCATGGATCACCGCGGCGCCGTTCCCGAGGACGACACGCGGGCGTTCCTCGACGCCGGCCACACCCCGCGCAACGCCCTGGAGGTCGTCCTCGGCGTCGGCGTCTACACCATCTCGACCTACGCCAACCGGCTGACCGGCGCGCCGGTCGACCCGCCGTTCCAGGCCCACGCCTGGGAAGACGGCGCCGCCTGAGCCGCCGCGCCGCCGCGCCGTAAATGCCACACTTTCGCAGCTGCGACTATTTCCTGATTATGGGTAATATGGCGCGCGGTGGGGGCTTCAACCGGCGGCGATAGCGATGCCGCCACGCATTCCGGACGAGCCGGCCAGAGCCACTTCTGGGAGATCGGCGTACAAGTGCGGGTAATCAGCACTTGCACACTCTGCCAAAGATCGACGATATCCAGCGGTGCGGAGAACGCGGGGCGGAGCAGGCCGTATGCCCGCCCCGCCCGCCGCGGCACGCACCGCGATCGGCATCGCCGCCATGCCCCGGCCCAGGTGGGAGCGGGGCGCGGGGCATCGCGGGCGGCCGCCCTGCGCCCCCCGCCCGGCCTGCGGCGAACGCCGGACCCCACCGCCGGCCGCCTCGGGTAATCCGCGGGCGGCGGCCCCCCCGTGCAACTGAATACGGCGTTCGTTGACGATCGATATGGCTGATGTGCACCATCACGAACACTCACAGATTCGCCCCGATCTGGAGATCCCTGGGGGGGTCGCACATGCCACGTGTCATCGAATACCTCGATCCGGTAGAAGGCTGTCCCGGCTATTTGGTATATGACCGGGAAGATTGTCGTCTGGCCGCCGGCGGGTTCCGCGTCCAGCCGGGACTGAAGGTCCAGACCCTCATCGACCTGGCCGAGCGCATGACGCTCAAGCAGCGCGTGCTCGGCATCAACGTCGACGGCGCCAAGTCCGGTCTCGCCTTCGACCCCATGGCCGCCGGCAGCGAAGAGGTGATCTCCCGCTTCCTGTCGTTCGTGTCCGGCGAGCTGAACACCCGTTACAGCATGGGCTGCGACATGGGCACCCGCTTCGAGGACCTCGAGCGCCTCGCCGCCGGTGTCGGGCTGCGGTCGGTGAAGTACGCGGTCAAGAACGCCCAGGGTTTCTCCGACGAGGAGTACTTCGCCCGGATGCGCCTGCTGGACGCCTCCGTCGGCCGGCGCACCGTGGGGCAGCGGCGCGCGGGGCACGTGGTGGCCCACTCGGCCCTCGCCGCCGCCGACAGCGCCGGCTACCTCGCGACCGGCCTGCACGTCGCCATCCAGGGCTTCGGCAACCTCGGCCGGGCCGCCGCCGAGTCCCTCGTCGCCGAGGGCGCCTCGATCGTCGCGGTCGCCGACGCGTACGGCTGCGCGGTGCACCCTCGCGGCCTGGACATCACCTCCATGCTGGACCACGACCAGTCGCGGCCGGTGTCGGAGCAGACCTCCCGGCTGGCGTGGCTGCCCGGCAAGACGCTGTTCGACCTGCCGGTGGACGTGCTGATCCTCGCCGCCGTCGAGGACGCCATCACCGTCGAACAGGCCGAGGCGCTGCAGGCGCCGGTCGTGGTCGTCGGCGCCAACTGCGGGCTCAGCGAGGCGGCGGAGCAGGTCCTCGACGCGCGCGGCGTGCTCGTGGTGCCCGACTTCATCGGCGGCATCGGCGGGTCGGCCTCCATGGAGACGCTGTTCGGCCCCGCGACGCTCCCCGAGCCGCACGAGGTCCTGGAGAACGTCGCATTCCTCACACGCGAACTGGTGATCGACGTCATCGCCGGCTCACGCACACGCGGCAAGTCCCCGCGTCAGGTCGCGCTCGACATCGCGGCGAACGCCCCCGTCCACCCCGACCAGCCCCCGTACGGACACAGCCCCTACGCCCGCGCGAGCCGGCGTCCGAAGGGCAACCGGGTCGCGACCTCTGCGTCCCACCGCAGCGGCCTCATCGCCTCAGGAGAGAACCTATGAGCACCGAGCAACCGTGTCGCCACGAGCGCAGCCACATCGTCGACTCCGCCTTCTACGGCCACCGCTACAGCACCGCCGCCAGCCGCCGCATCTTCTGCGACCGCTGCCGCTTCCAGCGCTGGCTGGACGTGGAGGCCGCGCTCGCGCTGGAGCAGGCCGCCCTCGGCATCATCCCGGCCGACGCCGCCCGGAAGATCGCGGAGGCGGCGAAGGTCGAGCGGCTCGACCTCGGCGCCGTGCGCGCCGAGATCCGGCGCACCAGCCACTCGCTGGTCGGCCTGCTGCGGGTCTTCCAGGCCTCGGTCCCCGACGGCGCCGGCGAGTTCGTCCACTACGGCGCGACCACCCAGGACATCCAGGACACCGCCCAGTCGCTGGAGATGCGCGACGTCGTGGACGCGATGGAGCACGAGTTGCTCGCGATCGTCACCCGGCTGGCCGACCTGGCCGAGACGCACGCCGAGACGGTGGCGCTCGGCCGCACGCACGCCCAGCCGGCCCTGCCCATCGGCTTCGGCCTGAAGATCGCCGGCTGGATGGACGAGATCCTGCGCAGCGGCGACCGGCTGCGCGCCCTGCGCCCGCGTGTTCTGACCGCCGAGCTGTTCGGCGGGGTCGGCACGATGGCCGGCTTCGGCGACCAGGCGATCGACCTGCTGCGCGGCTTCTCCACCCGCCTCGGGCTCAGCGCCGCGCCACTCGCCTGGCACGTCGCCCGCGACCGCATCGCCGAGTTCGTGTCCACCCTGGCGATCGTCGCCGGGACGATGGGCCGCATCGCCGACGAGGTCCGCCTCCTTGCGCGCCCGGAGTTCGGCGAGGTGGAGGAGGAGTGGCGGCTCGGCCGTGTCGGCAGCAGCACGATGCCGCACAAGCGCAACCCCGAGGCCTGCGAGCAGACCGTGATGCTGGCCCGCCTGTCCGCCGGCACGGTCGGCGTGGCGCTGGCCGCGATGAGCGGCGACCACGAGCGCGACTCCCGGTCGCTGCGCCTCGAGTGGGCGTGCGTGCCGGAGGTGTCGCACTACACGCTCGCGGCCTGTGACATCACCCGTCTCATCGTCGATGGCCTGAAGGTCCACCCCGACCGGCTGCTGGAGAACACCAAGGTCGTCGCCGGGCAGATCGTCACCGAGCGGCTCATGCTCGCGCTCGGCAAGCACATCGGCAAGCAGACCGCCCACGAGCACGTGTACGAGCTCAGCCAGGAGTCGCGCAGCAGCGGCACGCCGCTGGAGGACCTGATCCGCCAGAACGGCGTGGCTCAGCACCTCAGCGAGGAGGAGCTGACCGGCATCTTCGACGTGTCCTCCTACCTCGGCCACTCCGCCGAGCTCACCATGTACACCGTCGCACAGGCTCGCGCGTGGGCGGCGGAGACCAGGCGCCTTTTGGGCAAACCGGTGAAGGAGACCGCTCTTGCCCACCACTGAGGTCCGGGCCACGCTGGCCGACGTCCGCGAGATCACGCTGCCGCGCCCGCTGTTCGCCGGCATCGCCGGGCACGTCGTCCGCAAGCTCACCGGGCACTACATCGACGGAGAGGTGGCCGAGCGCAAGGCGTTCGGCCTCCTGCTCGGCCGCCAGGCGGGGACCACCCTGCACGTGGCGGCCGTGCTGCCGCTCCTGGCCAACATGCGCCGTGACCCCGACATCGCCGACGACATGGACGAACTGGTCGACCAGTACGCCATCCCCTCGGAGACGCCGAACGACCAGCGGGGATGGATCGCCCACCCCCGTGAGCTGATGGACGCCGAGGACTTCTGCGACGAGCACGGTCTCGCGGTGGTCGGCAACTACCACACCCACCGCGTCCCGTGGCCGCAGGACCCCCGCCGCGACACCTGCACCCGCCTGGACCGGCTGCTCGCCGAGGAGTCCGGCCAGTGGGTGTTCATCGTCTCGGCCACCGACCTGCACCAGATCACGGTGCGCGCCTTCTACGAGGGACAGAACGACCGCGAGGCGGACGTCCGGCTGCTGCCGGCCGCCCCCCACGCCATCGCCATCGACAGGAAGAGCCATCGATGACATATATAGAGGACTACGCGCAGGTCACCGCCTTCCACGGCCACAAGTGCCCGGGGTCGGCAGTCGGCCTGCGCATCGCGCACGTGGCCATCTCCCACCTCGGCCGGCACGGCGCCGACAACGAGATAGTCACGGTCGGCGAGACCGACGCGTGCGCCGTCGACTCCGTCCAGGTGCTCACCGGATGCACCGTCGGCAACCGCCACATGATCCTGCAGGACAACGGCAAGGTCGCCTTCACCTTCTGGCGCGTCTCCGACGGCGCGGGGCTGCGGGTCACCGCCAAGCCCGGCAGCGAGGCGTTCCGCGGCGACGAGGCCTGGACGCTGGCCCACAAGGTCGAGGGCGGCACGGCGACCGACGAAGAGCGCGCCCGCTTCGCCCAGGGGCAGGCCGGGCGCGTCCAGAGGATCCTCGCCGCCCCGGTGGACGAGATCCTGCTGATCGAGCCGGTCGCCGACGACGCGCCGACGGCCAAGAAGTCGCAGCCGCACGCTCCGTGCGACGGCTGCGACGAGCCGACCAGCACCGCCCTGCTGCACGACCACAGGGGCCGGATGCTGTGCCCGCCCTGCCACCTCGCCGCGCACGGCGGGGTGCTGCCGCCCGACCACGCGGGCCACGGACACGGGCACGGGCATGGGCACGGCCACGGGCCGAGCCACCAGGACCAGCACGCGCAGAACCACCACGGCCATGGCCACCTCCAGCACAACTGACCCTCGCCGGCGGCCCGCCCCGGCCCGCGGCCCGCGCCGGGCCGCGGGCCCCGCCCGCGTTTTGAGAAAGGGAGTTTCATGTCCGATGACTTCGCCGCCGTCTTCGAGGCGCCCGTAGACCAGGCACCGGACCTCGACGAGCTGGTCGTGGCGACGATGACGTGGCACTTCTCGCCCTCGACCGGCAGCCGGTTCTGGATCGAGCAGGCCGCCTCGTTCGGCTTCGACCCCCTGTCGGACGTCAAGACCTACGACGACCTCCAGCGGCTCTTCGCCGACGTGAAGATCGACTGGAGCACGATCCCCGCGCACACCCTCGTCCCGCGCGGCAGCCTCGGCCGGCCGGGTCGCTTCGGCGTGTACGAGTCGGGCGGCACCACGGGCGCGCCGAAGCGCATCGTCGACGCCACCTCCCGCAGGCGCAACATCGAGTACCAGAGCCTGTTCCTCGACGAGCAGGGCTTCCCGACCGGCGGGCAGCAGGCGGGATGGCTGCACATCGGGCCGACCGGCCCGCACGTCATGGCCAAGAACATCGGCAACCTGACCGAGGTGCGGGGCTTTCTGGCCTACTTCGTCGACCTGGACCCGCGCTGGGTCAAGCGGTGCATCGCCACCGGCCGCGAGGACGAGTCGAACCGCTACATCGACCACATCCTCGACCAGGTCAGGGACGTGCTGCTGTCGCAGGACATCCAGGCCGTCTCCAGCACCCCGCGCATCCTGGAGAGGATCGTCGCCCGGCCCGACGTGTACGAGCCGCTGCGCGAGAAGGTGCGCGGCATCATCTGGGGCGGCACCAGCATCGACGCGGAGACGCTGAGCCTGCTGGAGAACGAGGCGTTCCCCGGGGCGAGGCTCGCCGGCGCGTACGGCAACACCATGATGGGCATGGCCCCGCAGCGCACCCGCGTCGAGGGCGACCCGTCGCCGTGCGTCTTCCGCCCCTTCTACCCGTACACGATCGTGGACGTCGTCGACCCCGTCGACCTCACCACCCGGGTGCCGGTCGACGAGCGCGGCGTCGTCAAGATCACCGCGCTGACCCGCGACCTGTTCATGCCGCCCACCGTCGAGCGCGACATGGTCACGCTGCGCGCGCCGCTGGACGGTCACCTCGGCGTCGAGGTCTCCGACGTGCGTCCGAACGAGACCGCCAAGGAGACCATCATCGAGGGGGTCTACTGATGTCCGTGGCCACGGCGTACAAGGTCCCGCTCATCCGGGCGGGCGTCACGGCCAAGTCGGCCGAGACGGTGCTGCTGCGCGGCGTCGACGGCACGCCCCTGGCCGACGTGGACATGGCGCCGCCGCTGGCCGCCACGCTGACGGTCGCGGAGCTTCGGCGCCGCCCGCTCGGCGAGGCGCCCCCGGCCGAGACCTTCAAGCGCATGGGCGAGCTGTTCGGCACGGCCACGCTCAACGGGCTGACGCCCGCCGACTACTGCGAGATGCAGTCCCGCAGCGCGGGCGTGCCGATCTCCGTGGCGCGGCGTTCGATCGTGGACATGGCCGAGACCTGCGCGAACGCGCCGCTGCGCGTGGCCGCCGAGCGTCCGGCCGGCGCCGCGGTGCACGTCGGGCCCGGGGAGATCAAGGCCGTCTGGCTGCGGCGCGGCGACAACCTGTCGGTGATCGCGCCGAGCAACAACCCCGGCACCCACACCCAGTGGGTGCACGCGCTCGCCTACGGCTACCAGCTGCTCGTGCGCCCCGGCACCAGGGACCCGTTCACCCCGTCGCGGCTGATCGCCGCGGCGCTGGAGGCCGGCATGGAGCCCTCGCGCCTGTCGCTGCTGCCCGGCGGGCACGCCACGGCGGACGCGCTGGTCAAGGCCGCCGACCTCAGCCTGGTGTTCGGCGGCGACGCCGCCATCCGGCGCTACGCCGACAACCCCGGCCTGGTGCCGCGCGGCCCGGGCAGGTCCAAGGTGCTGCACACCGGCGCGATCACCGACGAGGCGCTGGACGTCATCTGCGACTCGGTGGCCTACGACGCCGGGTTGCGGTGCACGAACACCAGCGCGGTGTTCACCGACGCCGACCCGGCGGAGCTCGGCCGGGCGCTGGCCCAGCGGCTCGGCGCGCTGGTCGCGGCCCCGCCGCAGACGGACGAGGCGCAGCTGCCGGTCATGCCGATCGAGCAGGCGCGGGCGATGCGCGCGCACCTGGCGTCCCGGCTGGCCGGCGCGGTGGAGGCCACCGCGCCGCTCTACCAGGACGGCGGGGTCGCCGACCTCGGTGACGGCTCGGCGGCGCTGCGCCCCGCCGTGCTGGTGTGCGACCGGCCCGACCACCCGGGCGGCGGCATCGAGCTGCCGTTCGCGTGCGTGTGGGTGCTTCCGTGGAACCGGCGCGACCCCATCACGCCGCTGAAGGACACGCTGGCCCTGTCCATCGTGAGCGACGACGAGGAGCTCGCCACCCTCGCCCTGCGGGAGCCGTCGATCCGCAAGGTGGTCTTCGGCGGCCTGCCGACCCACGCGGCCGGCCCGACCAGCCCGCACGACGGCTACCTCAGCGGCGACCTCATGGAAGTCCGCGCCTACGGAATCGCCGCCCGCCCCTGACAGCGCGCACCGCCCGGCGAACGACAAGGGCCCGCGGCCTCCACGGCCGCGGGCCCGCGACGCCGGCGGGGCGTCGGCGATACTGTGGGCGTGGAGTACGTGTCCAGAGTGCCGCGACCGCCGCTGGACGGGCTGATCGACGACCTTTACTACCTGGAGGGTGCGCCGCCGTACGCCCGGCTGACGCTGCCGCCGATGCCGGCGGCGTTGCTCATCGTCAACCTCGGGGCGCCGTTCCGCATCCGCGCCGGCACCGACATCGAGACGGCGCAGTACGCCGACGGCTGCGTGGTCACCATGCCCACCCGCGCCTTCGAGTTCGGCTATCCGCCGGGGACCCGGTCGGTCGGCGTGCACTTCAAGCCGTGGGGGCCGGCGCCGTTCCTGCCGATGCCCGCTGCCGAGCTGTGTGACCGGCCGGTGACGGTGGAGCAGGTTTGGGGCCGGCCCGCCGTCGCCGAGCTGCGGGACCGGCTGGCCACGGCGGACGGGCCGCACGAGATGCTGACGCTGCTCGAGGAGGAGCTGATGCGACGGCTGTGCGAGACCGCCGGCCTGGGGCTGGTGCGCCATACGAGCGGCGTCATCGCGGCGGCCGGCGGGGCGGTGGCGATCGGCGGTCTGAGCGTGGCAGCCGGTGTCAGCAGCACTCATCTGGCACAGCGGTTCAAGGAGCTCATCGGCGTCACGCCGAAGCGGCTGGCCCGCACCTATCGCTTCGCCGCCACCGTGTTCGCGATCGACCCCGCCGGACCGATCGACTGGGGCGACCTCGCCGGTGGCGCAGGCTACTTCGACCAGGCCCACTTCGGCCACGAGTTCCGGGCGTTCACCGGCCTCACGCCGACCCGGTACGTCGAGGTCCGGCGGCGGTTCCTGCGCGAGCATCCCGGCCACGTTATGGACGGCTGGCCGCTGCCGGCCGATTGATTTCGTACAAGAGCGACAGCTCACGACACGCTAATTTGGGGCACCCCGAAGCAGAGGAGGGCCCCGTGGGCAAGGTGGTCATGTACAGCTCGGTGTCGGTGGACGGCTTCGTCGCGGACGAGAATGACCGGCCCGGACCGCTGTTCGACTGGTTGTCCAGCGGTGACGTCCCGTTGGACGACAGCGGCGAGCTGAAGGTGTCGCAGACGTCCTACGACTACACCCGGCCGTACTGGGACCAGATCGGAGTCACGATCGTCGGCCGCCACGTCTTCGACCTGACGGACGGCTGGGACGGGAAGCCGCCGGGCGGCATCGACCACGTGGTCGTCGTGACGCACCGGCCGGAACCCGAGGGCTGGGCCCCCGAGGCGCCGTTTCACTTCGTCGACGGCGTCGAGGCGGCCGTGGCCAAGGCGCAGGAGCTTGCGGGTGACCGCATGGTCGAGGTCGCCGCCGGCGACGTCGGCGGCCAGGTGCTCGCCGCGGGCCTGATCGACGAGGTGCGCATGGACGTGGTACCCGTCGTGTTCGGGTCCGGCAAGCGCTACTTCGGGTCGGTCCACGCGCAGCACCTGTTGGAGGATCCCGACGTGGTGATTCAGGGAAAGCGGGTGCTTCACCTGCGCTATCGGGTGCGCCGTTGAAGGCCGGACCGCCCCGGCCGAGCGTCTCGCCATGCGCCTCTCCTCACCGCCGCCCGCCGAACCCCCAGTCGTGGACCTCGACGTCGGCGTACCGGTCCACGGTCAGGACGGCGCGCGCCGCGTCGGGGTCCGGCGCCCTGAGAAGTACCGCCGTGCCCAGCCATGTGGCGCCGTCGTCCGCCAGCAGCGGCCCGTACGCGATCAGTTCGTCCTGGTCCCGCGGCGGGTCAAGGTCGGCGGCCTGCCCGGAGCCGAGGCCCAGCACCAGATAGCGGTCGCCGCCGTCTCGGCCGCCGGGGAAGTCCCACATGGTGCGCCCCAGCACGTTGCGCCATCGGCGCAGCATCACGTCCCGGTACACACCCGCCTGGTAGTTCGGCTCGTCGAAGACGAACGCCCGCGCGGTGGAGGGATCGGGCAGATCGACGATATGCACGCTGCCGGTGGCGGCGTCGCTGTCGCGGTCGAAGGTCGGGCCACGGGCGATCATCTCTGCCGCGTACCGGTCCATGTAGGACCAGTGCTCTTCCAGCAGCTCGTCGCGTAGCGCCGCGGAATCAGGCCGATCACGGTGATAACAGAAGAACTCCATGCCGAGAGTACCTACCACGCACCGCCGCGACAGGTCACCGCCACCGGCCACGGACGACCAACCCCACCCCAGCCGACCCCGGAGCCGAAGCCGTCGCCGGCGGTGCCATCAACAGCGGAGAGCCCCTGGAGTGGCGAGGGCCCTCGAAGCCGGCGGATCGCCCCGGGCGGACGGATTCAGCCGCCGAAGCCGCCGTTCTTGACGCCACCGATAAACGCGGTCCATTCGCCGGGGCTGAAGATGAGCGCCGGTCCATTCGACTTCCTGCTGTCTCTGACCGCGATCACGCGACTCGCAGCTTCACGAGGCGGTCCGCCGGATTCACCGCACCGGTGAAGGACGTGGTCAGGCGCGGAGGTCGGGAGGGGTGTCGGTGCCGCGGACCCAGGGTTTGATGTCGAGGACCGGGGTGCCGTCGACGAGGTCGACGCCGTTGAAGTGGACGACGTTGCCCTCGACGCTCAGCACGCGGACGAGGCTCATCCCGAGGCGGCTCGGCCGGTTCGGGGAGCGGGTGGAGAACACCCCCCGGTGCGTCCCGCCTCTGGCGCCGCCGCGCGGGACGCACTTCAGCGTCCCGGCCTCGTCGTCGTCCTGCGAGTGCAGCCAGGTGAGCAGCCAGACGTGCGTCCACCGCTCCAGGCCGGCCAGGCCGTCGGCGTACTCGTCGTGGACGACCACCCGGCCGGGCTCGCGGTAGTTCTCGGTGGCCTGCGCCGGGGCGTCCTGCGGACGGGCGTAGCCGGTCACCACGTAACCGATCGGGCTGATCTGGACCGGCTGCCGGACGCCGGGATCGGCGGTCTGCTCGGACACCTCATCGACCTCGATTCACTGAGAAGCGCATCCGCGTGGATGCTGGTCGGGTACTCGGGGCGCGAATACTACACAGTCGTCCTCCAGCGACCTGGAGAACGCATTGCGATATGCGGCAGTAAATCCTTTTTGGGAGGTTTTTCGGGTGCCCCTAATGGCGGCGGCGCGCTTGCTCCGGCGCGCGGGACGCCACGACAATGCAGGCTCAGCCATATCCAGGGGCATGGGGGGATTCCTACCGGTGGCCGGCATTCGATCGCGCCCCCCACGCATTTCGCGGCGCCCGTTTTCCTGTGACCGAGGAGGATTCGCGTGACAGAGCGCACAGATGTTCTGGTCGTCGGCGCCGGCGTCATCGGCCTGACCACGGCCGTGCACCTGGCCGAGCAGGGCCTGACGGTACGGCTGCGCGGCGACCAGCCGCCACGCGAGACGACCTCCGCGGTCGCCTTGGCCGTGCTCAGCGGCCCCCTGCTCTCCGACCCGGCCGACACCGCGGGCTGGGAGCCGTACGAGACCACCTCGGCATGGCACCGCGCCGGCCTGGACACCTTCGCCGCGCTGGCCGGGCAGCCCGGCACGGGCGTGCGGGTCACCCCCGGCAGGTGGGCGAGCCGGACCGAGATCGCCGACGCCTCCTGGGTCCGCGGGATGCCGGGCTACCGGCCCTGCACGCCCGACGAGCACCCCGGGTTCGCGATGGCATTCTGGATGTCCGTGCCGATCGTCGACATGCCGGTCTACTTCGACCATCTGACGAGCCGTCTCGCCGCGGCCGGCGGAAGCCTCGAGATCGGCCCGGTGGCCTCCCTCGAGGAGGCCGCCGCCGAGGCGCCCGTCGTCGTCAACTGCACCGGCGCCTACGCCCGGCGCCTGACCGCCGACCCCGAGATCCGCCCGATGCGCGGCCAGCACGTGATCGTCGAGAACCCCGGGATCACCGACTACTTCTACGAGTTCAGCAAGGGCCCCAAGCTGACCGCGTTCATGCCGCACGGCGACCGGCTCGTCTGCGGCGGGACCGCGACCCGCGACGACTGGAGCCGCGAGCCCGACCCCGCGCAGACCGAGGAGATCATCGCCCGCTGCGCCGCCGTCGAGCCGCGCATCGCCGGCGCGCGCGTCCTCGGCGTCGAGGCCGGCCTGCGCGCGGGCCGGCCCCGCGTCCGCCTCGCCGAGGAGTCCGCCGGCGGCGCCCGCGTCATCCACAACTACGGGCACGGGGGCGCCGGGGTCGGCATGTCCTGGGGATGCGCCCACGAGGTCGGCAAGCTGCTCCAGCACACCGGGCGGGCCGTCTAGCGGGTCGTGAGCGCGCCGCCGTTGACGTTCAGCACCTGGCCGGTGATGTGCCGGGCGGCGGGCGAGGCGAGGAAGACGACGGCCCCGGCGATGTCCTCGGGGTAGCCGGCGCGCCCGTTCATCGTCTCGGCCACCCGCGCGTCGTGGAACTGCTGCCCGTTGCGGTCGCGGAAGAACTCGGTGTCGGCGATGTAGCCGGGCGACACCACGTTGGAGGTGATGTCGCGGGCGCCGAGCTGCCGCGCCAGGAAGAGGTTCCAGGAGTTCAGCCCCGCCTTGGCGGCGCCGTAGGAGCCCGCGCCCCGGTCGGCGGCGAAGGAGCCGACGTGGACGACCGCGCCGCCCGGGGCGAGCTGCTTGTCCAGGGCGGCCGTCATCAGCACCGCGCTGACCAGGTTGCCCTCCAGGTTCGCCCGCCAGCCCGCGGCGAGGGCGTGCAGGTTGTCCGGCGTGCGCGGGCCCTGCCCGCTCAGCCCGACGGCGCCGAGCTGCGGCCCGCCGGGGCCGGGGCCGCCGGGGCCGCCGTCCAGGTCGCGGTTGCCGCCCGCGTTGTTGACCAGCACGTCCACCGTCGTCGGCAGCTGGTCGCGCAGCGCCTCGATCTGGTCGGGGTCGGTGGCGTCGCACACGACGGTGCTCACGCCGTCGCCGAGCCGCGAGCGCGCCTCGCTCAGGACGGACTCGCGCCGCCCGGTGATGAAGACGTGGGCGCCCTGGGCGGCGAAGGCCGACGCCACGGCGTAGCCGATGCCGGTTCCGCCTCCGGTGACAACAACCGTCCGTGTCATGTCGGGTATCTCCATTCGTTCGTCTGTCTGGTCGAGCTCGGTGGGGGCGCGCGGACGGCGCCGGCGGGTCAGGCGGGGACGGTGGCGGCGGCGGTGGCGCGGGTGAACCGGGCCCGGGCGAGCGCCCCGACGATCGTGACGGGCAGGGTCACCAGCGCCGCGATGCCGAAGAGCAGGCGGAAGTGGCCGCCGGCCGCGAGCCCGCCGACTGCGGCCGTGCTGAGGGCGGCGCCGGTGAACACCGCGGAGGCGACCACGGCGGCGGCCGTGCCGCGCACGTCGGGCGGCGACGCCTCGATCATCCAGGTCTGGATGGTCGACTGCGCGATGGCGAGGGCCATCCCGGCGAGCAGGCCTGCCACCAGGATCGACGGGATCGTCTGGCTGAACGCCGCGGACAGGAAGCCCGCGAACAGCAGTGTGCAGCCGCCGCCGAACAACCCGGCCGCGGTCACCCGCGAGTCGATCGACCGCACGATCACCCCGCCGATCACGGCGCCGAGACCGTAGGAGCCGGTGACGATGCCGGCGATCGCCGCGTTCCTGCCGTGCACCTGCAGCGAGGAGCTGAAGAAGTTGTAGAACCCCACCATCGACGCGCCCTCGAAGAAGGCGAAGATCGTGAGGAAGCGGAACCATCCGCCGCGGAAGACCTGGCCGAGCCGCTTGAGCGCCTCCCGGTGGCCGGTCTTGGTGACCAGCGTCTCCGGCAGCCTGCCGTACAGCACCGCGAGCACCGCCGCCCCCGCCGCGACGAGCAGCATGGCGGCCCGCCAGTTGATCAGGTCGTTGAGCACGCCGGCGCTGATGGTGCCGGTGGCGGTGCCGATCGCCGCGACCGACATCAGGCCGGCCATCACCCGCTGGCGCCGCTCGGGCGGCACCCGGTCGCCGATGTAGGCGACGGTCACCGGGGCGAGCGCGGCGGCGAACGCTCCTGCCAGGGCGCGGCCCACGATCAGCAGGGTCACGTTGGGCGCGAGCGCCGCGAGCAGGTTGCCCAGGGACACTCCCGCGAGGCCGATGCGCATCACCCGCACCCGCCCGGCGGAGTCGGACAGGAGCCCGTAGAAGGGCTGCATGACGCCGAACAGCAACAGGTAGGCGGTAAGCGCCAGCGTCACCGTGGCGAGGCCGACGTGGAAGTGCGCGGCCACCGGCACCAGCAGCGGGGTGATCATGATCACGTTGGCCTGGACGAGGAACCATCCGGCGTACGGGATCGCCATGCCGGTCTTCTCGTGCGTTCGCTGAGCCATCGCATTCCTCACTCGGGCCGGAGCCCGATCAGGCTTCGACGTGCCATGAACCGGGTCGCCACCACGCGGCGCGTGCCTGTCGTGAGATCGTCGCCTCGAATTCCCGTCACGCGGCCCGGTGCATCGCGGCGAACAATAGTCGGGACGGTTACCAGAGAAAGTCTGGGTATCCGGCGCACCGAGGGCAAGCCACTCGGCGTTAATGGTCGCGAATTCTGGGGTGACCCGCAATGCCCGGCACCCCGGTTACCCGATGCCCGGCCGCCGCGCAACCCCAGAATTCTCTGATTTCCCCCGGTATCGGATCGACCGGCGCACCCGGACGCCCAGCCCGCACGGAACCGGCCGCGACCTGGCACGCGACAGGACAGCAACCGGGAAGATGCGGCGTTCGTCCCGGCGCACGACGATAGGGCTCGATTACCGTTCGCCGATTTCACGCATCCGGTATGCCGCGGATCACCCGCCTATCGCCAGGCGTACGCATGAACACGTGGGAGCCGATGAAACACGGGGAGAGGTGTCTTGATGCCGGCAGCAGACATCACGACGGCACGTGAGGCGAACACGCTCGCCGATTGCCATGCCGCACCGCGGAGGATGCTTCTGTCGCCGGTGCCGAATGACGCCGACGACTACGAGATAATGGCGATCAGCGCATTGTCGCCCGGCGACTCGCCACGCCTTTCCGGCGAGGACGCCGAGCACACCCGCCTGCTCGCGGAGTCCTGCGACGACCTGCCTCCCATCCTGGTGCACCGCGGCACCCTGCGCGTCATCGACGGGATGCACCGGCTGCGCGCCGCCCTTCTGCGCGGCGAAGAGAAGATCAGGGTGCGGCTCTTCGACGGGGACGAGGAGACGGCGTTCGTCATGGCCGTCGAGGCGAACACCGCCCACGGCCTGCCCCTCTCGCTCGCCGACCGCGAGGCGGCCGCCGCCCGCATCGTCGTCTCCTACCCGCAGTGGTCGGACCGGGCGATCGCCTCGGTCACCGGCCTGTCGGCCAAGACCGTCGACGGCATCCGCCGGGCGGCGACGCCGGGCGTGCCCCAGCCGCTCAGCCGCATCGGACGGGACGGCCGCGTCCGGCCGCTCACCAGCGCGGAGGGCAGGCGCCGGGCCTGCGAGCTGTTCACCCTGCGCCCGGACGCGTCGCTGCGCAAGGTGGCCCAGGAGGCCGGCATCTCACTCGGCACCGCCCGCGACGTGCGCAACCGCATGATGCGCGGCGAGGACCCCATCCCGCCGCAGCAGCGCGCGCGGGACGAGCGCCGCGAGCCCGTGGCGGCCGAGCTCCGGCTGCGGCGGGTCGCCGCGGCGGGGCGGGCGGACCGGCCAAAGGACCCGGCGACGATCTTGCACCAGCTCCAGCGTGACCCGTCCGTGCGGTTCACCGACTCCGGGCGCACGCTGCTCCGCTGGCTGAACGACCACACGGCGGGCGTGGGCGAGTGGGAGGATCTCAGCGGCGCCATGCCCTCCCACTGCGCGTACATGATCGCCGACTTGGCGTGCGCGGTCGCCGAGGAGTGGCTGGAGTTCGCCGAGCAGGTCCGCCGGCGCGCCGAGACCACGGCCTGAAGTCCGCCGGCGCGGATCGGCCGCCGCCCGCGGGCCCTCGCCCGGCCATCGCGGCAGTGCATGATGGTCGGCGGACCGGTCCTGTCCGGGTCGGAGAGAATCCGCGGGAAGAAGTTTCGCCGGTCGTGTCGAATCCGCCGTCTCCCGGTCGACGCGTGAGCGTAGACCAACGGACGCGCGGGTGCGGCCTCGCCGGACTCGCGCACGTACAAGGAGCACCACCATGCGCTTCATGCTGCTTCTCAAGACAGAAGAGAACTCCTCGGCGGGCATGCCTCCCAAGGAGCTCATGGACGCCATCTTCCGATACGGGGAGGAGATGACCAAGGCGGGCGTCCTCCTTGACACCGGCGGCCTGGCCCCGACCGTGACGGGCACGCGGATCCGCCTGTCCGCCCCCGGCAAGATCACCGTGACCGACGGGCCCTTCACCGAGTCCAAGGAGATGATCGCCAGCTACGCGATGATCGAGGCGGGCTCCCAGCAGGAGGCCGTGGAGTTCGCGACCAGGTTCATGGACCTGCACAGGGAGCACTGGCAGGGATGGGAGGGCGAGTCGGAGGTCCGCCAGATCTTCGGCCCCGACTCCCCGCCGCCGTTCGCCCAGTGACCGACCGCCCCTGATCGCCCGCCTCCCCGTCTGTTCAGCGGCGGGGAAGCCGGGCGCGGGGGACGGGCAGGTGGGCGAACTCCGGGTGGTGCCAGGGCAGCACCACCGGCTCGGCCGGCACCTCGCCCGCGTACAGGCGCTCCAGCAGGCCGGGCAGCCCCCACGGCTGGACGCGCTCCTCCGTGCCGCGCAGCTCGGCCAGCGTCCACCAGCGGTGCCCGAGCATGTCGCGCCGCTCGTAGTCGGTGAGGCCGGACAGGTCCAGGTCGAGCCTTTCCACCCGCAGGAAGAAGTAGGTCTCGACCGAGAAGTACATGCGGCCGTCCCAGCTGCCGCGCCAGTGACCGGCGCCGGTCGCGACCACCGGCCCGAGCCGCTCGGGCGCGATGCGATGGCCGGTCTCCTCCAGCAGTTCGCGGGCGGCGGCGGCCTCCACGGTCTCGCCGTCGTCGATGCCGCCGCCGGGCGTGATCCACACGGAACCGGCCCACTGGAACAGCAGCAGCCGGTCGTCGCCGTCGGCGAGCAGGATGCGGGCGCTGGGACGAAGGATGGACTCGCGCACGGCTCCGAGCTTAGACATCCGCCCGCCGCCGCCGCGACGCGATTACCCCGGGTGTCGGTGCGGAGTGGTTTCATCGGTGTCGTGGAGGCCTCCGTCGAGCAGCTCGTGTACGTCCGCGAGGACGAGTACACGGTCGCCCGCATGAGCGCCGACGGCGTGCCGGGCTTCGTCGCCGCGGGCCGCGTCCTCGCGGGCGTGCAGCCGGGCGAGACGCTGCGGCTCGACGGCGACTGGGAGGAGCACCCGCGGCACGGCAGGCGCATGGCGGTCACGGCGTGCGAGCGCGTCGTGCCCTCCACGGTCCGCGCCATCCGCATGTATCTCGGCTCGGGCCTGATCCGCGGCATCGGCCCCCGGCTGGCGCACGCCATCGTCAGCCACTTCGGCGAGGCGAGCCTGACGGTCATCGACATCGAGCCCGACCGGCTTAGGGAGGTCGTCAACATCGGCCCGGTGCGCCAGGCGCAGATCGTCGAGGCGTGGGCCGAGCAGAAGGCCATCGCCGCACTGATGGTGGTGCTGCAGGGGTTCGGCGTGAGCCCGCTGCTCGCGGCCAAGGTGTACCAGACGTTCGGCGCCGAGTCGGCCGACATCCTGACCAGCGACCCCTACCGGCTCATCGGCCGTGTGCGGGGCATCGCGTTCGCCACGGCCGACAAGATCGCCCTGCGGTCCGGGGTGCCCGAGCGCAGCCCGCAGCGCGTCAAGGCCGCGATCGTCGACCGGCTGGAGGCCGCGGCCGCCGGGGCCGGGCACTGCTTCCTGCCGCTCACCATCCTGCTCGCCCAGGCGGCCGACCTGCTCGGCCAGGACGACGACCTCGTCCGGCAGATGGTCGACGCCCTCGCGTCCGAGCGCCGCGTGGTGGTCGAGGCGTCCTTCGCCGACGCCCGCCAGACCGTGGTGTACGCCAAGGAGCAGCACGCCCGCGAGCTGCGGCTGACGGCCAACCTCACCCGTCTCCGCCAGGCACGCTCAACGCTGAGGCTGCGCCCCTTCCAGGAGGACCCCGGCCTGAACGACGACCAGCGCGCGGCGGTGACCACGGCGCTGACCAGCACCGTCTCCATCCTCACCGGCGGGCCCGGCTGCGGCAAGAGCCACACCGTCAGGGTGATCGCGGCGACGGTGCGGGCGATGGGCGGCACGGTCACCCTCACCGCGCCCACCGGCAAGGCGGCAAAGCGCCTGTCCGAGCTCACCGGCCTGCCCGCCACGACCATCCACCGGATGCTCGCCCACCAGCCCGATCCCGACCCCGGCGCGCTGTTCGAGCAGACGCCCGCGCAGGCCGACCTCGTCGTGGTCGACGAGGCCTCCATGCTCGACCTGCACCTGGCCACCCGGCTCACCTCGGCCCTCACTCCGGGCGGCCACCTGCTCCTGGTCGGCGATAGCGACCAGCTGCCGAGCATCGGGCCGGGCAGCGTGCTGGCCGACCTGCTGCGCGTCGAGGACATTCCCCGGGTCCGGCTGACCCACGTCTTCCGCCAGGCCGGCGGCAGCGCGATCATCCGCGCCGCCCACCGCGTCAGGGCGGGCGAGATCCCCTCGCTCCCGGGCGGCGGCGGCTTCTGGTTCGAAGAACTGGACGACCCCGAGGAGGTCGCCAAGCGGGTCGTCCACCTCGCGACCGAGGCGATCCCGCGCAAGCAGGGGGTGCCGGCCGACCAGGTGCAGGTGCTGTGCCCGATGCGCAAGGGCGCGGCGGGCACCGCCGCCCTCGGCCGCGTGCTCCAAGAACGGCTCAACCCGGCCGGTGACGGCAAGGCCGAGCATTGGTCGGGCGACACCGTGTTCCGCGTCGGCGACCGGGTGATGCCGATACGCAACAACTACGACAAGGGCGTCTTCAACGGCGAGACCGGCACGGTCACCTCGATCGACGTGGCCGAGCGGCTGGTTGAGGTTCTGATCGACGACGGCGACGAGGTCACCTACGCCTTCGACCAGCTCGACGAGCTGACCCACGCCTACGC
This sequence comes from Sphaerisporangium dianthi, assembly GCF_042654065.1. Lineage (NCBI taxonomy): Bacteria > Bacillati > Actinomycetota > Actinomycetes > Streptosporangiales > Streptosporangiaceae > Sphaerisporangium > Sphaerisporangium dianthi. The sequence goes on along the minus strand of NZ_JBHSFP010000037.1, from coordinate 25,957 downwards.
CATCAGCGTGCACCGCTCCCAGGGCAGCGAGTACCCCATCGTGGTGGCCCCGCTCGTGTCCGAGTACGGCGGCGTCATGCTGCACCGCAGGCTGCTGTACACGCTGGTCACCCGGGCCCGCGCGTGGGTCGTCCTCGTCGGCTCCCGAGACGCGCTGGAGCTGGCCGTCCACCGCCTCGGCCAGCGCCGCAACACCGGCCTGGCCCCGCGCATCGCCCTCGCCTCGCGCGCCTCCGGCGGGTCCGTCCCGTGATCGCGTCACCACGGGGTCCATCCCCGTTGACCTCGCCGCCGGTGGATCGCGTCATCGCGTGTCCGCCGGCGCTGACCTTGTTCACCGCACGGCGGGCGCGGGCCCGTCGTCCCGAGCCGGGGTGGCGGGCAGGGGTCACCCGGCGTCGAGGGTGACGGCCTGGCCGATGTAGTCGCGCAGCGCGTCCCGGTCCACGGCGTCGGCGCGCTTCAACTTGACGTGCCGCGTGGTCTTGCCCACACCCGAGAGGAGCCCGTGGCCGTCGGTGAACTCGGCGCCCCGGACGAAGGCGAGGGTGAGGTGGGTCTTGCTGGGGCTGACGATCGCGAGCAGTCCCTCGCCCTTCCACGCGGGCGACCCGCGGCTGATCACCTCTGACGCGCCGGGCGCGCCCTCCCGCATCAGCTCGCGCACGATGGCGAAGACTTCCTGCTGCTCGGGCAGCAGGCGCGCGCTCACGAATTCGTTCACCGCATCGCTGGACATGGAGCCTGGCCTTTCCCTGGTGATCGGGGACGCGCCGCCGGTTCGCGCCCGGCGGCGACGCCGGCCGCCTTGTCCGCGCCGGCTCCTTCACAGTGCCCCACGGGCCCTACGGCCGGTTTACGGGTGAGCGAAAGGAAACCGTAAACGCCTCCCCGCACAGTTGACATCACACAACACCGCACGAAACGACCGAGGGAGGCCGGAGATGTCGGACAGCGGACCGCTGAGGCTGGCGATCATCATCGGCAGCACCCGCAACGGCCGGTTCGGGCCCACCGCGGCCGCCTGGTTCGCGGCGCAGGCCCGCAAGCGCCACGACCTGGAGGTCGACCTCATCGACCTGGCCGAGGCCCGGCTGCCTGACACCCTGGCCGACCACGACGAGGAGGCCCCGGAACAGGTGCGGGCCCTCGGGCCCCGGCTGACCGCCGCCGACGCTTTCGCGGTGGTCACACCGGAGTACAACAGGAGCTTCCCCGCTCCGCTCAAGACCGCCATCGACTGGTTCTACGAGGAGTGGCGGGCCAAGCCGGTGACCTTCGTGGCCTACGGCCGCGAGTCCGGCGGCCTGCACGCCACCGCCCATCTGCGCGAGGTGTTCGCCGAGCTGCACGCCGTGGCCATCCGCGCCGCGGTCAGCCTCCCCTGCTACTGGGAGCTGTACGCCTCCGACGGCAGCTGGCCCAGGCCGACGGCGAACTGCAACACCGCGGTCAAGGTCGTGCTGGACGAGCTGACCTGGTGGGGGCACGCGCTGCGCGACGCGCGGGCCAAGCGCCCCTACACCCATTGACGCACCCGCCCCCTTCGGCAGGCCCCCCGGTCCGGCCGCCGGCACGCGAGCCCACCGACCAACATCGAGGAGGACCCCATGCGAAATGTCGTCGTCTCGACATTCGTCACGCTGGACGCCATCCAGGACAACCCGCACGAGTGGTCGATGGAGTACTGGACCGACGAGTACGCGGGCCGTGCCCGTGACCAGCTGTTCGCCGCGGACGCCCTGCTGATGGGCCGCGTCACCTACGAGGGATTCGCCGCCGCCTGGCCGTCCAGGAACGACGAGGGGACCGCGCAGGAGGGCTTCGCCGACCGCATCAACACCATGCCGAAGTACGTCGTCTCCACCACGCTGGACACCGTCGGCTGGACCGGCTCCACGCTGGTCAAGGGCGACCTCGCCGAGGCGGTGCGCGAGCTCAAGGCGCAGCCCGGGCAGGACATCCTGATGTACGGGTGCGGCGAGGTGGCCCGCGCCCTGGCCGCGCAGGGCCTGGTCGACGAGTTCCGGTTCTGGATCCACCCCGTCGTCGCCGGCCGCGGCGAGCCGGTGTTCGCCGGCTGGCCGCAGTCTCCGATGCGGCTCCTCGGCGTCACGACCTTGGAGTCCGGCGTCGTCATCGTCTCCCACGCGCCGGTCCGCTGACCGGCCGCGCCACGACCACCGTGACCTCATCTCACCACCATCGGGAAGGAACACCCATGAAAGACGTCCAGCAGCAGGTCCAGGACGCCATCGACGAGCTGATCGGCTCCGGCGCGGAGCGCGGGCTGCAGGTCGCCGTGTACCGGCGCGGGGAGCTCGTCGTCGACGCCGTCGCGGGGACCGCCGACCCGGCGACCGGCCGGCCGGTGACGCCCGGCACGCCGTTCCACGTCACCTCGACGGGGAAGGGAGTGACCTCGACCGTCGTGCACGTGCTGGCGGAGCGCGGCGTGCTGTCCTACGACACCCCGATCGCGGATCTGTGGCCGGAGTTCGCCGCGCACGGCAAGCAGGGCGCGACCCTGCGGCACGCCCTGACGCATTCCACCGGCGTCCCCGGCCTGCCGGTGGACACCACGCCGGAGGACCTGACCGACTGGGACAAGATGTGCGCCACGATCGCGGGCGCCGCGCCGTGGTGGGAGCCGGGCGCCAAGACCGGCTATCACCCGCAGTCCTTCGGCCACATCATCGGGGAGATCGTCCGCCGCGCCACCGGCAGGCCGATCTCGCAGGTGCTGCTGGAGGCGGTGGCGACCCCGCTGGGCGTCGCCGGCGAGCTGTACTTCGGCGTTCCGGCGGCGGAGCTCGGCCGGCTCGCCGTACTTTCGGAGCCCGAGGGCGCCATGGAGCCGACCCCGGAGATGATGGCGGCGATGGCCGAGCAGATGCCGTTCTTCAGGGTCGTGGACGGCTGGACCGCGGCGCCTCCCGCGGCGATGCCGACGGCGGCCTACTGCAACCGCCCCGACGTGCTCACCGCCGACATCCCGGCCGGCGGCGTCATGAGCGCCCGCGCCGTGGCGCGCATGTACGCCGCACTCATGGACGAGGTGGACGGCGTGCGCCTGGTCTCCCCCGACCGGCTTCGGGAGATCACCGCCGTGGCGGTCTCCGGCATGGACGAGGTGATCGGCCTGCCGGTCACCCGCGGTCTCGGCTACAACGTCGGCTTCGCCGGGCCGCTCGACGGCTCCACCCTGTTCGGCATGGCCGGCAGCGGTGGCACCGCCGCCTACGCCGACACCGCGAGCGGCGTCGCGATCGCCGTGGCGAAGACCACCGTCACCGCCGGCGACTACACCGCCTTCCACGAGATCAGCGCCCTGGTCTCCAAGGCCCTCACCGCCGGCTGACATCCGTCCTGTGAAGATCGGCCCTTGATGGACGGCCTCCCGTCACCGCCCCGCGCGGCGGCGGGAGGCCGAAGCCTTCACCTCCGGGCCGAGAGGGCCGAGCCCTCATCCCGGCGGCGGGAGGCCGAGGTCCTCACCGCCGCCGGTCCCCGGCGTCCGGCCCGGAGATCACCGCCCGGAGAGCCCGGCGCCGGCGCCCTCGCGCCGTTCTCCCGGCGGCGGGGCGGCGGGAGGCGGGCCGGCGAAGGCGGCGCCCGGAGCCCGGGGGGCGTTATCGTGGCGGGCATGCGTTTCGGGGTCCTCGGACCGGTGACGGTGTGGACCGGCGACGGCGCCCTCGTCACGGTGCCCGGCCTGAAGGTGCGCGCCCTGCTGGCGGCCCTGCTGGTGGACGAGGGACGGCCGGTGTCCGCCGACCGCCTGGTCGAGCACCTGTGGGGAGACCGGCCGCCGGGCAACCCGTCCGGCACGCTGTCGGCCAAGGTCTCCCAGCTGCGCCGCGCGCTGGAGGACGCCGAACCCGGCGGCCGCGATCTGGTGGTGTCGCCGCCGCCCGGCTACCTGCTGCGGGCCGGCGCGGGCGAGGTCGACGCGCACCGGTTCGCGTCGCTGACGGCCGAGGCGCGCGAAGCGCCCGACGCGCGGGCCAGGGCCACCCTGTTGTCCGGCGCCCTGGCGCTGTGGCGGGGGCCGGCGTTCGCCGGCTTCGCCGACGAGCCGTTCGCGCGCGCCACCGTCGCGCGGCTGGAGGAACAACGGCTCACCGCGCTGGAGGACCTCGCCGAGGCGCGGCTGGCGCTCGGCATGCACGCCGTGGTCGCCGGCGACCTCGGCGACCACGTGGCCCGGCACCCGCTGCGCGAGCGGCCGCGGGCCCTGCACATGCTCGCCCTGTACCGCGATGGACGGCAGGCAGAGGCGCTGGACAGCTATGACGAGCTGCGCGTCCACCTCGCCGAGGAGCTGGGCCTGGACCCGGGCCCGGAGGTCGTCGCCCTTCACCGGTCGATCCTGGCGCAGAACCCCGCGCTGGGCGGCCCCGTCCAGGCCGAGGAGGAGGAGCAGGCAGGGGAGGCCGGCGCGTCCGGCGCGCCCGCGCGGCCGAGGACGAACCTGCCCACGGCGATCGCCGGGATCATCGGCCGCGAGGACGCGGTCGCCGAGGTGCGCGCCTCTCTGGAGCACGGCAGGCTGGTCACGCTGACCGGCTCCGGCGGGGTGGGCAAGACCCGGCTGGCGATGGAGGTCGCCGCCCCCCTGGCCGAGGCCTACCCCGACGGGGTGTGGCTGGCCGAGCTGGGCGCGCTGGACCGTCCCGGGGCCTCCAACGTGCTCGAGTCGCTCACCGACCTGCTGATGGCCGTGCTGGACGTCCGGGACGTCGCCGGCCCGCGCGAGCCGGCCGCGCCGATCGAGCGGCTCGTCCGGGCGCTGCGCACCCGGCGCATGCTGCTGGTGCTCGACAACTGCGAGCACGTGATCGACGAGGTCGCCGAGCTGGCGGCCGCGCTGCTGCGCGCCGCGCCGGGTCTGCGCGTGCTGGCCACCAGCCGCGAGCCGCTCGGCCTGGCCGGCGAGGTGGTGTGGCCGGTGCCGCCGCTGGACGTGCCCCACCCCGGGCAGGCCGATCCTGCGACGCTGGAACGCTTCGGCGCGGTGAAGCTGTTCGTCGACCGCGCCGGCGCCGCGGCGCGCGGGTTCACCCTCACCTCCGAGAACGCCGACGCCGTCGCGTTGCTGTGCCGGCGGCTGGACGGCATCCCGCTGGCCCTGGAGCTGGCGGCCACGCGGGTGCGCGCGCTCGGAATCCGCGGCCTGGTCGCCGGGCTGGACGACCGGTTCCGGCTGCTGGCGACCGGGCACCGCGGCGCGCCGCCGCGCCAGCAGACGCTCATGGCGATGATCGACTGGAGCTGGCAACTGCTCACCCCGGCGGAGCGCACCGTCCTGCGCCGGCTGGCCGTGCACGCGGACGGCTGCACCCTGGAGGCCGCCCAAGCCGTCTGCGCCGGGAATCACGCCACCCACCGAACCGTGCGGACGCCCAGCGGAGATCACGCCACCCACCGAACCGTGCGGACGCCCAGCGGAGATCACGCCACCCACCGAACCGTACGGACGGCCGACGGGGATCACACCACCCGCGAAACGGCGCGGGCGGCCGGCGGCGGGGACGGCGTGCCGGTCGAGGAGGTACCCGAGCTGCTGGCACGCCTGGTGGACCGCTCCCTCGTCGTCATGACCGACCGCGGGGACGAGGCCCCTCGCTACCGGCTGCTCGAGTCGGTGGCGGCCTACTGCGCCGACCGCATGGACGAGGCGGGCGAGCTGCGGCAGGTGTCCGAGTGGCACCGCGTGTACTACACCGCCCTGGCCGAGAGCGCCGAGCCACACCTGTACGGTCCCGGCCAGGGAACGTGGTTGCGGCGTCTGGACGCCGAGGCCGCCAACCTGCGGGCCGCGCTCGACAGCGCGCTGCGCGACGGCGACGCCGGCCTCGCGCTGCGCCTGGTCAACGCGCTGACCTGGTACTGGTTCCTGCGCGGCCGGCTGGACGAGGCCCGCCGCTCACTCCAGGCGGCGCTGGACACGGCGGCCGGCGGACCTCCGCCCCTGGCGGCGGGCACAGCGGCCGGCGGACCTTCTCCCGTGACGGCGGGCACAGCGGCCGGCGGACCTCCGCCCCTGGCGGCGGGCACAGCGGCCGGCGGATCTTCTCCCGTGGCGCCGGACCCGGGCGGCGCGCCTTTCCCGGCCGCCCGGGCGCGGGCCGTGACCTGGCACACCGGCGTCTCGTTCCTGCTCGGCGACATCGACGGCTGGCCGGCCCGCCACGAGGCGGCGCTGCGCGCCTACGACGGCGCGGACGATCCCCTGGGGCGGGCCAGAGCCGAGTGGTTCCTCGCGTTCGCCGAGATCGACCTCGGTGACGTGGCGGCCACCGGCGAGTCGATCGGCCGTTCCCTGGCCGCCTTCGAGGCCGCCGGCGACGAGTGGGGGGTGGCCGCGGCGCTGAGCCTGCGTGCCAAGCACGCGCACGTGCGGGGCGACGCCGCCGCGCTCGAACGGGACGGCGCCCGCAGCGCGGCGCTGTTCCGCGAGCTCGGGGACAGGTGGGGGCTGCTGCAGGCCACCGAGTGGCTGGGAGCGCACGCGGGGATGACCGGCGATCACGAGCGGGCCAACCGCCTGCACCTGGAAGGGCTGCGCATCGCCGCGGACCTCGGGCTCTGGACCGACGTCTCGGGCCGCCTGTCGTGGCTCGGCTGGATCGCCATGCAGTGCGGCGACCATCGGGCGGCGCGCGTCTACTGCGAGGAAGGGCTGGAGCTGGCCACGGAGCAGGCCTCTCCTCTCGGCGCCGTGTTCGCCGAGATGGGGCTCGCGTTCGCGGCCCGCCGGCAGGGCGACCTCGACGTCGCCGAGGCACACCTGCGCAACCTCGCCGAGGCGGTCGACCGGCAGGACACCGGGCCGGGCCGGCCGCTGTACGCGCCGAGCGTCCTGGCCGAGCTGGGGTATGTGGCCGAGCTGCGCGGCGACGCGGCGACGGCCCTGGCCAGGCACTCGGAGGCGTTCGCCGTCGCGCTGGACCTGGACACCTCCGGAGACGTCGCGCTGGCGCTGTCCGGTCTGGCCGGGGCCTGCGCGCTCGCCGGACGGCACGGCGACGCCGCCAGGTTGCTCGGCGCGGCCGCGGCCGTCCGGGAGGCGGCGGGCATCGTCCTCACTCCGGCGGAGGAGGGCGACACGCACCGCACGATCGGGGCGGCCAGGGCCGCGCTCGGCGAGGACGCCTTCGCGCGGCTGTTCGCCCACGGCCGCGCCCTGCGGCCCGAGCAGGCCCGCTCGCTCCTCGACGGCGCGGGCGTCCCCTGACCGCGTCCCGACCGGACGGCCCCTGACCGCGTCCCGACCGGGCGGCCCCTGACCGCGTCCTCACCGGCGTCCCCTGACCGCGTCCCGACCGGGCGGGCCCTGACCGCGTCCCCATCGGACGGCCCCGATCGGCGGCTCCGGCGTCCCCGATCGGCGGCGCGCGGGCCGTTCGCCCGCCGCGACGCGGGCGTCCCGTCCTGCGGCGGGTCCGCCGTTTCTCGTCACGGCGGACCCGCGCGGCGCGGCGCGCGGAGGGCGCGCCGCTACGCGGACGCGGCGGCGCGTTGCTTGATGACCTCCTCGGCCAGCATCTCCAGCGCCTGCACGACCCAGTTCGACAGCTCGCAGTTCTGCAGGCGCGCCGCGAGCTCCCAGCGCTCCAGCTGCTCGTCGCTCGGGGACAGCCGGAAGCCGGCGCCGACGGGGACGGCCTCGGCCTGCACGACGTCCCGGCCCGCGCCCCGTTTGAGGGCCGCCGCGCCCTTGAGCTCCTTGCGCAGACGGTTCCTCGACCAGCCGAACTGCTCGGCGCGCTGGAGCCACAGGTCCTGCTCGGGCTCGCCCAGAGCCGCCACCTCGGCGTGGTGGGCGAAGCTGAGCCGGTCCCTGCGCCTGGCGAGGCTGAAGCGGCGGGTCACCCAGGCGTAGTTGCGCAGCGTCTGGTAGTCCAGGGCCGTCCTCTCGATGGCCATGCGGTAGCGCTCGTTGTAGTGGCTCTCCCCGTAGACGAGCCAGTCGCCGAGCCACCAGGCCGAGGAATCGGCGATCAGCGACAGCTGCCGCCCGATCCGCTCCCAGCTGGCCAGCGGGATGGGGGCCGGGAACTGCAGGCCGGTCCTTCTCGGTATGACCGCCGGGTCCAGCCCGAGTCGTTGCTGATCTCCGTGCGCGGGTTTGGGCACGGGCGCCAGGCCGCGCGCTTGGTGGTTCCCGTTCTCACCGACATGATCGATCATGCTTCTTCCCCTGCCACATCGCCCTTCCCCAGTGACCTGGCCGCGCCGTTCCGCGCCGTCATCGGCCGGTGAAGGCCGGTGACCAGGCGGGACACCGCTCGCCGTGCCGCCGGGAGACCGCCGGCCCGCCACGCGAAGGGCTGGTCCAACGGCCGCAGATAGAGGATCAGGCTGGCCGACATCGCCAGCGCGAAGCTGCCCAGGCCCATCAAGATCGCGATGGACGCGTGCAGCGCGAGGCCCGACACCAGCAGGTACGGGCGGGCCGCCCGTCGTGCCACCAGGCCGAGGAACAGGGCGAACTCGACCGCGACCGTGCCCCAGGTGAGCAGCGTCACCCCGACCGGCGACGCCAGCACCGGTTGGAGCACCCCGGACGCCCATCCCGGGATGCCGAACTGCGGGTCGCCGAACCAGTAGTACAGCGCCGTCCCGTCCGCCCACTCCTCCTTGCCGAGCTTGGCCATCGAGGCCTGCAGATAGATGCCGGCCACCTGCACCCGGATCACCAGCGACGCCGACCACGCCACCAGCGAGATCACCGGGTTCACCTGGCCGGCGGGCCGCTGCCAGTGCCAGGTCCGCCCGTCGCTCAGCGCGATGGGCAGGATCAGCAGGCTCAGCACCGCGGCCACCTGGTCCCCGCCGTCGGGGATCGTGGCAGAGGCCTGGAAGCTCACCGCCACCCACCAGTGCGGGAGCGCGGTGTACCGGGGCCGCCAGCCGGACGCGGCCACGAGCAGGATGACGATCGCCAGCGCGTGCGCCGTCTCCAGCGGGACGACGCAGAACAAGCTGTACGGCGCGCCGTCGCAATACGGATAGCCCGGAATGCCCTGGGCCGGCCGGAACAGGGTCGAGGTCTCGCTGGCGAGCAGCGTGGTGAGCGTGCAGCAGGCGAGCACGGTCCTGGCCAGGCCGTAGACGTTCGTCCACGGGGCGGCCTCGGCGACCCCCCTGAGCCTCGCGCCTAGTCTCGCGAGCACGTCACCTCCACCCGTACGACCGTGGCGGGCATGCGCGTCCGGTCGGCGGCCCCGGCCCACGCCCACGGCAGGGGCTTCTGCCGGGACAGGCCGAGCGTCCCGCAAAGGACGGGGCCGGGTGAGGGGTTTCGGACGTGGACGGCCGTGGCCGACCGGGACAGGCACCCGTCCACCGCCCCGTCGGGGCAGTCCCGCCAGTGGTGGCCCGAAACGGCCTCCAGCACCAGGCCCGTCTCGACGCCCTCCGCCCGGGAGATGCGGTCGAGCCCCCACAGGTTGCGCGGCTCGGCGTGCGGCCCGAGCGAGGTGGGCCGCCACGTGCCGTCCGCGTCGGGCCGCCACCAGGTGTGCCGCTCGTCGCGGGCCGTCTTGGTGAAGAACGCCCAGCCCTGGGGTGCCACCAGCCGCGCCACCTCGCTCACCCCCCGCTGACCGGGCAGTTGGAGCGCGGCGCCGGGCAGCTGGCCGACGACGACGTAGACGACGATGACGCCCCAGATCAGGCCGAGCGCCACCGCCGCCTTGCCGAGGGTCACGTCCTTGGTCACCGGGCCAGTGCCTGGGCCACGTCGTTGACCCAGCGGTCGCGTGCCAGCGTGCCCCTGACCGGCGCGCCGGTCCAGACGCGGTTCTTGTTCATGACGATGTGCGTCTCCTTGATCAAGTTGCGGTCGACGGCCACGAACGAGCCGTAGTCGTCGGACGGGCCGGCGGCCGTGATGAGCCCGGCGGCCAGCTCGTCGGCGGCCACGGCCGCCCTCTCGATGCGGATGCGGTCGCCGCTGGTGATGGCGGCGGCAAAGGAGGCGAAGAACGCCGGCCTGTGCTGCCGCATCCGCTGGATGAGGTGGTCGGCCCGCTGGGCCTGCCATCGTCCCGACGTCGGGACGATCAGGTCAGGGTGCTTTCCCGCCACTGGACCGGCCCCCAGGAACAGGCCTTTGAACAGGGTCTCCCCGTCGTAATTCTGAAGCTCTGCGGCGCCGTGAGCACTGCCTCCGGTCAGGAGGCCGATGGCAAGCAGGAATACCGCGGCCGACTGAGTGCGTCGCATAGTCACCCCACGCTCGGTCCGAGTCATTAGGGTCCAATTAATGGCATAAATTCTAGAACAACGCCATAGGACTGCTAAGTTGGCTTCCATGTACCGGCGTTCCACCAGGCCTGCCACTGGAGCATCGGCAGGGCCCCGTCTATGCGCCTGAGCATCGACCTCAGCTCCACGGTGCCTCTGTTCGACCAGATCGCGGAGGGACTCAGGCGCGAGCTCACGCGAGGGGCTCTCCAGCCAGGCGACCACCTGCCGCCGGCCCGCGATCTGGCGATCAGCCTGCGGGTGAACCTCCACACGGTGCTGCGCGCCTACGCGCTGCTGCGCGACGAGGGACTGGTCGAGGTACGCCGCGGCCGGGGCACGGTGGTGCTCAGCCCGGTGACGCAGAGTGGCGACCCCCGCCTGAACAAGGCGATCATCAACGTCGTGTCAGAGGCCAGGCGCGTCGGCATCTCCGGAGAAGAACTGGGGAACCTCGTGGTGAACGCCTTCCGCAACGGCATCGGCTATGACACTATTTCGGATTATTGACGGGGTACCAAAGTTCCTACGGGGATTAATGTGCACTTACGGGCACAGAGAGTAAGGTCCACGCGCCTGGGGCTAATCGTCGTCGTCGGGTTGCCCATCGCGATGTTCGCCATCACCGCCGTGACGCCCTTCGCTCTCTTCGAGCGGCTTCCCGATCCGGTCGCGGTCCATTTCACCGACGGCGAGCCGGACGCTTCGGCGCCGCTCCAGCCGACCGTGCTGGAGATGCTCCTTCTCGGGGCGATCGCCTGGCTTGTCATGGCCGCCATCGCCTGGCTGCGCCCGGCGGGGTCCATCGGCTACCGGCTGGCGGCGGGCGCGGCGGTAGGGGTGACGGTGACGATCTGCCTCACCGTCCTGCTCGGCCTGGTGGCCGCCAACCTGGACGCGGTCACCTGGCGGCAGGCCTCGACGACCACGGCCGCGCAGGCCGTCACACTGCTGAGCGGAGCGGCGGGCTTCCTGCTCGCGGCGGTCGTCGTGCATCCGCGCCGGCGTCCCCGGCAGGACCCGCAGGCGCCGCCGGACTGGATGCGCGCCGACCCGCCTCCGGCCTCCGACGAGCGCACGGTCTGGATGGGAAGGTCGCGGAACGTCCCGCTGGTCCGCAAGACGTGGGGGGCCAGCATCCTGATGATCGGGCTCTCCGTGCTCGGCATGGAGTGGATGCTGATCCCCGCTCTCGTGTCGTTCGCCACGCTCCATCTGTGGGGCGGGGTCATCGCCGTCTTCGACGGGACGCAACTCGTCGTGCGGGGATATCTGCCCCTCAGTCCTCTGCGCCGCCTGCCGCTCGGCCGCATCGAGACCGCCGAGGCGATGCGCGTGGATCCCCGCAACTGGGGCGGCTGGGGCTGGCGCCTGCGCAGCGTGCGGAGCCACGCCATCGTGGTCAGGGAGGGCGAGGCGCTGCTGGTGGCGCTGCGGGACGGCGGAGAGCTCATCGTCACCGTCAACGACGCGGCCACCGGCGCGGAGGAGATCAGGAAGGCGCTGCGCGGCGAGACTCATCAGCTCGTCCCTCCGTCAGGAGGCTGACCACCTCGGCGGGAGCGGGCGACGTCGCCATGAGCTCCGCCAGCGACGCCGCCGCCGAACCGTGGCCGACGACGTGCAGCAGTGCCTCGCACGCCTTGGCCACCGCGTCGGGCGCGGCCTCGCCGGGCATCAGCGCGATGCCCGCGCCCGATTTCGCCACCATCTCGGCGTTGTCGAACTGGTCGTCCACATGGGGCAGCGCCAACTGGGGACAGCCGGCGAGCATGGCCGTCAGCGCCGTGCCCTGCCCGCCGTGGTGGATCACCGCGTCGCACGCCGACAGCACCTCGCCCAGCGGGAGCCTGCCCACGTGCGTCACATGGCCGGGCAGCGGCGGCCAGCCCGCCGCCACGTCCTCGTCCACGGCGACCACCACCTCGACGCCCAGGGGCCCGAGGCTCTCGATCATCGCGGTGACCAGGTCAGGCGCCGCGTGCCCGAACCGGGGCAGCACCGTGCCCAGCGTCAGGCAGACGCGCGGCCGTTCGCGCGGCAGGAACACCCACGGCGGCACGGGCACGTCCCCGTTGTGCGGAACGTGCCTGATGCCGTGGTGGCCGGCCGCGTGCGGCAGCCTCAGGTGGGCGGGCCAGGGGTCCAGCACGGCCACGGGGGCGGGCAGGCCGGCCATCTCGGGCCCGAGCGCCTCGGCCGCGGCCCGCGCGAGCTCGCGCAGGTCGGAGACCGACCAGTGGTACTGCACCCAGGGGATGTCGTGCTCCGCGGCCGCCAGCGGCCCGGCGAACTCGGCCCGCTCGCTGACGACCAGGTCGGGCCGCCAGCGGCGCACCACGTCGCGGACGCCGTCCCGGCCGGCCGCCGCCAGAGCGCCGAACGCCCTCCCGTGCGCCCTGCGCTGCTGCTCCGGCGTGCCGGACATGACCTCCGCCAGCTGATCGCGGAAGCGCTCGTCCGACGCGCAGGGCACGGCGGGCAGGCCGGTCCTCAGCACGGTGGGCAGGAACGACCCGGTCGTGGCCACCAGGACCTCGTGCCCGGCGGCGCGGAAGGCCCAGGCGAGCGGCACCAGAGGAAGGAAGTGACCGGCCAGGGGAACCGAGGTGAACAGCACGCGCATGTCAGCTCCCGCCGTCGTCGGTCACGCCGCGGGTCACGCCGTCGGCGGTCGTGCCGCACGTCACGCCGTCGGCGGTCGTGCCGCACGTCACGCCATCGACGGTCACGGCGTCCACCCGCCCCGCGCCAGCAGCGGCCCTGCGTCGCGTTCGACCACCTCCGGCCGCGGCAGGCCCACCACGGCCAGGTGGGCCACGTAGCCCTCGCCGCCGCGCAGCGCCCGCATGCCCGTGCGGCCGACCACGCCCGGGTGGCCGGGCCAGGCGATCAGGGCCGCCGGCGCCGAGGGCGGCGACACGGTGATCGCCGACAGCGGCGTGCGCAAACCCTCTCCCGTCGCCTTGACCAGAGCCTCCTTGCGCGTCCAGTACGTCTTCAAGGCCGGCCGCCGGTCATGGTGCGGCAGGCGCGTCCAATCGTCCAGTTCGGCCTCCGAGAGGATGCGGCGGGCGAGGGTTCCAGGGTCCTTGCTCATCGTCAAAATTTCAACGTCCACGCCGACTTCGGCATGCCGGGCGACGGCGAGCACGACCCGCTCGCCGCTGTGCGACAGGGACGTCCGCAGCTCCGGAGCCGCCGGCAGCCGCGGCCTGCCGTGCTGCAGCCCGCAACGATCGCAGGAGCGGTCCACCTCGACCGCGCGCGGCGATCCGCCCAGGTAGCCCGCGACCACCAGGCGGATCAGCGCGGCGCCCACCGTGAAGCGGTCGCGGTCGGACCGCCTCCGCGTTCCCCGCAGCCGCTCTGCCTCGGCGGCGCTCATGAGGGCGCCCGGCCACCGGGAAGGGCCGGTGGCGGGCGCCCACCACACGTGCACCTCTCGGCCCTCGGGTGCGCGGATCGTGCGCCCGCGCGGCGGAGGCGTCAGTTCCCGCTCCCGTCCTCGCCCGGCCGCCCGCCGGCCTCGAGCTCGTCGTGGCGCATCTTGTACCCGTAGGACGCCAGGCGGGCGTGCAGCACCGAGTCGAAGCCGAGCTTGTCGACGATGGCCGACAGGTGCGCCCGGATCGTCCGCTCGCTCACGTAGAGCAGGTCCGCCATCCGCCGGTAGGGCCAGCCGTCGGCCAGCAGCAGGAAGACCTCGTGTTCGCGGGGCGTGAGCCGTTCGACCTGGTCGAGGGACAACCTCCAGCATCCATATCCGATCACGTCCGCCGTCGCGTGCGCGTGGGCGACTTCGACCACGTGGTTCTCCTTCGACATCCCCGTGTTGGAAAGTGGTTCACCGGTCGCTGATCGAGGCGTGGCCCGGCAGGCCGGCGCCCTCGCCGCGCAGCCGGCCCGCGACGTGTTCGTCGACGAGCGCGGCCGCCCGTCGCACCTCGGCGGCCAGGGGGCGGTCGGCGCCGAGGGGCGGGGAGACCCGTGACAGCTCCGCCCACAGTCCCGCTTCGCCGTCCGCGCGCCCGGTGAGTGCGGCGAGCTGGGTGACGCCGACGGCCAGCGAGCCGACGACGTGCCATGCCAGCTCCACCGCCTCGGAGACCGCGTTGGCCCCGTTGAGCGCCATCGGCACGTGGTCCTGGTTGCCCCCGTTAGTGGGGAGGGCGGTCAGCGACGACGGGTAGACCAGCTGGCGGATGCGGGAGACGAACGACGTCGCGCTGATCTGCACGCCGGCCAGCCCGCTGCCCGCCCCGGGCCGGGGCGTCAGCATCGGCGGCAGGCCGCCGTTGGTCGGCGGCGCGCACACCAGGGCGAGCTGCCGCTCCGCCAGGAAGGCGACCTGCTGCAGGCACAGCCCGATCTGGTCGGAGCTCAGCCCGACGGGCATGGCGTGGAAGTTGCCGCCGTGCAGCAGCTCCCCCTCGTAGCAGATCGGGTTGTCGGTGCATCCGGTGGCCTCGCGCAGCAGGACCGCCTCGGCCGCGTCGAGCTGGTCGAGCACGGCGCCGGCGATCTGGGGGACGCAGCGCACGCTGTAGGGCTCCTGGAGGGGCCGGTCGGGGTCGCGGACGGCTCCCTCTGGCAGGTCCTGCCTGATCCACTCGGCGACGCGCAGCTGCCCGAGCTGCCCGCGCACGACGCCGATGCCGGCGGCATAGGCCTCGTGCGTGGCGCCCAGCAGGTCCACGATGCGCGCCGTGAGCATGGCCACGGCCCGGTTGAGCCGCACCACGTGCTGGTGGTTGCGAATCGCGACGGCCAGCCCGACGCTGCCGCCGTTGACGAAGGCCAGCGCCTCACGGGCGGGCCACTCGATCGCCTTCCCGCCCGCGGCGCGCAGCGCGGTGGCCGCCGGCACCAGCTCCCACCGGCCGTCCGCCGTGCGCGACCACGCCTCGCCGGTTCCCGCGTGGCACAGCGCGGCGTGGGCGAGGGGCTGCAGGTCGCCGCTGGCGCTCACCGTGCCGTCCCGCGGGATGGCCGGGGTGAAGCCGCGGTTCCACAGATCGGCCAGGACCTGCCAGAACTCGGGCGAGACGGCGGAGTATCCCTGCCGCATGCTCATCAGCCTGAGCCACACGACCAGCCGGCAGACGTCGGGGTCCAGCGGCCGTCCCTGCCCGGAGGCCAGGTGCGAGATGAGGCCCTTTCCCTGGGCGAACTCCGACTCGTCGGCCTCGTACACGACGAAGGGGCCGAACCCCCGCGTCACCCCGTAGACGGGCGCCTCCGCGGCGAGCGCCTTGGCGAGCGTGGCGGCCCCCTCGCGCATGCGCGCGGCGTCGCCCGCGTCGCACGGCGGGAGCACGGCGTCAAAGGCGGCGGCGTCGAGCACGGCGGCCAGGGAGTCCGGCGGCGCCAGGCGGGCGCTGTCGAGGGCGGTCATCGGGCCGCCCCCGCGCCGATCGACGGGGCCTGCCGTTTCCGGAGCAGCTTGCCCGACTCCGACCGGTCGATCTGGTCGACGACGTGGACGCGGTAAGGACGCACGCCCAGCGACGTGATCGCCGTGCGGACGGAGTCCTCGGTCAGCGCGAGGCCGGGCTTGGACACCACGAGCATCTCCACGTGCTCCCCGGACATCTCATGGGCCACGGGGAGGAACGCCATGTCCTGGCAGTCGAGCAGGGAGCGGGCCCGCAGTTCCAGCTCGTCGAGGTTGACCCTGCGGCCGTTGAGGTTGACCAGCCTGCCGCGCCTGCCGGAGAAGACGAACCCTCGCTCGCCGGAGCGGACCACGTAGTCGTCCATCTCCCAGGACTCCAGTTGCCTGCCGTCCGGACCGAAGGCCAGCCGCGGGCCGCTCACCGTCAGCGGGTGCTCGTCCGGCGACGAATGCCGCGCGGGGTCCCACGCGAAGCGCACGTCGGGGAACAGCTCCCATCGCGGGTCGCCCGGCTGCCACCGGCGGTAGGCCACTCCCCCGGTCTCGGTCGAGCCGAACACCTCGACGAGGCTCACGCGCTGCGGCCCCGCCTCGCCGATGAGCCTCTCGGCGGTCTCGGGCAGCATCGCCGTGCTGTGCAGGACCGACAGCCGCTCGGCGGAGGCCACCCAGTCCGCGTTGCGCCGCAGGATCGAGAAGGTCCAGGGCACGGCCACGACCGCCCAGCGGCGCGGCCCGGTGGGCGGCATCGCGCCGAAGTACTGCGGCCGGTACCACATGGGGACCCGCAGCCGGGCGGCGAGCATCACGGTCGCCAGAGCGCCGTACAGGTGGCGGGGCGGCGCGAACGACAGCACCGCCTGCGGGCGCTCGGGGGCCAGCAGGTCGGCGAGCATGCCCGCCTCGTTCCACATCTGCTCCCTGGTGCGGCGCCAGACGCGGCTCTCACCGGTGCTGCCCGACGTGGGGAAGCCGGCCGTGACCGGCAGCAGGTTCAGCATGAGCCGCGAGATGTCGGTCCCGGCCATGACCGGGGCCCCGGCCTCGTCCCAGCGGACCGTCCACGGACGCTCGGTGATCTTCGGGTGGTCCAGCCCCATTTCGAGCAGCTCAGCAGGCGTGAGTTCGGTGAACGACACGTGGCCCTCCAGCCTCAGAAAAGATCAAGGAGGTCCATGACGGTCTTCACGTCCGCCAGCGACTCCTCGGGGACAGCGATATTCAGCCGTTCTTCCAGCACGTACATAACCTCGACGAGAGCCAGCGAATCAAGCCCGAGGTCCTCGACGAGAAGACTTTCCCGCCTAATGGCGGCCGTCGGCACACCGGCCACCTCATGAACCGTACGCGCCAAAATCTCGAAGCTTTTCTGATCGGTCTCGGGCACCGGCCCCACCCTTTCTGCCGCGGCGTGTCCACGCCATTCGAAACGACTACGGCCTCGCTCGCCCATTTGTCAACGATCAGCCGCGCCTGCCCACGAGCACGGCATTGTGCCCGCCAAAACCGAATGAATTGCTGATTGCGAGGTCCACCCGCCGTTCCTGTGCGCGGTGGGCGACGAAGTCCATCGCGGGGTCCTCGGGGTCGTCGCAGTTGGCCGTCGGCGGCAGCATGCCGGTGCGGACGGCCTCCAGCATCGCCATGGCCTCCACCGCGCCGGCCGCGGCGAGCATGTGGCCCGTCACGCTCTTGGTCGAGCTCACGGGAAGGGCGGCGGCCCGTTCCCCGAACACGCCGCGGACGACCGCGAGCTCGGTGGCGTCGTTCTGCCGGGTGCTGGTGCCGTGCGCGTTGACGTAGCCCACATCCCGCGCGTCCGCCCGCGCGTCGGCGAGCGCGGCGCGCACGGCGCGCTGTGCCATGACGCCTTCGGGATGCGGCGCGGTCAGATGGTGCGCGTCGGTCGTGGCGCCGTATCCGGCCAGCTCACCGAAGACCTCGGCGCCGCGGGCGGCGGCGTGCTCAGCGCTCTCCAGCACGACGATGCCCGCACCGGCGCTCATCACGAAGCCGTCCCGCCCTCTGTCGAACGGCCTGCTGGCCGCCTCAGGCCGGTCGTTGCGCCGGGACAGCGCCCTTGCGCGGGCGGCCACCGCCAGGTCGAAGGCCGTGAGCGTGTCGTCGGCCCCGCCGGCCAGCACGACGTCGGCGGCGCCCTCCCTGATCAGCCTCATGCCCTCGCCGATGCAGGTGGCGCCGGTCGCGCAGGCCGTCGCCACCGTGCTCACCGGCCCCTGGGCGCCGGCGTACAGCGCCACCTCGGCGGCGAGGCCGACGATGCCGGTGGCCGCGAAGGTGTACGGGCTCAGGCCGCTGACGCCCTTGCGCGCGAACGCGCTCTGCGCGGCGGCGATCCCCCGGCCGTGCCCTCCGACCGAGCCGACGACCACCGCCGCGCGCGGGCCGAGCCCCGCCTGCGGCAGCCCGGCCTCCCGGAGGGCGGCGGCGGCCGCCGCCAGGGCCAGATGCACGGTCCTGTCCGTGCGGCGGACCAGCGGCGCGGGGAGGTGTTCTTCGGCGTCGAATCCGTCGATCTGCCCGCCGATCCGCACGGGAAGCCCGGTCAACTCGATTCCGGAAAGCTCACGAATGCCGCTGCGGCCGGCCAGCATGCCGTTCCACGTCTCCGCCCAGCTCAGGCCGACCGGCGATATGGCGCCGCGCCCCGTGACCACTACTTTCCGCATTGAACCCGCCCCTCCTTGAATGACGTCTCCGTCCCGCCGGCGGGACATCCGCACCGGATATCGAAAAGCGGGCGGGTTGTCATCGCCGATTATCGACATTACCCTCCATCGCGAACCTGAAAGGGGGTGAAAAATGCGTAATATCGCTCTTCAGCAGAACTCCTGGGACCTCGACGAGAACGAGTCCCACGCCGCGCGTCTCGATTCCTCCGACGCCGTCGAAGCCGCCGAGATCAGCTACGGCTACGCCCGGATCTGACACAGAGCCGCGTTCGATCCGAGCGTGCGAAGGAGGTGACAAGATGCGAGACCTGACCATCAGCGGCAGCTCATGGACGGTCGACGAGTCCGGCAACGCGATCGACGCCGGCCGTCGTGAGTCGTCCGACGCCGTGGAAGCCGCCACCATCGACTACGGCTACGCGCGGATCTAGTTCTCGGGGTGCACGGGGATCCGTCGCCCTCATCGGACGGCCGCCGTGCACCCCTCCCCATGCTCGTGACCAGCCCGCGGGGGAGACACCATGCGCACCACCGTTCTGCCCGACGGCCTCGAAGTCGGCTCCATCGGACTCGGGTGCATGTCCATGTCGCACGCCTACACACCGCTCGAGCGCGACGACGCCGAGTCCGCCCGGGTGCTCAACCGCGCGGCCGACCTCGGAGTGACCCTGTTCGACACCGCCGACGTCTACGGGCCCCGCACGAACGAGGAGCTGATCGGCCGGGCGCTGCGCGCGCGGCGCGACGAGGTCGTCCTCGCCACCAAGTGCGGCCTGGTCTCCGGCCCCGGTGGCGTCCTGAGCAGGAACGGCCGGCCGGAGTACGTCCGCGCCGCCTGCGAGGCCTCGCTCGCCCGGCTGGACACCGACCGCGTCGACCTCCTCCAGCTCCACCGCGTGGACCCGGCCGTCCCCCTGGAGGAGACCTGGGGGGCGATGGCCAAGCTGGTCACCGACGGCAAGGCCCTGCGGCTCGGCATCTCGCACGCGAGCGTCGAGGAGCTCGACCGGGCCCACGCCGTCCACCCCGTCGCCGCCGTCCAGTACGAACTGTCGATCTGGGCGGACTACACGCTGCACGACGTGCTGCCCTGGTGCCGGGCGCACGGGGTGGCCTTCCTCGCCTTCTCGCCGATCGGCAGGGGCTACCTGAGCGGCAGGCTCGCCGCGACCGCGTTCGGCGCCGACGACTCCCGTTCACGCGACCCGCGCTTCACGGTCGAGGCGATGGCCGCGAACGCCGATATCGCCCGGGCCGTGCGCGCCGTCGCCGACCGGCGCGGCGCCACCCCGGCCCAGGTGGCCATCGCCTGGGTGCTGGCGCAGGGGCCCGAGGTGATCCCGATCCCCGGGACGAAGAAGATGCGCTGGCTGGAGGAGAACGCGGCGGCGGCCGAGGTCGAGCTCGACGCCGAGGACCTGCGGGAACTGGCGGCGGTCCCCGCCCCGGTCGGCCACCGCCGCTGGAGCTGACGTCCCGCCGGCGAGACACTCCGGCTCGCGCCCGGCCCCCGCCCGCGCGGGCCGGGCGTTCTCACGCCAGGTGCTCGGCGGCGAGCCGCACCACCTCGGCGGCCACCGCGCGCGGGGTGGGCATCGACAGCATCTCGTCGCGCAGCCCCGCCGCCCCTTCCCGGAACGACGCCTCGCCGAGCAGCCGCGTCACCCGCTCACGCACCGCCGCCGCGTCCGCCCGCTCCGGCGGGAGACACAGCCCGGCCCCCTGGGCGGCGAGCAGCCGTCCCCGCACGGGCGCGTCGAACTGCTGGGCCAGCGTCAGCTGCGGGACCCCGTGCAGCGCGGTGGTGTTCATGGTGCCCCAGCCCCCGTGGTGGACGACCGCCGCCGCAGAGCCGGCGAGCGCGTACAGCGGGGCGCGCGGCACGACCGTGGCGTTGGCCGGCACCGCCCCGAGCCGGTCGCGCTCGGCGTCCGGCACCGTGGCCACGACCTCCACCTCGAGGTCGGCCAGCGCGTCCAGCGCCTCCCGCACCGAGATCGGCGAGCCGCCGAGGCGTTCGGCGTTCATGGTGCCCAGCGTCACGCAGACGCGCGGCCGCGCGGGAGGCTCCCACAGCCAGCGCGGCACCACGGCGACGCCGTTGTAGGGCGTGTACCGCATCGGCACGTACCGCAGATCCGTGCGCACGCGCATGGAGGCGGGCAGCTGCTCGACCGTGAAGTGGCCGGTGACCATCTCCTCGCCGAACGGGACACCCACCTTGGCGGCGCGGGCGCCCAGCCACTCGGCCAGCGGGTCGCTCCGCTCGGCGGGCGGCCGGAGGCCGGAGAGCCGCAGGAACTGCTCGCGGGCCGCGCCGTACAGGTCCAGGCTGCAGGTGACGCGGGCGTGAGCGGCCCCGACCGCCGCCGCGGCGAGCGCGCCCGCGAACGTGGCCGCCTCCCAGATCACCAGCTGCGGCCGCCAGGCCCTGGCGAAGGCGACGAGCCCGTCCACCATGGGGTCGTTCGTCAGCCGCCACCACCACCGCACCACCTGTTCGTACCCGGAGCGGAACGCGGCGTAGGTGCGTTCCTCCTCGGGCAGGTCCAGCAGGCCGAACGGCGGGAAAACCTGCGAGCGCGCCATTTCCTCGGCCTGCGGATACAACCGCAGAACGCGCCACAGATTGTTTTCACCCCCCACCGGCACCGCGGTGAGGCCGGCGCCTGAAATAGCGTCCTTCAATGACGCCTGGCCGGCCACGCGGACGTCGTGACCGGCGGCGGCCAGCGCCCAGGCGAGTGGCACCATGCTGTAGAAATGCGTGCGCTCCGCATAACTGGCGAACAATATCCGCACAACGCCTCCCGAAGTTTCCCGGTCATTGAGAGGGAGCCGGCACACACGTACGATAAGGCATATCCAATTCAGGTCGATCGACTGGCGGCGCCGTGAAGGGAATTATTCTGGCCGGGGGCAGCGGAACCCGTTTGCACCCACTCACGCTGGCCACGTCCAAGCAGCTTCTACCGATATACGACAAGCCGATGATCTACTATCCGCTGGCCACGCTGATGCTGGCCGGCGTCCGCGACATCCTGATCATCTCCACCCCCGAGTCGCTTCCCGACATCCAGCGGCTGTTCGGCGACGGCTCGCGGCTCGGCCTGTCGCTCAGCTACCGGGTGCAGACCGAGCCCCGCGGCATCGCGGACGCCTACATCCTCGGCGCCTCCCACGTGGCAGGACAGCGGTCGGCGCTCATCTTGGGCGACAACTTCTTCCACGGCTCGGGGTTTCGCAGGCTGCTGCGGGCCGGCTGGGAGATCCTGGACGGCTGCACGCTGTTCAGCTATCCCGTCACCGACCCCGAGCGGTACGCCGTCGGCGATCTGGACGAGCGCGGAAACCTCGTATCCATCGAGGAGAAACCGGCGCGCCCGGTCTCCAACAACGCGATAACCGGCCTCTACCTTTACGACGCCGACGTCGTGGAAATCGCCAGGGACCTGCAGCCGTCCGCGCGCGGCGAGCTGGAGATAACCGACGTCAACCAGGTGTACCTGAAAGAGGGCAGGGCCAAGGTCATCGAGCTGGGCCGCGGTTTCACGTGGCTGGACGCCGGGACGCACCAGGCGCTTCTCGACGCCGGTGAATACGTCCGCATGCTGGAAAGCAGGCAGGGCGTCAGAGTGGCGTGCGTCGAAGAGATAGCGCTGCGCATGAATCTCATCGACGCGGAGTCCTGCCACCGGCTGGGGGCCGAGATGAACAATTCCGAATACGGCAGGTACGTCATGAGCATCGCCGGCTCGTTCGTGTGAGGAAAAAGGTGGCGGCATGCGCATTCTGATCACCGGCGGCGCCGGGTTCATCGGGTCCAACTTCGTCCGCCGGCTGCTGCTCGGCGCCTACCCCTGGTTCGGCCGGTTCGAGGTCGTCGTCCTCGACAAGCTGACCTACGCCGGCAACCTGGCCAACCTGGCGCCGGTCATCGACGATCCCCGGCTCGACTTCGTGCGGGGCGACCTGTGCGACACCGGGCTGGTGGACAAGGTGATGCGGGGGGTGAACACGGTCGTCCACTTCGCGGCCGAGTCGCACGTGGACCGCTCGATCGACGGCGGCCTCGCGTTCGTCACCACCAACATCGTCGGCGGTTACGTCCTGTTCGACGCCGCGCGCCGCCACGGGGCGGACGCGTGCGTGGCCGTCTCCACCGACGAGGTCTACGGCTCGATCGACTCGGGCTCCTGGCCGGAGGACCACCCCCTCGATCCCACCTCGCCGTACTCGGCCTCCAAGGCGTCGAGCGATCTGCTCGCCCTCTCTCTGCACCGCACCCACGGCGCTCCGGTGACCATCGTGAGGTCCTCGAACAACTACGGCCCCTACCAGTACCCCGAGAAGGTCATCCCGCTGTTCGTCACCAACCTGCTGGACGGCAGGAAGGTGCCGCTGTACGGGGACGGCGGCAACGTCAGAGAGTGGACGCACGTCGACGACCACTGCAGGGGCATCGCGCTGGCCGCGCACAAGGGGCGGGCCGGCGAGGTCTACAACATCGGCAGCGGCCACACCCTGAGCAACCTGGAGCTGACCGACGCCCTGCTGCGGCTCACGGGCAACGACCGGTCGATGGTGGAACCGGTAGCGGACCGCAAGGGCCACGACCGGCGCTACTCGGTCGACTTCGGCAAGATCACGGCCGAACTGGGATACCGGCCGGAGATCCCCTTCGCCGACGGGCTGGCCGGCACCGTCCAGTGGTACGCGGAGAACCGGGCATGGTGGGAGCCGCTGCGGCGGGCGACCGTGTGATCACAGCTCCGCAAGCCGGGCGGCCACCTCGGCGGGGGACGGCATGGCGAGCATCTCCTCGCGCAGTCCCGCCGCCCCCTCGCGGAAGGAGGGATCGGCCAGCAGCCGTCCGACCGCCCGGCGCAGCACGTCGCCGTCGAGTTCGCCCGGGTCCAGCACGAGCCCGGCGCCCTGGGCGGCGACGCCGCGCGCCAGCAGCGGCCCGTCGAACTCCCGCTGCGCGATCGCGAGCTGCGGCACCCCGCTGTGTGCCGTGGTGCACACCGTGCCCCATCCGGCGTGGTGGACGACCGCGTCGCTGGCGGTGGCCAGGGCGTGCAGCGGCACATATCCCGTGACGCGCACGTTGTCCGGCAGCGGCCGCCGCGAAGCGTCCCGGCCGGCCCCGGGCAGCGTCGCGACGATCTCGGCGTCGAGGTCCGCGAGCGCCGACAGCAGCTCGCTTATGGGCAACAATGAGCCGCCGTACAGCTCGCCGTCGGTGACGCCCAGCGTGAGGCACACGCGCGGGCGCTCGGGCCGGTCCCACAGCCAGCGCGGGACGACGGCCGTGCCGTTGTAGGGGACGTACCGCATCGGCAGGCTGTCAGGCCCGCCGGCGAGGCGCATCGAGGGCGGCAGCTGGTCGATGGTGACCCGGCCGGAGAGCATCTCCTCACCGAAGGCGCCGCCGTACCGCCGGGCCCACCGGTCCAGCAGCTCGGCGAGCGCGTCCCTGCGGTCCCCCGCCGGGCGCGCGTCCCTCAACCGGACGAAGCGGTCGCGCAGGTGGCCGAACAGGTCGACGCTCCACAGCAGCCGCGCGTGTGCGGCCCCCACGACCGACGCGGCCACCGGCGCCGCGAGCGTGATGGGCTCCCAGACCACCAGGTCGGGCCGCCACGCCCGGCAGAAGTCCACCAGCTCGGCGAGCATCGGCTCGTTGACCAGCCGGAACAGCCAGGGCACGGCGAAACCCTCGTACCCGGCCGTCAGCGCCTCCCAGGTGACGGCCTCCGTGGGGCCCTGGGCGAGGTCGAACGGCGGCATGCCCATGGTCCTGAGCCGGCCGGCGATCTCGGGGCGGAACTCCAGCATGCGGGAGACGGCGTGGTCGCGGCCGACGGGCACGGCGGTCAGCCCGGTGCCGGTGATGGCCCCGGCGAGCGCCGGCTGGCTCGCCACCCGCACCTGGTGCCCGGCCGCCACCAGCGCCTGCCCGAGCGGCACCATCGCCGTGAAATGCGACCGCGCCGCATAGGCGGCCAGCAGCACCCGCATGACCTCAGCTCCGATGCTCGACGGCCGGCACTACCCGCATGGCGTCTGCCACGGTGACCGGCGGGAACGGCAAGGGATCGGCTCCGGTGACCGGCGGGCATGGCACGGGATCGGCTTCGTACCTGGCGGGGTTCGCATGACCTCAGCTCCGATGCTCGGCGGCCAGTTGCTCGAGAGCGGGGACCACCTCGGCCGGGGCCGGCATCGCCAGCATCCGCTCACGCAACCGCGCCGCACCCCGCCCGAACCCCGGATCCTCCAGCAACCGCACCACCCCCTCGGCCACACCCACCCCGCTCACCCGCCCCTCCTCCAACGCCAAAGCCCCACCCTGCGCCACCAGCCGCCGCGCCAACGGCGGACCATCGAACTGCTCCGCCAACACCAACTGCGGCACCCCGTTCACCCCCGACGTACACGCCGACCCCCACCCACCGTGATGCACCACCACCGCACACGTCCCCGCCAGCACATGCAACGGCACGAAATCCACCACCCGCACATTCCCCGGCACCCGCCACCCACCCGACCCCGCACCCGGCACCGCCGCCACCACCTCCACATCCAGACCCGACAGCGCCGTCACCAGTTCCTCGATGTCGAGCCGGTAGCCGCCGAACACCTGCGTGGCGCTGGTGCCGAGGGTCAGGCAGACACGGGGGCGGCCGGGCGGTTCCCGCAGCCAGCGCGGGACGACGGCGGCGCCGTTGTAGGGCACGTACCGCATCGGCAGGCAGCGCAGCTCCGTGGGCAGCCGCACCTCGGCGGGCAGCTGGTCGATCGTCACATGCCCGCACGTCATCACCTCGTCGAACGCCACCCCGTACCGCCCCGCCCACCGCCCCAGCCACTCGGCCAGCAGGTCACGCCGCTTCCCCTCCGCACGCTCGTCCCGCAACCGCACGAAGTGCTCGCGCATGGCGCCGAACAGGTCCATGCTCCACGGCAGCCGGGCGTGGGCGGCGCCGACGACCGTCGCCGCCAGCGGCGCGGCGAAGGTCGTCGGCTCCCAGAGCACAAGGTCGGGCCGCCACGCCCGGCAGAACTCCACCAGCTCGTCGATCATCGATTCGCTCGCCACCCTGAACCACCAGGGGACGACCTTGGCGTATCCCGACGACACCGCCTCCCAGGTGACCTCCTCCAGCGGCCGGTCCACCAGGTCGAACGGCGGCAGGTTCGCCGCTCCGGCCAGGACGGCCAGTTCGGGCCGGGCCCGCAGGATCCGCGCGGCGTCGTGGTCGCGGCCGACGGTCACGGCGGTCAGCCCGGTGCCGGTGATGGCCCCGGCGAGCGCCGGCTGGCTCGCCACCCGCACCTCGTGCCCGGCCGCCACCAGCGCCTGCCCGAGCGGCACCATCGCCCGGAAGTGCGACCGTTCCGCGTAGGTGGCCAGCAGCACCCGCATGACCTCAGCTCCGATGCTCGGCGTACGTGGCCGGAAGTACCCGCATGTCTTCAGCTCCGATGCTCGGCGGCCAGTTGCTCGAGAGCGGGGACCACCTCGGCCGGGGCCGGCATCGCCAGCATCCGCTCACGCAACCGCGCCGCACCCCGCCCGAACCCCGGATCCTCCAGCAACCGC